>JAIORV010000064.1 GCA_021107945.1 Vulcanimicrobiota bacterium | reverse complement strand
GGTAGCGGAGGTTTTTAAACCTCCCATGAGAATAACCCCCGGTTTTAACCGGGGGAGAGGAATGAACCCCACCACCCACACGATCCCAGCCACTTCAGTGTCTTCCCGATGAGGAACAAATGAATCGGTTTCATATACTTGATAGAGAGTTCTTTTTTCGAGTAAATCGGGAAAAGGGAAAGCTGAAGTCAGATGTGAAGGTATCGAAAAACCTCAAAATACCAGTTATTTCCAATTCCCCACTTCCATCTCGAGTTATCAATCTTTTCTCGTGTTATCCTCTGCGGACTCTGCGATCTCTGCGTTGAATATCTCGCGACTTTTTCCGCCTACAAGCATTTAACAAAAGGAAAGCTCTTTCAATATACATGTAAATTATAGAAAATGAGGTGGGGAAAGATGAGGAATAAAATATCGGATTTTTCCTGGAAAATACCTGTAATAACTGCGTTATTCTTACTAAATGTATGGTCGGCTCTTTATGCCGATGTGAGACATAACCCGGTCAGGAGCATGAAGACAATAAAAGAATACGGGAAGAGCCTGGATTGGTCAAAGACCAGAAATAAGATTGCATCGGCAAGGATTGGCGATGATGGCTATTATGATGTCTTCGTAATGAATCCCGACGGATCAGGTGAGATTGTACTCACACACAACAAGCCTAGCTGTCCCCGAATGCACAACGGCAACCCGGCATGGCACCCATCAGGAAAATATATAGTATTTACCGCAATGAATGAAAATGCCACAGGACAACTGGCAAAAAAAATGGGAATTCCCGGAACAGGAATAAACTGCAATCTATGGTTGATGAAAGGCGACGGCAGTGAATTCCAGAGACTCACAAATATTCCGACAAGAGTCTATAACGCAGGCGGTGTCATTCACCCCCAATTCTCCCCTGACGGCAAAAAGCTTTTCTGGGCGGAGAGAATCGGTAAAAATAAAAATTTTACATGGGGAGAATGGGCGTTAAAGGTTGCGGATTTTTCTTTTGAATCGGGAAAGCCTGTGTTGAGAAATATAAAGAAATATCAACCAGGCAATAACAAATCATTTTATGAAAGTCATGGTTTCACGCCTGACGGGGAGAAGGTTATATTTTCCGGAAATCTTATCAGAGGTCAGAAGGAATCGGGACTTGACATATATGAAATGGATCTGAGAACCGGTGCGGTAAAAAGGTTGACGGAATCCTTGAACGACTGGGATGAGCATGCACATTATTCACCCGACGGCAAGAAGGTCGCCTGGATGTCCAGCAATGGATTTAATCTGAAGTTCCCCTCGCTCAAGGGACATAGCTGGCACAGGTATTTGAAGACGGATCTGTGGATCATGGATTCAAACGGAAGTAATAAAAAGAGGATAACATTTTACAATCAACCCGGTATAGGCAGGCGCACAATCGTATCGGACAGCGCGTGGAGCCCCGACGGCAAAAAAATCGCCGCCCTTGTTGCATATATGAAAAAGAATGGAAGGTATGAAGTGAAAATCGTGTTAATCGAGTTGAAGTAAGCAAATTTCAGGTAATAACGACAAACTGCAGGTCCTTTTTATAGGGCGGTGGGATGCCACCCCCACCATTAAAGCAGTTTATAGGGCGGCGGGATACCGCACCCAACATTAAAACAGTATTGGTAGCTGCGGCGTCTCGCCGCAGGAGAATCAGACTACCCCAGGATATGGGTGAAAGTTGGTCTCCCGACCAGTCTGAGAATGGTATGAAATCGAGGCTGGAAGCCTCTCATACTGTGAGAGGTCTGAATGTTACATATTGACAAAGGAAGCAAACCATGTTAGTTAACGTTAGCTACCCTTTGGGGAGATGCAAACAAGCAAGCGGGTATATACTCAAAAAGACAACAACAAGTAATTGAAGCGGCGATAAATCTTATAGCATGCGATGGAATCCGGAATCTCAATGGTAAATTTAACATTACCGGGATTGAATATTCCAATCAGATATTTACGTATTTATTCAATCCGAAATACGACCGTCAGTCAGTCAACCTCTTGAACCCTCTGTGGTCTTTGTGGTCTTTGCGGTGAATAAAAATGTCATAAAAGATAAGCTAAATTTGACCTCCGTAGATTAACTCACATATCCTCCCGATATCATCTGCAATTTGTGCAATTTCTTTGAATGAAGAAACGGGAGCATTGTTCACATATACTGCAAATATAAGTTTCTTATTGTTTTTTGTCACGGCATAACCGGCCAGAGATTTTGATAAAAGTATTCCCCTGTTATTCAAAACATCGCCGGCAATTGTGCTTCCTGTCTTCGCCTGGATTTTACCTACAGCCGGACTTTTCTTTCCAACGGCTGAAACAAGGGAGCCATCTACACCAAGTATGGGCAGGCAGTAATGATACTTGTCGAAGTAAGGTTGCTTTGATATATATTCCAGGATCCCGGAGACGGTTCTTGGTGTGAAGCGATCCGAGCGGGTTCCGCCCTCAGCGTCGGACAGCGATATTGTATTCATGTCTATTCCGGACTTCTTGATAACAGGACACATCAATTGCATTCCCTCTTCAAATGTCTTTTTGCCGTTTGCGGCGGCAATAAGCATGGGAAGCATGTCGGCATGGATATTCATGCTTGTTTTCAAAATAAGCTTTGCATTTTCGTAAAACGGGGGTGAAACGAGTTGGGCAGCTTTCTTGAATCCGGAATAATCCTGGTTTTTGGGAAGATTTTTCCTGTTATTCTTACTTTTCACGGCGGATTTAACCTTCACGCCATTTCTCCTGAGGGCTTCTATGAAAAGGGACCTGGCGAAAGATGCCGGATCCTGAGCCTGGTAAATTTTCACGATTTCTTTTGAGCCGAAGGGAATCTGTCCCCTCACGACAATGGTTTTATCGTCATTTGAAGACACTTCAATCTCGGCAGGCTTTCCCGGCGCTACGGTTTTCACTTCTGATTTGACCCGATAGACTTCTGTATGCGGACGCCATTCAACTTTAGCCATTTCCCCCTTTTTTGCAGGTTTTATCACCAGGTCAATCAGGTTATCGTTAATCATGATTGGCGTCAATATGAAATAGACATTCTTGTCCTGCGCCTTATGTGTCTCAAAAAGCCTGTCATCAATAATAACATCGCCCTTAACTTCCCTGATACCGTTTGATGACACCTGTTTTGCAAGCTGATTCAGGCCGGCCAGTGGGTCTTGCTCCGTCAATTCCGCTCCCGGCAATGCATCTGCATATGAATGATCTGTGTTTTTGAAAGCAATCTTGTTATCCGGGGTGGTTCGGCCTCCCATTGTAAGATCCCCACTTGCGACCAGAATTAGATCGCCGTCGAGAACGCCCGATTTGCTGATATTCCCGCGCCTGTAAACGGGAGTTTTAAATTTGTAATCTGCCCCCAGAGTCTCAATTGCTGAATAAACGCTGAATATCTTGGTTGTTGATGCCGGAACGAACATTTTATCGGCGTTCAATTCAAACAGAATCCTGCCCGATTCAAGCTCCTTCACAAATATCCCCCAGGATGCATTCTTATATCGGTCATTATTGATAATTTGTGAAAGCTCTTTCGAAACGCCCTTTACATGGTTTTTAGCCGGTTTCTCATCCTCCGCCCGACATTCGGAATCATGCGAAATCATAAATAACGGTGATGAAATAAGAAGGAACACACAAACAACTATAATGATAAATAAAGCTTTTTTTCTCATGGTCTCACTCCTGTCAGATTTTTGCCGGGACAACTACTCCCCTTTGTTCCTCTTCAACTTAACCCCACCAATTATGACATTTTTCTCTTCCACCCGGATTGTCCCATTCTTTGTTTCTCCATTTTCTCCGTCGTGAGATTCTTCAGTGATCTGCAGAAGTGGATCCGCATCAGGATCGAATGCCAGTATCCAGTCACCGGTTCCTACTATAATTTCGCCGTTTTCATCAAATGTAAAATTTGCGTTGCAAAAACTTCGCATTCCTGTCATTTTTCTGCCATAAGCACGGTTGATTCTATCCTCGCCGCCTACCAGGTATTTTTTAAGAGGGGCGCCACTTTTATCAAATATATGTATATGCTCATCTTCACCGGCAACCGCGATTTTTCCGTCAGGCGAAAGGTGGGGTTTTGTGGAAAATTTCTTATCAATAGATTTTCTCCACTTTTCCTTACCCTTCCCGTCCAGGCATATCAATTCGCCCTTACGAAAATTCTCGGCGGCAATATAAATATTTCCATCTTCATCAACCGTCGGTGGAAAGTTCGTTGAAAGGGTAACATCCTGACCGTTCCATTTTCCGGTCAACTGAACGCTTAACTTCTCATTCCCGTCGGGAGAATAGACGCAGAGCTTGCTACTTTTCTGAATTGTATATATATTATCATTAGATCCCACCGTAAGGGTTCCCCGGGATTTCTTCGCCCATCCTTCAATGGGAGTCCTGAATTTCTCCGTTCCGTCAGGGTTTAATCCGATAAGATAATCCTCCAGATGACTCTTTTTAAATATCAGTCCTTGCTCTTTCACATTTTTCCGCGCCGCAATGTAAAGAGAGCCGTCCTTTCCCGTAACAAGGGAAATAGCCCTACTTCCCCAGTCGTTGGCGGTATTATATGTCCATTTTACTTTTCCGTCTTTAGCTGCAGTTATTCTCGTCTTTTCCCATTTATTACTTCTATCGGGGGAAATAACAAAAACCGTGCCGTCGGGAACTACCACCGGTGGATAATCCGTATAGAATTGGTTTTCCAGGCCAATGATCCATTTTTTATTTCCGTCTTTATCAAGTGCGACGAGTGAATTCATTCCGCAAAAAAATACATTTCCGTCTTTATCATGGGAAGCTCCACTTCGAAATTTCTCGTCCTCATATTTCCACCGGACGGAACCGTCAGGATTGAAACATGTCAGGTGATGTTTATGCCTGCTCGTTTTGGGTACTTCCTCTACGCCCCCGTATAATCTCCGGTTTTTCTTATCATAAACCAGGTTGGAGGTATAGTAAATACCGCCGCGAACTTCCCAGTCCGGTTTCTGCACGGACTTGTTGTAAGCGGCCTCCAGGTTCTTCTTGCTTTCCAGGAGAATTTTTCCCGCATCGCCTGCCGTAAATTTCTTTCCTGAAAGGCTTGCAAAAGATTGGTCCGACTCACCGGTGGAAGACGGGGTGAAAACATCTTTGGGATCTTTCGCCTTCCCACCTGAAAATTTAACAGGTGTTCCACTTGTATCGGCTATATTTGTATTTATTTTTCCTATATCCATAATTATCTGTCCTCATGTTTGAAGAAACTATTCACCGCAGAGGACGCGGAGAACACAGAGTATGAGTTTTCTAACCAAGATAAACCCACCTCAAATTGATTATATCATAGTATTGTCATACTATTGTTAATATAATGTTACATTCTGAGGAGTTCTTTATAATAATCAGGGCGTCAACAAGCCATATTTTCAACCTTTTTCAGAATCCCTCTCACCTGATATTCATATTCCCCCTGAGAAAAGAAGTATTGTGTTTTTATATCATAAGATTTTTATTATCAACCGGGAATAATTTATTGATCATACCCAATTCCGCTTGATAAACCAATCCGAAAAAGGTATAATTGAGCAAGTGATCTACGGAGGTGCGGGGGATGGAAATCAGAGGCGTCACTGGAAAAGGGAGAAATTATACTTTTAAAAAAGACGGAAAACCCGGAACGATCAACATGCCCGGAGATTCTTTTGTAAAATCCGGGGGACGGGGCGAAGATATTGATTTAAAAAGAATGAGTGAACTCGCTTTGGGGGGCAAGTTGTCACAAAAAGTAAAGTCCTGTATATGTCATGAAATCGCAAAATCGGCTTCGGGTAAAAAAGTCATTAGGTTGGATATTAAAATGGATCCGGGAAAACAGGGGGGGAAATTCACAGGAAATATTATCCCGGCAGATAACGGAAAATTTTACGCCGTCAGACTCAGAGAAATGAAAAATTCCGTCAACAGTGGAAATCCGAGTCATGAATATTCCCTTGTGAAGATGGATGAATCGGGTGATATAGCATGGGAATCCCCTCTCTTTTCAAGGAACGGGTTCACCGCTGTCACGCTGAAAGGGACTGAGGACGGTAAAGTTGCGGCAAGCTATGGGGATAAAATCTCTCTTTTCTCGGCCGATGGAGCCAGGAAATGGGAGTGTGACAAACATTTCAGTTTTGAGCCTGATATTGAGTTTTCAGCAGACGGCACCGTTTTCGTCCTTGATATATATAACCACAAGGATAAAATATTCAAAGCAATCGCTCCCGACGGGTCAGAGAAATGGAGAAGAGAAATAAAGTATGGTCGTATGACAACCGATGAAATGGGGAATCTGTGTATCGGTGATCTCGAGGCGAGATACCAGATATATCAACCTGACGGGACTCCCGGGCAACACGTTGACATATCCGACGAAAGGCTTGTTTCAAGATCGATTCCTCTTGGGTCCGATGGAGTCGCATTTGTCACGGAATCACCGGCAAGATATAACTATGACAGGATAGTAATTCACAAGGGTGGAAAAGAGCAATCTTTCTGGGAGCCTGATAAAGATGAAACCATTTATGACGTAGCATTTGATAAAAAAAGCAAGAGTTTTTATGTGTTGACGAGCGCAAGGAAGGAAATGAATGATCGCCTTTATGCAATGGGGATCGGCGGAGAAACAAAATGGAAGATGGATCTACCTTCAAAAAGCGACAGCGCGGCAAAGCATCTTGTCCAGGCAGGCAAAGACGGGAATGTCTATCTTGTCCTGAAATCCCTTGAAGATAATCCCCATATACCCGATTCTTACAGATCGAACTTCCCTTCGGCAGATGATAACGCATTCAACATCAAGGGCACAAGGACAATGATTGACTGTATTTCCCCCGACGGAAAGATAATATGGCAGAACAAAATGAAAAGGAGCCTGGATTCAAAAGCAAAATGTCATGCCACACCCGACGGGAACTTTATGATCACCGATATTGCCGACAACAGAGTTAGTATTATATCTGAAAATGCCGAGAAATATGAAACATTGTCCAAGAAAAAAATGCGGGATGCAATAAAGGAAGTCGAAAAATCCGATTCATCGGGATCAGCGGCAAAAAGAAATAAAATAGAAATCGATAAGGATGGAAAGCATATCACAATAGGCGGAGTGGAATTGCCCATTTCCCACCCCAAAGATGAGATGTAGGAGTGGCATCTTGCCACGAAAATCGGGACTGACTGTATCTCATATATCAGGTGTCTGAATAGAAATAAGAATCATCTCTTGAAAGGTTTCAACATTCCCCGGGGCTTTTTTATGAGGATCAGATCGTCAACAAGCCACATGTTTCTGATCTTTTTCAGGATAACTCCTACCTGGTACTCGTATTTTCCCTGTATATAATAGACGGCCTTATAAGATTTCTGCCCCTGGATTACCATCGGAGTAGGAAGATCCTCTTTTTTGAATTTATCAAGCCCTTCAAGAGGTTCAATTTTTTCGACTTGCTCTCGTAGATGTGGCATGGAGAGTTTTGCAAGCTCTTTCTTGTTCCCCTTTACCAGGTTATAAACAAAATCGCCTGCAACCTTATCAGGATTATTGTAACGGCGATTCATAAATAATACGGCAAATTTCACCAGTGCACCTACAAGCAGGACGACAATAATTATCACCATTGCCCTTGTGACTCGCTTTTCCTGTCCGTTTTCTTTTGTTTTTTCCTGATTTTCTTTCATTGTTATTACTCACCGCAGAGTTCGCGGAGGACGCAGAGATTTATTTTGAAAACAACACTTTAATCGCTGGATCTTAGTATTTTAAAGTGCGTTGATGATTTTTTAATATAATTCAGACTTCTCTTATGTGAGGAATTCTCCAAACTTGATTTCATGCCGTTTCCAGACCGGTCGGGAGACCGGCCTCTACCCAAATAGTGGGGTGGTCTGAGCAGTAACCAATTTCATGCCGTTTTCAGAATTCTGCCATCCGTTTTCCATAATCAATTACGGCATCAGTTTCGGCAGTGTTTTTTGAGGTGCAATTGCCTCTTCCTGCTCCTGTTGTTTTATTATTCGATAAAGGTCCGAGGGTCTTAATCTTCGTTCAATCAGTTCGAGCTTATTTTCTATCATTCGAATTTTTCCCTCGAGCTTCGATAATCTTTGTTGAATGAGATCCCACTGTCTCCTGGAAATATCAACCATTATGGCTGCCTCGCTTTCTGTGTATTGGCATAATAAATATGTAGGCAGTTTATAACCATTCACCGCAGAGGACGCGGAGAAGATAGAGTTCTAAATTAATTTAACATTTCAGGCAATTGTGTAGGGGGTCCTGACCACGATAATCCTACATAAAATTTGGGTAGAGGCCGGTCTTCCGATCAGCCTCTAAATTTGCAACTATTCAAGCTTTCCCCACGGTGGGAAGCCTGAATAGACTCTAAAAAATTCATTCCTTTTACTCAGGAATCCATGTGTCCATCTTCAAATCCCTTTATGATTTCATCCTCCACGGAATGTCCTTCAATGTAGAAGTCGTCCTTTGTGGGAGGCATCGTTCCCAGGTCTCCGGGCACGGATGTCAGGACCATATTCTTATCCTCATTAGCATCGTCCGGTTCCATGGCAAGGTCTGACGGTGCCTGTTCTTCCGCCTCGGTCATCTCGGTGAGTATGACGTCTTCAAGTCCTGATTTTGGCTTTACTCTCCCATTGGGCAGGACTTTCCTTATCACCAGTTCTTCTATCGGAATGGGGGTAAGTTCTTTCATCACTGTGAGGATTTCTTCGAGTCTCTTCTTTTCTTTTCCGACCAGAATCTTCTTAACTTTCATTGCAATGCCTGAAAGTCCCTCAATGAAGCTGATGAAACAGTTCGGGTTGGTCTCTTCCAAATGGCTTTTCATGAGATCCGACACGGATGATGTTGATATAAGAATCAGATAATTCAATTTATACGCCGCTATATGAGCATTAATGAGATATGCGTCATCCAGAGTTAACTTGCGATTAAGCAGTTGGAGCATAACTGTTTCATTGTTAATATTCAGGAAAATATTTCTGTCCGGTGAGTCTCCCGAATATATGTAACATTTTTCATGCCCAATGCCCAATGTGTTAAGTGCGTTCAACACAAGAATAAGGAACCAGTAATCATCTTCAAGCATTTTCTTGCCAAAGTCAGAGCATGAAACAGCTCTTACAAGCTTTTCATCAGACATGGAAGCTCCGCAAATAAAGCATTTAAAACCTTTTTGCGATATTTCGTCAAGAGCCGATTTGTCCGGTATTCTCAATATCTGCTGTCCCGTTTTATTACAAAGAAGTACAAAATCGGTATTAACAAGGCCGAGATCAGCGAATGTCTTTGTTATCTCTTCCAGATCCTCCGCATTTGTTTCTTCCATTAATTTGTCAAGGAAAATGGAATCTTTCTCTTTAATCACTGCCATCAGGGCTCGTGCCTGCTTGTCTTCAATCTCAATCGCCGCTAAAACTTCTTCTTCTCCAGGCTTAACGGTTTTTGAGTCATCTACCAGTAATTTGAACGATGCATTCAATTGCTTCATCGGTTCCCATACCTGATCCGGACTTTCCAGAGCATCGAAAATAGAGGTTTTGATCCTGAGGGCGAAGTCATTAAACTCCTTGGTGGATGTGTCGCCGACTATCCCTATTTCAATAATCTCATCATCTCTTGGAACCTTGTAATACATTATTGTATCAGGTGCCACATAAACAATATCTCCCCCCAGGAGATTGGAGTCGAAATTAATTAAATTATTGATAATCCATTTATCTTCTCTGGAAATTTTAAGTCCGAGTCCCTCAATATAACCTTTCTTGATCCCATGGAGCAGGAGGTTGTAGTTTTCCAGTAAATCAGTGGATAGTTTATCGCAATCCTCATGATCCAGTACAATATTTAGCTTCATCTGCTTTATATTCAGCATTCTCTACCAACCTTTCTGAACTTGTTTATTCCTTCATTATATTCAGTTAGTACTTCGATTTTATTATTTTAAATTCCTTCTGATTATCGGCCATGTCGAAGAATCCTTCCATCTCTTATGGGAAGTATATCTCCCCTCTCCATCGCGATTTTTCCATTTACAACAACATATTCAACTCCCGACGGATATCGGTGCGGATTCTGTATTGTGGATCTATCTTCAATTTTCTCGTAATCAAATATGGTAAGGTCGGCAATCATTCCGTCCGCAATTCTTCCTCTGTCTTCAAGCCCCAGCATTTTTGCAGGCAGCCCTGTCATCTTATATATTGCCGTGGAAAGAGGGAACAAGTTTTCATCCCTGGAATAATGCCCGATCACCCGGGGAAACGAGCCATATGCGCGGGGATGGGGATTGTCCCTGTTAAGAGGTCCCCCGGCCGCCCTTGCATCCGCATCGGTACAGACCGCAGTGTAAGGATCCAGCATTACCTTCCTGACATCCTCCTCGCACATACTGAGGTAAATCGCGCCTACTGAACCTTTCTCCTCAAGTAATAGATCGAGAATAAATTCGCCGACATCTTTTTTCTCTTCTTTTGCCAGATTGTCAACTCTTCTACCCAGATATTTCCTGTTCTTTTCGCTCCCCACGCCACTGATAATTATTCTGTCTCCCTGTGCGTAGGGATCATTTTTCAATTCATCAATTATTTTCGCGCGGGTTTCTGGATTCTTTATCCTTTCAATTGCCTTTTCGCCACCTCCATCCAATGCCCACAGGGGAAGAACCATGCTCAGACCCGTTGATGACATTTCATAAGGATACTGGTCATGTTGCACAAAAACTCCCCTGGAACGCGCCGAGCGTATCATTTCGAGAACCCTGTCGATCTTCCCCCAGTTTTTCACGCCGGCGGCTTTTAAATGTGAGATTTCAACAGGAACATGTGCATTTTCAGCTATTGTCAGAGCTTCTTGAATTGCGTCAATTAATGTACTGCCCTCCCCCCTTATGTGAGTGGAATAATACCCTCCCGTCTCCCTGAGGACACCGACAAGGTTGATCAGTTCTTCAGTGTTTGCAAAAACTGACGGTGTGTAAATAAGCCCGGTGGAAATTCCCCAGGCGCCCTGTTTCATCAGGCGAACGACAAGCTCTTTCATCCTTCCCATTTCATCAGGAGTCGCGGGACGGTCATCCAGGCCGACAACACTCCCCCTGAGATTTCCCTGACCTATCAGGGTAATCATATTAATTGCGATCCCATTCTTCATTAGCCTGGAAAAGAAACCATTGAAATCTTCCCAATCAACAAGAACGTCGCTATCTCTTTTTAAAGCTTTTTTTGCTTCTTCCCCATATCTCCCAAGCATAGGAGCGGCAGACATTCCACAATTCCCCACAACTTCCGTGGTTATCCCCTGGCATAAAACACTGGGAACCCTGCCGTCTATCAGAAATGGAATATCCGAATGTCCATGTATGTTGATAAAACCAGGTGAAACATGAAGCCCTTCTATGTCAATTATTCTCCTGGCTTTTTTCTTCTCCGCCTCATTAATGGGATAAACCAACCTGTCAGACTTTATCCCCAGGTCGGCTCGCACCGGCGGATTTCCCTCTCCATCATGAACCATTCCCCCCACCAGGGATATATCCAATTTCATCTATTGCAATTCCTTTCGCTTGATCTATTATTAAAATATCTAGGATGGACTGTCTGCTGTCTTTTGAAGATAATCACGGATTAATTGCTGAGCATTTTCCAGGTTCTTCCGGTGAACCATTATATCGCCCCAGCCGGTTTCGCCATAACTGAAAATACTGTCATACATAGCCACCTGCCTGGATCGTATCATTGTGGGAATGCCGACTCCCTCAAGCAGTCCTTTAATCAGATACGCTTCCGGTTCATTACCGGCCGGGAAGGCAACGACAAGCTCGTCATTATGATCCGCCTCACGGGAGCCACCGGCTTCGCAATGTGGACAGACTTCAGAGTCGGAATGGTATTGTGCCTGGCAGATTGGACAAGTAATCATAAACGCTCCTCCTGCAAGTGAAATATAACTTTCCAAATGCTTCGTGTAATGAAGCTTCATTCCTGTATGATTGCCCTGTATGATTGCATTAATCTTATTCAAACGCCGAGCAACAATCCTTGCAATACACTGCGGAGATTTCATTGGAGGCACCGCATAGACCGCAGAATTTAAATCTTATATTTTTTGGAAATTTCAACACCACTTTTATGGGCTTCGTGTCAAACTCGACCTGGCGAAACTTCACAAGCTCCCCCTGACAATCATAGCAAAAATCATTGTTATGTGAATTGGCCGCGCCGCAATTGGGACATACTACAAGCTTTTCCTTTTTTATTTTCTTTTTCTCTTTTTTGTCAAGCTCGAGAAAACCAAATACCGATTTACCCTCGGAATCATCATCCCGGTCAAACGGGTTTTTTGCATCAACAGTGGAAGTGGGGATTGCAGTTGAAACCGCAGTGGATTGAGTCTCCTGTGAAGAAATATTAAAGATGGGAGTGGATTGCCCGTCTTCTTTCTCTTCCTTTTTTAATGAATCTGTTTCTTCGAATTCAAGGAAGTCCATCTGAATTAATCCCAGCCTTTTATTTCAAATTGATCATTGCCACATCAACGATATCAAGACTCTCATCTGTTTCCATCTTAAGCTTGTATTCCTTCAGAATATTCAGAACCCTTCCGATGTGACTTTCAATGAAAGCATTCGCTTCTCTCGTACCGTTCTCCCGATCCACCAGGCGTGAAGAGGAATACCCTCTGCCTGAACTGCTTACAGATGCTTCTGACGGGAACGGAATAAAGGCGTTATCATGCACATAAAAAATTGTCTTCCTGGGCCGAATACTAGAAAGCATGACTGCCGAATAAAGAGTCAAATCAGGCTTCGTTTCGGAAGATTGTGAATTAACTCCCACAGCGAAATGAACTTTCATGAGAATGTCGGTGTCAAAGCCGTTATCAGTGATGATAATATCTTTTTCTCCTTCAAGGGCTCTTTCAATCCTGTTTGCAATAAGCTTTTTATCAAAAGAAATGTTAATTACTTTCCTGCTTAACTTGTCGTAAGCTATCCCGTCTGTAAAAATAAGCCTGACCATCAACTTGAGTTTTTCGGGCTTTGTTATCACGGGCTTTTTCTCAACAGATTGCGGGACAGGTTCCGGAGTCGGGGATTGAAAATCTGGTTTCGAATAAAGCGGGGGTGTTTCTTTTATGTTTGATGCCGTTTCCTGAATCTTTGCCATATCGATAAAAAAATCCCTGACAAGCCCTTTGGGAATGTTTATCTCTCTATTTACTGTGCGATATCCGGCCATTCTTATGTTAAGTGTATATTTACCGGGTGGATGCGACAATTTTTGAATTGGAGAATATCCAATTTTTTTTTCTCCGATATAGACCGTGGCGCCGGCCGGAATAGTAAAGATTGAGACATACGTATTATTCTTTTTTTTTGTCTTTATAATCCTGCCGCCGCCTTTAGGAATTTTTCCCAAGTCCTTGTTTATTATCAGAGGCTCACCTGACCTGATGTTTATATCGGATTCCAGGTCTTCATAATCCTTTTTCCTTATATGCAGTTTGTACCTGCCATACCTTATGTCATAAAGAGTAAGAGGGGTTTTTCCATAAAAAGAGTGGTTGAGATAGACAGATGCCCCGCCTGGAATTGTTATTATCTGGAGTCTGGGTTCCTTTCTTTCAAGATCTGCCTTTACTTTTTTACGCTGTCCCGCCATCACTTCAATTCTTCCCTCGTATGAGCGGTACATTTCCTTGGCAAGTCTCACTGAATAGACTCCGGGTTCTGCTTCAACCTCCACGGATTTTCCAGCTTCCCCGGTTTTTCTATCTATAGGAGGCATATTTCTGTTGTAATAATTCTGCATGAATATATGGACGGAAGGCACATTGCATGTGATAATCACAGTTCCGTTCTTTCCGCTGTTTTTCACAACCACCGGAGTCGGGGTGGATTGCGTGCTAATGCCGGCCCGGTTGTTCCCATTTTTACGTGACTCAATAAGTTTTTTTGCAAATATCACACCAAAAAAAACAAGTATGAGGATTAACACTCCCACAATAACACCCTTTAAAATCATTGGAGATTTCCGGAGCTTTTTGTTTTTTTTGGCTTTTTTTCCGGGGGTAATCGCGTGTTTTTCTCTTGTGGGGATTCTTCCAGGAACAGTCTTTTCAAAAACCGGCGCGCTTATTTCAAGTCCGTCATTGCTTTTTCTATGCTTTCTTCTTTTTCTTAATATTCCCGATCCGGTATCCGGCTCTTCAATCTCCACGGACTTTTCCGCCGGGCTAATCTTTTTGAATAAATCCCACATCCCCTTTTTCACGTGGTGCACCTGTTGCGCCACTCTTCCCTGAACTTTCTTGATATGCCCTGCCCTTATTCCGGTGTTTTCAATATTTCCACTCTGAAAAAGATGCCTGATATCCCGAATTAGCTCATCCATATCCCTGTGCCTCAAGTCGGGATCCTTATTAAGAGCTTTGACAAGCAGGTAATCGAGCAATTCTGGAATTTTTGGATTTAAAAATCTCGGTGATTCAACTTCTTTTTCAAGAATGTCCTGCTCTAATAACTCCCTGCTCTCCCCTCCAAACGGCGATCTTCCGGTGAATAATTCGTACATCACAGCGGCAAGTGAATAAATATCTGATCTGACATCACAATCTTCGTTTTTCAGTTGCTCCGGCGAGAAGTATTTTATTATTCTTGCCGGTATTATTTCATTTGAAACATCCCGGTTCTTATGGTCCCTGTTAAACAAATGGGTTCCGAAATCAGTGATTTTGACCTCTCCCTCTTCCGTTATAAAAACATTGGAAGGCTTGAGGTATCTGTGTAAAAGTTCTTTTTTATGAGTGTATGAGAGCGCCTCGGCACATTTGAGAAATATATGTACACCCTCATCAAGCTTGTACTTTTTACTTCCTTCATTTATCTGTGCAAGGGTCTTCCCCTTGAGAAGCTCCATTTCGAGGTAAAAATTACCGTCTTCCTCGAATAAATCCCGGACATTCAGAATGTTCGGATATTCCAGATTAATGATTTCCTGAATTTCCCCCCGACATTCCTTGAATTTTTCTTTTCTCTGTGACTCAAGAATGATATGAGGCAGGAAAAACCTTTTCAGGGCAACATCTTCCCCCGTTTTTGAATTAACCGCCATATAGACAATACTGATGTTCCCCCTGCCTATCTCGTTTTTAATCCAATAATTTTCTAAAAATATCGCTTCCATAAAATAAACCCGCCGATTAAATGCTATTTTACGATAAAGTCATCCTGTGTTATTCATTGTATTATATTTCATTGAAAAATAAAAGTACCTTCCTATGAAAAAATTAGTTCTTAGATTTCGCACACCTGACATCTTTTAATTAAGTCACTCAACTTGCCAAAAAAGCGATATTAGTTAATACAGGATTTACGCAAAATGAGGAGTTAGCCTTGTCATTCTGAGCGATATACGAGAGAGTTACTTTAATCTGATGATTTTCTGAAGGACGGGATTTCCTTGATGTACGGGGATTCACATAGCGAAGAATCTCCTGAATGTTGTCCTGAGAGATCGCTATTCATGGATAGAGATCCTTCGCTGATTAATACATCGGAGGTATGTAAGCCCCGTTCCTGAGAAAGGTATGCCTATTAAAGTAAATTAGATCGTATTCCGCTCAGGATGACAGTTTCATGCATTTCTTTCTTGGAAATGCGTAAGTCCTGTTAATACAAATCACGCTCATTCGTTTTCCAGCATCTCGTGCATTTCTTCCCATTGGTTCATAGATTCTTCCAGTTTGGATTTCAGATTGGCATACTCCCCCACCATTCTCTGGATTTTTTTCTCATTCGCCATATTCTCAGGCTTTTCCATCTCGTATTCCTTTTTCTCGATTCTTGCCTCATATTCGGCAATTGTCTCTTCAATCTTTCCGATATGTTTACTTATTTTCTCTTTTTGGGATGGAACATAGGCGGGAAGCTTCCCCTTTTTCTTCTTCTTCTTGACAGGCACGCCCTGAATTATTAAACCATTCTTAAATTTTTTCTTCTGCCGATAATATGTGAAGTTGCCCGGGTAATCAATCAGTTGTCCGTTTTCAATCTCAATGACGCGGGAGCATACCTGGTCGATGAAATAACGGTCATGGGAGACTATCATCACGGTCCCCTCGTATTGGTTCAGGGCATCGGCAAGGGACTCGCGGGATTGAAAATCGAGATGGTTTGTCGGTTCATCCATTAAAAGAATATTTGACGAAGAAACCACCATCCTGGCGATCGCCAGTCTGGATTTCTCTCCGCCGCTTAAAACCGAGACTTTCTTGAAAACGTCGTCGCCGCGGAAAAGAAAACTGCCAAGGATTGTCCGCAGCACAACCGTTGGAGTTCCGCTTGGGGCTGCCGCTTCCATCTCCTGAAGCGCCGTGTTCTCCTCGTTCAATTGCTCGGCCTGGTTTTGCATATAAAACTTGATTTTTGCATTCCTGTGAACCTTCAGTTTCCCATCGTAGGATCGGTCAACCCCGGAGAGGATCCTGAAAAGGGTGGTCTTGCCGCATCCGTTTTCACCCACAACAGCGATTCTCTCTCCACCAGGTATCTCAATTTCACCGGACAAGGGGACAGTTTTTCCAGGAAAATTCTTTTGAAGATCCTTGAACATATAAACGGTTGTCATCTGTTTGCCATCGGAATCGAAAGATAGATTTATGGATTTCAACTCCTTCTCCGGAGCTTTCACCTTATCCATCTTTTCCAGCATCTTTTCCCGGCTTTTTACCCTCGTTGCAAGAGTGTTCTTCGCCCGGAAGCGCTCAATAAATCTCCTGTCTTTTACAAGTTTCACTTCCTGGAGATTAAAAGCGTGCTGCTGCTGCTCCCGTTCAAGCTCTTTCCGTTTCACAAAGAAGTCATAGTCTCCAGGATATGTCTTAATCCTTCCCCTCTCCAGATGTATAGTTCGGCTTGTCACGCGATTTAAAAAGTACCTGTCGTGGGATACAATTATTACTGCCCCCGGGTAAGTCTTCAGGTAGTCCTCCAGCCATTCCACGGCGTTTAGATCCAGGTGGTTGGTAGGTTCGTCCAGCAATAGAATATCCTTTTCCTGCAACAGAAGCTTCGCCAATTCGATCCTCATCTGCCATCCGCCACTGAACTCGGAGACATTCCTCTCCCTGTCTTCCGGGCTGAAGCCCAATCCCTGGATGACCCGGTCAATTTTCCATGAAAGGTCATGCCCGCTGTTTTGATCGAATTTCTCATGAAGCGAGGAATATTCATTAATCAGGTGTTCCATAATCTCCGGGTTATCGGAGCAAGCCGCCATTTCATTCTCCAGAAAGCGCAGGCGTCTTTCCATCTGCATCATATCGGGAAGGGCCCGCTTCATCTCTTCATGCAGGGAATTGCCGGGAGACACCGTCACTTCCTGGGAAAGGTAAGAGACACAGACAGAGGTGGAAAAAACAACTTGTCCTTTTTCCGGCTCAATGTGACCGGAGATAATCTTTAAAAGTGTGGTTTTGCCGCTTCCGTTTACACCAATCAGTCCGGCTTTTTCACGCGGGGCGATATGCAGGTTAACTCTATCAAGCACCTTCTTTTCGCCGTAATTTTTCTCGATATTGTGTAAATGTAACATTTTAGAACTCATTTTTAACTTGATAATGGCTGTTTAAGCTGTCTTAATATTTTTCGCCCAACTTGCCATTGTCAAATCAATCAATATTTCCAACCATTTTAAACATTATCGACGGAATTGTCAAAGGGGAACAAAAAATAAAATTCATGTCCCAATATGAGTAATTAAGGGAATACTTGTTGGTATGTCGAATGTGAAGGAAAGAGGAGATTTTTTTATGGGCACTGTCGATGCGAAACTGATAGGAACAAGATATACCATTCTTGACACAATCAAAGAATCTGAAAAGGGATATATTTATATTGCCCGTGACAGGCAGATTAGCAAACGGGTTGTCGCCATAAAAAAAATCAAACAGGATCCATCATCGCCAACGCCCTCCCGCTGGATATCATACTTTATGAAAAAAGCAAAGGCTCTATCCACAATTCATGCCGAGGGATTCCCGGAAATATATCATTATTTTTTTGATGATGACTATGCATATCTGGTCATGAAATGGATAAAAGGAAAGAACCTGGAAGAGATTATGGTGGAAAAGAATGGTGGGATACCGTTTTTCAATGCAATAAACTGGATGAAAAAAATCTCGATTGTCCTGAAAATTCTTCACCGCCATAATCCGCCGATAGCGCATACCGACATAAGGCCCGGGAATATAATTATCCCATATCCAGGAAAACTTGTACTGGTTGGGCTTGAGATGCCGGAATTAGCATTATCGAAACCCGGTCATGACACTCCCCTGAATCGTGAATTTTCGGCACCTGAAGTTTTGCAGGGAGATTTTTGCCCCCAGTCCGACATCTATAGTCTTTCTGTTCTCGGATATTATCTGCTGACAGGAATCAGACCGGGAGAATTCCCTCCGTTTTGCCTGCCGCCGATCCAGAAGATGAATCCGGACATACCGGATATCCTGGCGGCAATAATTTCAAGGGGACTGGAGCGGGATAAATCGCTGAGATATAAAAACGGTGAGGAGATATTTTTTGATCTTGAGCAATGCCTGCAGACGATCTCGACAGAATCGATTTTTTCATACCAGTATCCATGCCCAAATTGCAAGAAGGTACTGGTCAGCGGCGGTCATATATGCCCGGACTGCAACATAGAAACGGGAATATATGAAGGCTCCGATGATCCCGAATCTTTTTTCAAAAAAGGTATCATGTTGATTCGAAAGGGCGAAGTAAAAAGCGCCGAAAGAAGATTTTACCAGTCCGTCAGATTGGGAATGGAAAACATCGAATTATCGATACGCATCGCAATGTGTGAGTATATGTCCGGGCATAGGGACAGGGCTTTGAGAATGCTGGAGAACATTCAGTCTTGCAATCGTTTAAGTCCCTTGCCGTTACTTGCCAAAGCACAAATTCATTGCGAGTCCGCGGAGACGAAGAAATACAATAAGCTAATTCAGGAGATTGAAAAGAAATTTCCAGATAGTCCACCGGTTCTTATTCATTTGGCGAAAATAAAATTTGACCGGGAGGAATTTGAAGAAGCGAACAAGCTTGTTGACTCCGCCCTGAAAATAGATATCAAAAACAGGGAAGCAAGGGAGATGAAAGTAAAAATCCTGTGGCGAGCGGGAAAAGATATAGAGATGTTGGATTTTCTGAAGAAAATTGACAGGTCGGAGAGAACCGCTTTAATGGAATGCTACATGGTACTGTATTACAATAAACTTGGAAAAGAGGATCAAGCTATAAATCCTCTTGAAGCTTCGGTCACAAAAGACCCGGAGAATTATGAGCCGAGGTTAGCTCTGGCGCGAATTTACAGCAAAACTGACAACCATGACAAAGCGTTGAAGAATTACCGTCATGCCTTGTCATTATCGGAAGGAGACCTTGATATACTCAGGGAATATATGGAATTCCTGGCGAAGAAGAAGCTGGATGTTGAAATAAATATGTACAAGGAATATTTAAAAAGGATTTCCGGGAAGGTGTGCAAATTGTCATTCTGAGCGGATCATGAGAGAATAACTTTGCTTCGACGACTTTCTCAAAGACGGAATTGTCTTGTGTCCGGGGATTGACATAGCGAAGAATCTCAACCCCAATGGCGCAGAGGGAGCAAGTCTCGATAAGAAAGAGGGTTATTTTGAAGGAGAACCCCGGGAAAGAGATCCTTCGCTGTGAAAGACTTCGGAGGAAAGGTAAACCCGTTCCTGCCGAGGTTTATTCAGGAAAGGGAAAGATCGTATTCCGCTCAGGATGACAACCTGGACGATTCGCTTGCAAGAGATCCTTCGCTGAGAAAAACATCGGAGATATGCAAGTCCCGTTCTTGAGAAAGATTAGTTTGTTAAAGTAAGGTGTTCAGTTTTCCGCTCAGGATGACATAGCGGGGGTTCTGAATAATTATAAAAAATAATGGTTGAATACCGGAATAAAATTATTGATTCGGATACTATCAGTAGTAATTGACCTGCAAGGAGGAATATATTGCATCCCATTGCATTTAAAATCGGAAGTTTTCCCATATATTTTTACGGAGTTATGATGGTCGTCGCTTACGTGGCTGTCCTTCTTGTGATGCGATTCACCCGTAAATTCGAAGGATTCTCTTATGATCAGGCGATTGACGTAACCATATTTGCCATAGCGGGAGGCGTTATCGGGGCAAGACTTTTTTATGTCGCTTTAAACCTGAGTGTTTTCATAAAATCACCTCTTCATATTTTCTTTTTAAGGGAGGGTGGGCTTTCCTGGCATGGCGCTTTATTGGGCGGACTCCTGGGAATGTTAGCACTCCATATATTCAAGAAAATGCCCCTCGGAAAGATATGTGATTTTGCCTCCGTTCATATCATACTCGGACTTGCAATCGGAAGAATCGGATGTTTTTTGAACGGATGCTGTTACGGTAAGATAACCGACGTACCCTGGGCGGTTGAATTCAAAGGGGCAAACCTGGCGGGTCTTCGTCATCCCACACAGTTGTATGAGTCGTTTTTACTTGTAATAACCTTTCTTTTTATGCTATGGTGGTGGAAGAGGAAGAAATTTGACGGTGAAATGACGATGTTGATGTTCGCTTCTTATGGAGCGATAAGATTCTTTGTCGAGTTTTTCCGTTCAAACACGCCGAATCAATATCCCCGGGGATCGACGCTCTCGCTGGCACAATATTTTAGCCTTGCGCTTTTTAGTATTTTCACTACGATTGTTATCGTGAAAAGAAAATTAATAAAAGGTAAATCCATCCCGAAAAATGAAGAACCCGGTACAATAATTTAAAGGATTGAGGTAATCAGATGGTTCTCCTCTCCGTTCTCGGAGCGATTGGAATAATTTACATACTGGTAATACAGATGTCGGCGGACGCCATGTTCACATCAAAGTACTACCAGAAGATCTATTTCAAGGAAAAAGCGTATTATATATCGCGTTCCGTATATGGGGGGGTTCAGCAGCTATTTTACTTCGATACTGCGGATGTTGACTCTTTTCATGATCACTGGGCATTGGGAATTCCTTCATACGAGATGGAGGATGAGAAAGTAAATATCTCCATCGAGGTTGAAGACCTGGAGCGATATATTAATCCAAATGTTCTGCTTTCCGGAGCGAATCCCAAGAAGGAAAACATTAAACTTTTCAGGCGACTTTTCAGAAATCTTCAAATTGAACCGGAGCTTGTGAATCCTCTCATCGACTGGATAGATGCGGATCAGATAAGGCGGGTCCCTTTTGGAGCCGACGGATGGGACTATACGGACATTCCTTCAAAAGGAGGACCCCTTGACTCTATAGAAGAAATCAAATTGATAAAGAGACTTGGTGAGCATTACCAGGGCAAGATCGTGGGCAAGGAAGTTCTGCCGGGACTGAAGGATGTTTTGACTGTCTATTCCGGAGGGAAAATAAATGTCAACACGGCAGGTCCCGATGTACTGATGTGTCTCGATGATGAGATGAACGAGGATCTTGTCGACGAGATAATCAGAAGCAGGGAAATGGCACCTATCAAGAAAATTGATAAGCTTGTTGACATTGCAGGAATGAATTACGATCTGCTTTATCGGATTAAAAAGCATGCAGACGTCTGCAGCACCGCTTTTAAAGTAACCATAACAATCGACAGTTTTGACGAGAGGGATTCGGCTCAACTGGTGGTAATATTCAAACGAGGCAAAAAGGGCGGAAAAATTATTTACTGGCAGGCACAATAAATATGGCAGTTTATCAGGGTATAGATTCAGGTAGTTCAAAAATTAGAAAAATTACGGTAAAAAGCGGTCTTGGCGGGTTTTCAGCTATTTCAAAGGGCAAACCCGGCAAGAAAATTTTGGCTTTACCATCAAATCTGGTGACATTTCGCCGGTTCTCATTCCCGTTTCGGGATAAAAGAAGAATAATGGACGTTCTTCCCGGCGAATTAATGGAGACACTGGTACTGCCGCTGGAAAAGATGGTATGGGACGTCTCCTCCATCCACAGGGAGAATGCGAGCATATTGGTAGCTGTCAGGGAAGAAATGGAGCAATTTGTTAAAAGCGGTGAAAACTCCATCAGCGTGATAGATACCGAACCCTCCGCCCTGGCGAGAGTGGCGGCATATAACAACATAAAAAACGCCCTCATCATTGACCTGGGCGCAAGCAAGACCACATTCTGCGGGGTCAGGGACGGGAGGCTGGACCTTGTCAGGGTCAGGATTATGGGAGGAAACAAGATTGACAACATCCTCTCTCACGAAAGAAAAATTACACAGGAGGAAGTCGGAGAGATAAAGCAAACCGAGGGACTGCACGATAAGGAGATCAGGCGGTTCTTTGACGATCTTTTCAAATCGGCTTCAATACATACTCCCTTTGATTACGAACAGATTGTTCTCACTGGCGGAGGGGGGCAGATGCCGGGTCTCGCCAAATATGTCGAGGAATATTTCGAAGCGCCTGTTACATATTTTGAATTACCATCGGGTCTTTCACCATTTTTCGACAGCGTGGCATTCGGCGCGGCGCTTTATGACTCGGTGGGGCAGGAAAAAGTGAATTTCAAGAAAGTCAGGGATGACGGGAAAAATGTATCTTTTCATTGGGTTTTTCTCCTGCTTATTCCGCTTTTAATATATTCAATCAGTCTTGTGATGGAAGAATCACAATTAAAAAAGCAAAACAAGCAGATTGTAAACGCCATGAAAATGGCGGTAAAAGAAGAGTTTCCAAAGAAAAAAAGAGTAAGGTATCCACTGCCGGAGGCAAGGGCAATTATCAAAAAGGAAGAAAAAGGGCAGACGGGTTCGTCAAGAAAAGTGATACCCATGCTACACGATATTTCAAGTGCAGGGAAAAAACTGGATGTTTCTTTCTATGAAATGGATATGACGGAAGATAATATCAGGTTAAAAGGAGAAGCGGAATCGTTCCAGGGAGTCGATGAATTCAGATCTGCCCTGGAAAAATATTTTGACAAGGCGGAAACACTTGTGCAGAAAAGAAAAGGTGACGACAGTGTTGATTTCACAATAAAAGTTACACCCGAATCCAGAAAAGAACCCAAGAAAGGCCGGAGGAAATCCAGTTGAAAAAAAAGACAACAAGAGAAAATATTATTCTCACAATAGGAAGCTTGGTTATTCTCATGCTGGCATACTCCCTGATCTTTCTGTTTCCGACACTTGATAAAATCGACAGACAAAAAACAAGGTTAAAGGCCAATGGGAAAAATAAGATCAAATTAAGGAAACTCCTTGAATCACATCAAAAATCAGCTCCACAGGAGGAGAAGAAATTCCAGGGGTCCCTATCGGCATTTGTTGAAAAGAAAGCCAAAAAGCTGGAAATAAAAATAACATATATTAAGCCTTATGGCAAGAAGAGTGAAGGCGTGGAAATAAAGATCGACGAGATGACAGGGAATGAATTACTCGATTTTATTCACGAAATGGAAGATAGCGGTGTTACAATAAGCAGATTCAATGCAAGAGACTATAAAGGAACAGGCGTATGGGTGGTTAAATTCAACCTTGAAAAGGGGTAAGGATTTTTTGCTACTATTCAGACCTCTCACTGTAGGAGAGGCTTCCAGCCTCGATTTTATACCATTTCCAGGCTGGTCGGGAGACCGGCCTCCACCCAAATCCTGGGTGGTTTGAATAAACACAAGATTTTTATATTTGCGAAGGAGATTCTATGGGAAATAATGGAGAAAAAAAGAAAGGCCTCTTTGGGGGAGTTTTCGATAAATTAAAACCTCAGAACTGGTTTAACAAGCTAAAAAAAGGACTGGACAAGACCCGCAAGGGTTTTGTGTTCAAGATGAAAGGGCTGTTCAGACTTCGTGATGTAATTGACGATGATTTCTGGGATGAGCTCGAGGAAATCCTTTTGACAGCCGATGTTGGAATGGATACAACAGAATATATCATCGAGGAGATGAAAGAGGCCGTTGATGAGCATTATATCGAGCAGCCTTCTCACCTCTATGAGGTAATGAAGGACAAGCTAAGTGAGATAATGGAAAAAGAAAATTCCGATATGATAATGAATGAAGACGGCCTGACAATAATTCTCGTTGTGGGCGTAAACGGAACGGGAAAAACCACCTCGATTGCAAAGATGGCCAACCGTTATATGCAAGAGGGTAAGAAGGTAATAATTGCGGCTGCTGACACATTCAGAGCGGCGGCAATAGAACAACTGGAAGTATGGACAAGAAAACTGGATATCGAGATAATCAAGCACAAGGAGGGATCGGATCCATCGGCGGTTGTATATGATGCCGTCGTGGCATCACTGGCGCGAAGGGCCGATGTTCTCATCATAGATACTGCAGGAAGATTGCACTCCAAGGTCAATTTAATGAATGAGTTGCAAAAAATACGAAAAGTCATAAAGCGAAACTGTCCCGAGGGTCCGCATGAAACCTTACTGGTGCTGGATGCCACCAACGGACAGAACGCTCTGGTGCAGGCAAAAACATTTCAAAAAGCAATAGATATCACAGGAATTGTCCTCACAAAACTTGACGGTACCGCCAGAGGTGGAATTATTATTGCAATAGTGCATGATTTGAATGTCCCTGTGAAGTTTATCGGTGTGGGTGAAGGAGTATATGATCTGCGCCCCTTCGATGCAAGAAACTTCCTTGATGCGTTGTTTGCGGAAGAATCGGAGCCGGCCGAGGTTGTAGAAAAAGCATAATCAAGGAGTAATAATATGTCCTCCACAACAAGAGGTATATATTCAAATCACGAGGAAAAGGTCAGGGCTTTCAATGAGGAGGCGGTGTCTCACATGGACGCCCTTTATCGCACTGCGTTAAGAACCACCAGAAATGATAAGGATGCCGAGGATCTTGTTCAGTCAACTTACCTGAAGGCGTTCAAGTCATTCCATCAATTCAAGCCGGGAACTAACTGCAAGGCCTGGATGTTTAGAATAATGACAAATCTTTACATCAATAACTATCAGAAAAAGGCAAGAATGCCGTTAAATCTGTCGTTAGACGATATGGAAGATTTCTACCTCTACAATCAACTTGCATTGGGGACAGCCGGCGAAAAGAAGTCCAATGTCGAGGAGGAGTTTTTAAGTGGTATCCTGGATTCGGAAGTGAAATCAGCTATAGAAAAATTGCCCTACGAATTCAAGATAACAGTTATTCTTGCCGACATTGAAGGTTTCAGGTACAAGGAAATAGCAGACATTATTGGATGTCCCATTGGCACTGTAAGATCAAGACTTTCCCGGGGAAGGAAATTACTCGAAAAATATCTATGGAATTATGCAAAAAAACGTGATTATGTCAAGGAGAATTCAAAATGAAGATAACCTGCAATGAAGCTGTCAAGAATCTGATTGATTATCTCCACCGGGAGCTTGGAAATATTGAACGAAAAAAAATTGATGAACATCTTGAAAAATGTTATAAATGTTGTGATAAATTTGAATTCGAGGAAAAACTGAGTGATATTATTTGCAAACAGGGTGGCGATGAAACCTGTCCAAAAAGATTGAAAAGCAATATTATCAAGCTTATTAATGAAGTTGAATAAAAAGACGGAGGACGGAGAACGAATCCCATTTCTCGTTTCTCATCTCCCGTTTCCCATTTCTCAACCAGGAGGCGCGATATCAATTGATAAAATGGAAATCCCTGGGGATATTTTTTTTAACCCTATTCATATTACTGGGACTCGCATTGGGAACCGGATGGTTCGGATACGCCAAAGCGCTTGATTTTTTGTATTTAAAATTTCCTGAAGTCAAAGTCACTCCCGATAGCTCCGCGGTTTATGAACCTGACGACGGTATTATAAAAGATTTTGTAGAATATAAAGACAGCGGTTATTCTATAAAAGTACCAAAAAATTGCAGGGTTGTAAAAAAACGCAAAGATCCCACTATTTATATATCGGATAAAAATGATGTCTGGAAAATTACTGTCAATGAAAAACTTCATCGTTATGAAGATACAATAAAATCGGATAAATACATCACCAATAGCGAGGGTGATTATTACATACTTTTTAATAACATCTTCAAATCAACAAAAGACCCCATACTCCTTTTCCAGAAGAGAATGTACCTGTCCTCAGACACGAAACATATTAAATATATTCGCACGCCTGCATTCATAGGTTTTTATATTGTGGGAGAATCGGGAGATTATCGAACGGAATATTACCGCCTGTTCGACGATGATTACTGGCATAATGTGTCGGTTACGATAGACATGAGCAAGGTTTCACACAAATTTATACAATCAATTATAGCTACATTTAAAAACGATGAATCTTATGATGAATCGCAAGAGGAAACGGAATAACAAGTCGGATTCAATTCGAGTGAATATTTATCTATAGAGTACAAATTTTCCATTTTTCACTATTATATGTACCAGATTCCTTTTCTCTCTTTTTCCGTATTTATCGAAAGAGATTACTCCGGTAGCCCCCTCGAATTTTACTTTTTTTCCCAGGGTGTTTTTAAGGAAGTTTTTCAAGCCTTCTGAAGTTGTAATCCCCCTGTCCAGAGCGGCTGATATTGCCAGAATTGAATCATAAGCAAACGCGGCGCGGAAATTCGGGCGAATCCCTCCATATTTCTCATCAAACCGAACAATAAACTTTCTTGCGCCCGGAAATACTCCCCCGGGGTAGAAGGATGAACTGAATATTATTCCCTCAACAGCTCTTCCGCCATCCTTGATTAATTGGGGAGAATAAATTGATACGGTTGAAAGTTGCACAGCTTTTATGCCTGCCTTTTTCAACTCTCTGGAAAACTCACCCTGTTGATCATGATAAGTCACAGTAAAAATGCCGGCGGGATTATATTCCTTTATTTCCTTCACCAGGCTTGAATAGTTGCTATTGTCGAGTGATATATGAAATACTTTTGTTGCAATCCCTTTCTTTTTCCTGATCTCTTCGTTGAAAAGCTCTCCCATTGCCTTACTGTAACTCTGTGTGGGGTCAAAAACAACCGCTATCCTCTTCAGTCCCAGGTTCCCTGCGGCCAAATTTGCCATATTCGAAGAGAGATCCTTGCCATCTCCGGACGTTCTAAAGATATAATCACCCAGGTTTTCGATGTCGGCACAGGAACCGGTGGGAGAAATCTGTACAATTTTACCTTCATTAAAAAAAGTCGAGGAACTTGCCACAAAAGGAGAACGAACCGGTCCGATAACTGCAAAGAGGTCCTTTCTCTTACTCAACTCCGACGCAAGTTTTATATTTTCCTCGAGCTTCGATTCGTTATCGAAAATTTCAACAAATATCTTCTCGCCCTTTCCAGAGCGATTATGTTGAAATTGGCCCATGGCAACACCTGAGAGTATCAACATACCGGCCTCAAAATTACTCCCGGTTATCGAGACCGGAACGGCCACTCTCACATATGGCTTTTTCTTGATAAGGATAGTGGCATTCTGAATATATATATGACTTATTACATCGGAGGGGTGAGCTGTAACGACTTTTTGAAGTTGACTCATAGCAAGCGCCAGTTCCATGTTATTGGAATCCCTGACTCCTTTTTCGTAATGCCTGATTCCTTTCTGCCTGATTTGCAGAACTCTCTTGTCTTTAATGTTTGCAAACGGTGATTCTATGGTATTTTGTACGACCGATTTTTTCTTTTTTAAGGAGAATAGATAGATTCCCCCAAGAATTAATAATGCCAGAACAAGAACTGCAATGATTGAAGGAATGGCCTTTTTAAAAGCCGGTCCCAACCTGGAAAACATTGACTCCTCTTCCTCTTCCTCTTCCTCTTCCCCGGATCCATATGAGCTATAATCGACAGGGTCGGTAAAGAATTCTATTTTCGGCTCCTCCGTTTTCCCGGTTGTTTTAGTTTTTGTTCCCTTTTTTCTGCCGAGTTCAAGAGTGTTAAGCAGAGCCTCCATTTCACGCTTCATATCAAGAACATTGAAATACCTCTTCGAGGGTTGATAGCCGGTTGCTTTGCGGATTATCTCCTCAAATTGCTTTGAAGCTTTGGTATTAATCTCAGTGATAAGGGGAAATTTAAAAACATTCGATATCTTTGTCGGATTCCTCAAAGTGATGAGTTGATGTAATACGGATCCCAGGGAATAAATATCGGTTTGCCTGTCAAATATATCCCTGCCGAATTGCTCGGGAGGAGCGTATCCGGGAGTCCCGATTTTCCTCGTATTAATATCTTTTATCGAGCGAAAATGTCTTCCCAGTCCGAAATTGATGAGCTTTATTGATTTATCCCTGGTAACCATAATATTCGAAGGGCATAAATCTCTGAAAATAATTGGAGACTCTTGCTTGTGAAGGTGATGAAGAATGCCTGCCAACTGCATGCCGAGCATTAAAACATCGGGCTCATACATGGGACGGAAAGTTCCTTCAAGCACTTCGGAAAGACTCTTTCCCTGCACATATTCCATTATCAGGTATTGTCGGTTCTCTATTGCAAAGTGATCGACAATCTCGGGGATGCCGGCATGTCGCAAGCCGCCCAGCACAGCAATTTCCTTATTAAACTTCTGAATCGCTATCGCAACTGCCTGTGGATTGTCTATCTGGATGACGAACTCTTTCATAATCCATTCTTTCATTAACTCGGAATCGTCAACAAGATAGACGCAGGTACGATCAGAAGAACTGACTACCTGCCTGATGGTATATCGATTTCTTATTATATCTCCCCTTCTTAGCATATCATAACAGTCCGTCTTTTACATATTTGTAATTATTTTTACAATGTTACATTCTCCCCAGTATTTATTCAGACCACCCCTCGATTTGGGTGGAGGCCGGTCTCCCGACCAGCCTGGAAATGGTAGAAATCGAGGATAGAAGTCTCTCCTACAGTGGGAGGTCTGAATAGTATCCCCAAATGCCGACAGCATAAAGCCGGGGGAAAAAAACCAATAGCGGAAAGTTTTAACTTTCCCCTGCATGGGGGCCAAAAAAGTCCAAATAAACCCAGGGAAAACACCGCATAATATGCCGAAATAATTAATAGCCACAATATGTGAGGAGGTCTAAACAGTCTGTCCAATAACTATGAATTTTGGTGATAGCAACACCGTATATTGTGGTCAATTATTGGCGACACACCATATGGGGTATGTCAATAAGAGATTTTTCGAGTTGCGGGACAGACTGTAAAGACCTCCGCTACCGTAATTAAACAGACACTTTTTCCCTGAGATTTTTCAGAAAGTATTCACGCATATTGAAGAACAACTCCGCCTGCTCCTGAACCACTCGCTCGGACTGCTCATCATTCATATCCCAAGTTTTTTTCACGAAGCTTGCCACATTACCGTAATATATAGGTATCATAGTATCAACCAGATCGGCTTTTCCACCCAGAGCAATTTTTGTGGCATATTCATAGACCGACTTTACCCATAACTCCGGTGAATAAGCAAATTTCTCTATCGGAGTGCCGACCAGGGATTTTATCTCCTTGAATGTATCAGGAGAAAGAATAAGCTTTATTGCTTCCTCATGCTCCTTGAATCCGTTGTTGAATTTTTCGAGAAGTCTATCCAGGTTAACCGGGAGAGGCTCCGGTGTGGCGGTGAACGGGAATCCAAATATCGGCACTTCTTTCACAGTCTTTACTTCTCGTGCCAGGTCCGCCTTTTCTCCCGCCAACCTCATCAATGTCGAGACCACCTGCCTGAACATCGGTCCGAGATGCTCCCCGGGATCCTTGACATCATGTATCTTACACCCCAGGAAAGCCTGCGCTACCTTGTAGTCATGGGTCAGGGCGGTTGTCGTCATCCATATGTCAATCCCATATTTGGCAACATCGGTCTCCCATACATCCTGTGAAATATAATTCGGGAGAAGTGTGCCTGATATACCGAAGTCTCCACCGATAGGTTGACGAAGATCATGACCGTACATTGCCCTTGTGAACGGATATGCGATACTGTTGGTAATCGTACCGTCATATTTATGCCTCAGGTAGAACGGGGTAACATAGTCGTAATCCTTTTCGAGAATAGGATATCCCAGACATTCAAACCATTCGGGTGTAATAGAGCGCAGATCTGAATCCACGACGATGCAAAGCTCCGCATCCAGAAGATAGGCTATCTCAAAAATACTCCTGAAAGCGCTTCCCTTACCTGGAATACCCTTGTAACTGAGTGTCATCTTCCGGGCGGGTACACATTCCAAATCGGTAAAGAAATAATCTCCTTTATTGAAGGGATTTGCATTCATGAATACATCCGGCGTGCCGTCACTGGAACCTCCGTCTGAATTTACAATCACAGCTTTCATGTCGGGATAATATTTTGCAAGTCCCAACAGAGCGGCATTAACCACATGGGCTATGGATTTGGCATTATTATAGCTTGGAATGCCTATGACAATGTCGGCGGAGTCAATCACTTCTATTTCTTTGTATATCTCCGCAGGCAATATATCTCTTTCCATTATTAAAACTCCTTTCGGTATTGTATATAATTTACCTGATTGTTTTATAATTAACAGGAAATTTGCATATTACTTCTATTAAATCCAGAGATTTCCTTTGCATAATGAGCAGAGTAACAGTTGAAAAAAACAGATTAATAAAGTGCCAAATAGGCGTTATCTTTCAGCCACTACGGGTTGATATATATTCAATCCATAATTGTTATTTATTTTCTTTTCTTAACAATCTATACTAAAAAAGTAATTTTGTGTGACATAGAAAATAAAAGGATTAATACATAAAAGGCGATAGCCATAATGGGAATAGATGAAGCAATGAATTCTTTATCCCTTCCTTTTTTTGGCTTAGTTTTGTAAGAATCGAGAAAAATAACAGTGTGCAATGAGGCTTATTCAATATTGATAGTTGAAGATAATCCGGATCATCTTTCCTTTGAAAAGGAATCTCTTGAGCAAATCAAGGATATTTCTCACCTTGTATCTGCGGGTAGCTCCAAAGAAGCAAGGGAGAAAATGGAAGCACAGAATTTTGACATGATAATCCTTGACTACAAACTTCCCGATTCCGACGGACTTTCTTTTCTTGAGTCGTTAACAGAACATAACAACGATATTCCCGTTGTTATGGTAACAGGACTGGGGAATGAAAAAATTGCCGTCAGAGCAATGAAATTGGGGATCTACGATTATATCGTCAAAGACAGGTATTATTTGAAAAACCTGCCCAAGGTAATAAAACGCTCCCTTGAAAAACTAAAGCTTTCAAGATCCCTGAAGTTAATGGGAAAACAACTGCGAGAATCGGAAGAGAGATATCAAAAGTTATTCGAAAACGCCAATTCAGGCTTCGTCAGCATTGACATGAAAACAGGCAAGTTCATTAACCCCAACAAGAGAACCCTTGAATTGACAGGTTATTCCAGGGAAGAACTGGAAAAAATAACGTTTTATGATATTGCTGATTCTACAGACAGGGAGAATTTGAAAAAATATTACAAGGCAATTATGAAGGAATATGGGGAAACGGAGAGACCTCCCTTTGAATATGAATTCTGGATTGCCACGAAAAACAATGACAACAAATATCTAAGCTGCACCGTATCCATCTTTCCACAGATAGGTGAAGTCTTTATTACTCTTATTGATATTACAGATAGAAAAGAACTTGAAGAGCAATTGAAAATTGCAAACGAAAAATTGAAACAATATACAAAGGAGCTGGAAGACAAAGTTGACGATCTCAGAAAAAGACTTGACATTGAACCCACTCTTGAAAATTTGCTTGACACTGAGCAGAAATACAATCTCGACTTTGGAGTGTGTTACCTGCTAAAAGAAGAAAAGCCGAATAAAAGCTTTGACATTTTTAAGGATTTCGTTTCCCACGGAACATTCGGCCTTTGTATTACCAGAACACACCCCGCCAGGATTCAAAAGCTCTTTAATCTGAAAAAAACACCTATGGTCTGGCTATCAAAAACCGACGAGGGAGAAAGCTCAATATCGGGAAGCAACCTCGGCGCACTGGTACATACTATAAACCAGTTTATAGAAAAAAGCGGGAAGAGTATCGTGATCCTGGACGGACTTGAATATCTCATAACAATAAACGGGTTCGACCGCACAATTCTCTATCTTTATGATCTTATTGAGAGCATAATGATAAGTGAGTCAATACTCATACTGCCGATACATGTCCGGGCGTTGGAGAGAAAAGAGCTGTCAATCCTGGAAAGAACAACGGAAACTATAGATGCAATTGTGGAATAATCGCCGCTCGTCTTTACTTTTTATGTTTTTTTTGTAACTATTCAGCCCCTTTTCGCTGGGATTTTTAACCACGATTTTGCAAAGTTTTATGCTGGTCGGGAGACTGGCATCCACCCCAATATAGCGGTGAATAATTACGGTTTTTACAACTCATTTTCTGAGGATATTCGGTGTGATAATTTTTCGTTTAAAAACCTGCGCACTGTTGGGATCATCAGAATTTACAAGTACCGATATCTGCTCAATAGTGCCATCACCAAGGGGAACCGATACTGTAAAATAACCCTTGTTGGTCTTGGGATCCCTATATATATATAATCTATGACCCTGTGACGTGATATAGGAGCCGCTTTGCACATTCAGGTATTCCTTTGCAATATTAATTACATCGATAGAATCGGGGATACTGATTCCAAATGTTTCATCAAGTTTTCCCGGCTTGGCTGCCAGCGTTCCGTCATTAATTTCGTCCAGGTTATCCAGGTTATCCAGGTTATCCATATCATCAATTTCGTCCAGGTTATCCAGGTTATCCATATCATCAATTTCGTCAAGGTTATCAATATCATTAGTTTCGTCAATGTTATCGATTTCGAAGTCATCCCAAGCTTCCTCATTTGTTATGCCTATTTTTTTCTCTTGGCTTTTATCAACAATATTTTTACCAAAAACACCACCCTCACCGGAACTTTTTTTAACGACATTATCCTTACCCGGGACAGTGATGACACTCTTTGTATCTTTCTCGCCAAACAAGGCTATTACGCCTCTTGATGCACTTTTTACATCCTTCTTATCAACCGCGCCCATCTTGTTGGAGACTCCTGCCGCTTCTTCACTTCGCAATATCTTGATATGAGTCTGTCGGAGGATGTCAAGCTTATCACCCACCTGACCTCCCAGGGCATCGCGATTCCAGGCCTCCCCCAGATTCTTTTTTGATTCTTTCGTTTTCTTCTTCTTGAGGATTCCGGCCTGACGCGCCGCCTCGATCTGTACAATTGGATTTCCTTTTATTCCTTCTATTTTGTCCATTTAAAGACCCCCCGGATTATTTTGACATTCCACCAGGCAAAGACAATCCCATCCAAATTTGTATATAGTATATAAATGCTATTTCCAGAGTATGCCATACTTTCCACATCAGTGATTCACTATCCTCCAACACCCAACAATAGAGAAGCTTGATAAGGCGAAGACTTCATGATAAGCAACGATGCCTGAGAACTTCCGCGATTTTCTCCGTAAACTCCGGGGTGCTTCCACAGCATGCTCCTATAATATTTGCCCCTGCTGAAATCAATTTCTCCGCCGATATGGCAAAGCTACCGGGAGTTTCATGATAATGAACCCCGCCGTCAACAATCTCGGGCTGTCCCGCATTTGGCTGAACAAGAACAGGCAGACTCGTGCTCTGTTTTATCTGTTCGGTTAATTCTATATATGGTATCGAATCCAGACTGCAATTCGCCCCCACAACATCCGCGCCGTTCTCCTCAAGCTCTTTCATTGAATCGGCAACTTTATTTCCCATTATCGTAAAATACCCGCGCTTTTTCAATTCAAATGTCATTGTAACAATTGCAGGAAGACCTGTCGCCTTGGCCGCCTTCAACGCTGAAACGGCCTCCCTTATATCATATTGTGTCTCGATGATAATAAGATCAACTCCCGATTCTGCAAGTGCTTCCGCTTGCTCCCTGAATGACTTGTCAAAATCCTCAAGTGAACCTTTTCCTACCGGCGGAAGAAATTGTCCCGTGGGTCCCATATCCCCGGCAACATACTTACCCTCAGGACAGATACTCTTCGCAATCTTCACAGCGGCTTTATTCAACTCCCCTACCCTGCCCTGAAGATTGTAAGATGCAAGCTTGACAGCATTCCCGCCGAATGTATTTGTAGTAACAACATCCGCCCCCGCATCAAAATATGCTTTGTGAATCTCCGCTAAATCATCAGGACGCTGAAGGTTCCACATCTCCGGACAATCGCCCTTCTTCAGCCCCTGATTTATCAATTGCGTCCCCATTGCCCCGTCGAATAAAACAATTCGTTCTTTTATGAGATCGAGTATTGATTTTGATTTCATGCTAATCTCCTTACCTATGCTTCTCTGAATATTTACTAACAGGATTGATGCATTTCCAGGAAAGAAATCTGTGAGATTGTCATCCTGAGCGGAAAACGATCGTCTTACTTTAACAGACAAACCTTTCTCAGGAACATAATTTGCATACCTCCGATATATTAATCAGCGAAGGATCTCTTATCCCGGGTTCTCCTCAAAACAATCCTCATTCATATTAAGACTTTCTTTCTCCGGACTATTGTGGTTTAGATTCTTCGCTATGTTATTCTTCGTGCATCAACATAATCCGATCTTTGAGAAAATTATCGAAACAAAAGCAAATCTCTCGTGATCCGCTCAGAAAGACAGAACTCACTCTTCATTTTGCGTCACCCCGGTGGAGCTTATTCTCTCCCATCATCTTCTTTTGCATGCCTGATTTTCAATAAACTCAACCCGGCCTTTGCTTTCCTCTTCAATTCGCCCAGGGAACCGAGTTTCTTCAGGGACTTCAACAAATACCCCGGCCTTAGATAAAATGATCGGTATGCTTTATCAATTAGCTTTTCCAATTGCTCCGCCGAGAAATTCTCTTCCCAGTAACGAATCCTGAAATCCTCTGTCGGATTTTTCGCAAATTCACTCCAATAATCCTTTTCGATTATGCCTCTTTCCAGAGCTTGCCGGTATAGCTCCGTTTTGGGATATGGCGTGGTTATTGAATAATGGACATAATCAGGACTTATTTTTCGCGCAAATTCGATTGTCTCCATTATCTCTTCCATTGTCTCACCGGGATTGCCAATCATGAAATCCGCATAAGTCGATATCCCGGCTTCCCTTGTCCAACCAATTGCCTTCCCTGCCATATCCGGAGTGAATCCCTTTTTTAAAATTTTCAGAACCCTTGCGTTTCCCGATTCCACACCATACTGAATTCTCTGACACCCGGCCTTCTTCATCCACCGGAGCATCTCGGGATTCACAAGATCCACCCTACCCCTCACATCCCAATAAAAATGCAGATCTTCGTCAATAATCCTTCTGCAGAACTCAATTACACGATCCTTATCAATGAAAAATGTCTCGTCAAAGAAAAAGAATTCCCGGATTCCAAGCTCAATGCATTCCTGAATCTCTTTAATAATATTGTCAACACTCCGGGGACGAAACCTCTTCCCGCCGGCAGTGTAACAGAAAGTGCATTTGTACGGACACCCGCGGCTTCCCATAATCGTAGTCGTGGGAGGATGCCTGCTTACAACCGTGCTGTAACGATCATATTGAGTCAAATCTCTCGCCGGAGGCGGCAAGGTGTCAAGATCATCATGAATATAAGGACTTGCAAGTCGATTTAACTCCTCTTCGCCACCCATTACACCGTCTATGGGTAAAAGGGATTTATCGCCGGTTTCCAGGTATTTGAGCAGATCAAAAAAAGGCTTCTCGCCCTCACCCAAAACCACATAATCAAATTCCGAATATCCCAGCGATTCTTCCGGAAAAATTGAAGTATGAGGACCACCCATCACGATTTTCACACCGGGATTGCTCATTCTGACAATACGGGAAGTGTCCAGAACATCAAGAAGCGCTAAAGTGATGGCATGAATCCCAACCACATCCGGTTTTTCTTCTTCCATGATCGCCCTCAATCCTTCCGGCGTCAGATCCTCCAGAAGCGCATCGATTATCCGGATATGATAATCGGAATGTTTCCTGATATAACCCGCCAGCGACATTAAACCCAACGGCGGTAAATTCCCAACACCCTCCTGAATAGCTTTCATATAGGAAGGAATTACAATCCGTCGATGGTTTGGAGCAATTAGAAGAATTCTCATAATATATTATATGACCATTCGCTTAATGCAAATGATCAGTCCCCTCTTTTCCCTCTTTGCAGAAGTGGCATCTCGCCGCTAAAACAGAGGAAGGAAGCCTATCCTGCATTAAAATAGTATAACTTTTTCAGGATATTTTCAAGTCCCGATGTGGAAAATAATTGGTATGTCCGATTTGTGACATTATAGAATCCGACAAATTTCCTGACCTTAGGATGTGATATATGCTCCTGACAAAAAGCCTGTATTTGAGTGTTTTCTGATTCTCAATCAATTCCTGGATCCTTCGCAGGAGTTGATCAGGAGTGCCATATTTTTTGTTCAGTAACGGCCAATGGGGCGGAGGAATGAATGGTCCGGCCTCAACATTCAATTTCCCTTCCCGAACAGAACAAAGGGCGCCCAGAAATATGGATGTTTATATTTCTTCATGATTTTCAACTGTGCATTTCTCATTGCCCCGGATTTCGACTCTCCCGATAAGATTCGCTTGTAAAACTCAACCATGAGATCGCGTGTCGATTCATCCTGCACACTCCATAATGTTGCTACTAAATTATCTGCACCCGCCTGAATAAACGCCCTGGGAAGACAGACCATATCATCGCCTTTCAACAATTTCCCCAGTCCGGTTTTACAAGCCGATAGTACGACCATATCGGCGTTCAGGTTCCAGTTGAATATATCCATAATGTATATATAGCCGTCAGATGCCACGATTCCGGAGAACCTACCCTTCGCCCGGGGAGAGAGAAAACCGTGGGTTGAGAAATGCACATATCCCCCGGAAGGCGCCGACTTCCTCGCCGTCTCCACCGTGAATTTATTCTCTATAAAGCAGGTAAACGGAATTTCTCTCTTCCTCAGAATCTTTCCAATCATCTCAACTTCTTCTTTTGATCCCGGCAAGGGAGGGTAGCCTGATCTTGTCAAGCCTGTTAAAGGCTCAACATTTTTCTTGTCCTTATTCTTGCCTGTCATTAATTTATGATTCGACTTGCCGTTTACCGGGTGAGCTTCTTTTCCGCCCCTTCTATTTCCATTTCCTTTTTCCCCGATATTTCCCAGTGCATAACCGATAAACGAATCCGGGCGATTCTTTTTTCTCTTACGGAAAAGGGCAAATGCTGATGCGGATGGCTCGGTGAGGACGGAAAATCTCTCAGCGATGTATTTCCCGTCTTCGTCAATCAGGGCGCAAAAAGGCACATAGTGAAGCGATCCATGGGGTACGATTACCAGGTTTTTCCTTTCACCGATATCATTTCGCACAGGCTTCAGGATTACAGAATAAAACCCGGAAAGTCGTTTCCTGCAGTATTCGATATCCTCCTCTTCAATAACCGTTCCCGGAGAAAGGATAATTTCATCCCTCAAAAACTCGACCTTGTTTGAAATATCTTTCGATGTTTTATTTACTTCGTGATGTGTGAATTCATCTCTGGTTATTGTCCATACATAAGTCTTATTTTCGCCTGTGAGATACTCGATTATTATTTCATCGGGAGAAAGTAAGTTTTGTATCTCCTCTATTTCAGCCGGTTTTATCGTGATGAGGGATGCATAATCGGGATTTGATATTATCAACTTCGCCAGGACTTTATCATAATCATCACGGGCGCTTCTTATCCTGTCGTAGAGGGCTTCAAGCTCCTTGCCCTTCAGATTCTCCTTCATCTTTTCCATTGATCGAATCCGGGCGAGAAGCTCCCTCTCTTTGTTTGCCAACTCTCTGTCGCCTGCTTTTCGTGGAACTATTCTCCTGTTGCCCAATGCATCGAGAAAATTCCTTGCCTTACTCCTCTCGGCATAGTGAAAAGCTTCTTTATACATCCCTTTTTGAAACAGAAGCTCGATGAGCATCTCATATACATCGATATATTGTTTGATGAACGATGATTTTAGCTCGTCGATCTTTATAGCTCCCCTCAAATCTTCAAGTACTGATATAGCTTTCTTGAAATTCTCGATAGCTTCCTTGTTTTTCTTCATCCGGCGATATGTTAGCCCCTTGTTGTAGAACCATACGAATATACTGCTTCTGTCCCCGATGTCCTCGGCAATCTCCAGCGCTTTTGTAAAACAATCAAGGGCTTTATCATATTCTGCCTGTTTCAGGTGAATAATCCCCGTATTCCCAAGGATTCTACTCGTCGCCTTCTTGTCTCCGACCTTCTCTAAAATAACCCGCGCTCTTTCATAGCATTTCATCGCCTCATCAAACTCGCCGAGGTAATTATATACGTTTCCGATATTTATAAGGTGAACTCCCTGCCTGTGTTTGTCACCGATTTTCTTAAAGATTTTCAGAGCTTTTTCATAATAATGTAGCGCCGCCCGTGGCTCTCCCTTTTTTGTATATGCGATTCCGATATTTTCAAGCGCCGCCGCTTTTCCTCTTATATCCCTGCTTATGGAAAGAGCTGTTCTGAAGTAGCCGAGTGCCTTGTTGTACTCCCCAAGACTCAGATATACCGCCCCGATATTTCCAAGCTGAATCCCCTCGTTTTGCCTGTCCTTGATTTCTCTTGCAATGGACAGGGATTTTTCATAATAATCAAGCGTCTTTTTATATTCGCCTCTGTGGGAATGGATGTTGCCGATTCCTCCGAGCCATCTCCCCTCGTTCTTCCTGTCGTTGATTTTTCGGGCAATAACAAGGGCTGATCTATATTGCTTCAGAGCTTCATCATATTTACCCGTCTCCACAAGCGCGCTTCCCATGTTTCCCATCGCCACTTCTTTTAGCTTTTCAGATTTCGCAATTTTCAATGCGTCCCGGAAATGTTTTTCAGCAAGTTGATAATCCCCAAGCTTTATATAGACACTCCCCATTTTTATCAGCGCAAGCACCGTGTTTCTATTATCCTTGATCCGTCGGGCGACCTCCGCCTTCTTCTTATAAGAGACAATCGCTTTTTTGTATTCTCCTGTCTGCAAATAAGTATCCCCCATATGCTCAAGCGCAGCAATCTTACCCTGCCAATACTTCGCCTTCCCGGAAAGCTCCAGAGCTTTCTCGAAATATTCCATCGCTTTTTTGAAGTTTCCCTTTTTTGAATAAGAAAGTCCGAGGTGTCCCATGAGGAGGGACTCTTTTGCTCTGTTGGAGCCGATTCTCACCAGGGGAAGAGCATCCTCGAAATACTTGAGAGCTTTATCATATTCCCCGAAGTCGAAATAAATTGCGCCGATGTTGAGAAGCCAACCTCCCTCTTCTCGTTTGTCCATGGTTTTCCGGGCGATTTCCAATGCCATCTCTGAGTACTTTATTGCATTTTTCAGATCCCCCATATCGGCATATACCAGACCGATGTTGCCGAGGAATATGCTTTCCGCCTGTTTATGATTGAGTTTCAGACTCAATTGAAGCCCATGTTTGAATGATTTGAGAGCTTTTTCATACTTGCCTTCAGAGCGAAATTTTATGCCGTTGGCGAAGTAATTCTTGAGATCCCGTTTATCCTGAGATCTGGCGGAAGTTTTGCAAAATAATGCAAAAATGACGGTGATGAGTATGATAAAAAGAATATCTTTGTGTCTTTTTTTCATGTAGAATACTCCCCTCTAATACATACCTTCATCGGAATCTGCATCGTTTCCTTTTCGTTGAATAACCATCCCTGGCAATATTCCCTTTTTTTAATGAGGCTGAAGAAAGGTTTCATTCACTAAAAACTATTATCTTTGCTTGTCGAGATGGGGAAGAATGTAATTAGTTCTTATCTCCCCCTTTTCATTGTCAATTTCATAGACTATCCTTAAATAAAAACAATTCCTTAGATTCCCAATCACAATAACATCTTCCTTTTTTCCATGAAGTCGCGCTAAAGGCGACAAAACCATAAGAAGAGAAATCACAAGAATGATTTCAACATAGTTTACGCCTTTGATTTTGCGATGGCGACGTTTCATTTTGATCCTCCCGGGATCCCACATTTTTCTATAAACAGCATAAAAGGGCATGGCTCTTCTGAATTGTGTGCTTATTCAATATCTTTGCCATGATGGCCATCTCATATAGACGCTGCTATCGGTAAGCCTTGTCGGGTTGGACCATGTGCTCTGGTCTTCAAAGTTGACAAAATACAAATCGTAGTCATAGCCAAAGATAAGTCTTGTTCCATCCGGAGAAAAGCATGGCTCCCAACCGGCACATATTCTTTCCGCCGGTCCCTTGGGTTTGGGGTAAGGTCCTGACCAGTCAATCTCAATCCGCCATAATATGTCCGGATCAGTTGAAGGGGGTACAGCACCATAACGATTATAGACAATATACCTGCCATCTGGAGACCATGTGGAATGGTGATCGTGGTGGGGATAGCTTGAGAGCGCATGAATTTTATTTCCGTTCGTGTCCATAACCATTATCTTGGGGGGATACGGAGGATCTTCCGAGAACCTATCCGAGCCAAATGAGATCCATTCTCCATCAGGTGAAAATCGTGGCCAATCATCGCCGGTTCCATAGTCAGAACGTGTAAGATCTTTGGGTGTAAGTGCCGCGCCGGTATCAGGATGACTGCCATCAGCGTTGATCAAATATATTCTTTTATGGGATCCGAAAAGAATTTTTGTGCCACAGGGCGACCAATTGGGTTGACTTGGATGGGTTATTCCCATATTAGTTACCTGTTTGAGGTTGCTTCCATCGATATTCATCACGCAAACTTCTCCTTTTCCCATCAATGCGATTTTTGAGCAATCGGGGGAAATTGCCGCAAAGCTCACACCCCACGAAATGTTTTGCGTAATGTTTCTCTGCACAGAACCGTCAGGAGTCATCAAGCATATATCACTGCCGCGTGTGTAAGCGATCACATCCCTTGGAAGGATCTCGATAACCAATGCGTCTTTTCCAAGAGATTTCGTGAGATCCGTTTCTCCGCCTTTTTCATCTACAACCGTCACCTTAATCTTATATCTATGGGGACTATTTGAATCAGGGGGAGACTTCCAGTCAACAGAGAGTGTGTGGGTATTTTCATCATTGCTAGGCTCCATTACTTCATATTCAGGGACGGAGCCACTGTGAAAATCCAGTTTGGTGCGACGCATCGGGACATCCTTGATTACCGGAACGGAAAATGTCCAACCGGAATCAGGAGCGGCGGGAGTGTTTGGATCGCGGGTGCATGTAACACTTGCAAAAAGGTCATCGCCATCAATATCACGAGCCTTTATGACCAGTGTATTATGGAATTTCACATGGCTGGTGGCATCAGCTCCGGAAAAAGTCGTGGTAAGTATTTTGGGCATCGGGTGAGGCAGGATCTCTACTTCGAGGATAACCGGGTCTTTGTTTCCCCCGGTTTGAGATAGTAGAGGCGGTTCCGCGGGTGAAGGATTGCTCATCAGACCGCCTGGGGGGTTGCCTGTCTCAAATGTCCCCGACCATTTCAAAAGACCGCCGTCCAGGCTTACATCTCCCAGGGGCGTGACGGTGATTGTATATGACGACATCCAGGCTTTATTCACCTTGCCGGTGGAAACGGGATCTACAAATGCCGTTTCAATTCCACTTCTACCCTTACTTATAGACGATCCCCCGCCAACTGCCTTATCAAGGGCAACAACTGTCCCATCTCCCGCTATCGGGGCGGGGAATGTGTAATCTATCCCCCTTGTAACTGCAATATGGAAGTTGCCGTCGAAATTGGGGAGGCCGTTTGTTTTCACGGTTCCTCTTGGTGTGAAAAGGAAAACATAGTCTTCCTTGTCTTTCCTGTCGCCTCCCCATTCTTGCATATCTATCCGGAAGTCGTTTGCGTGGGGCTTTGGCTGTGTTATCGTATTTGTTCCCGATGTGAGATCCCAGAACCCAACGAAGATATAAGATGACGGATATCTCTCCTTCCAGCTTACCGATTTCGTTATTTTGGGATTCGAGAAACCCTCCATTATGTAATATCCGTTTGCATGGGCTGTTTTAGCACCGTCCGACGGAATAATTACCGCAATTGGCGTCTGCGTATCCATCGCCCTCTGCCTTGCCGCCCTCAAATCCTCAACAAGCGTCATCGCCGCCGCCCTCGTTGTTGCCTGTCTTTTCCCTTTTTCAAGCGAAGGCGCGCCAAAGGCGACCAAAATCATAAGAAGTGAAATCACGAGGATGATTTCGATATAGTTTACGCCTTTGATTTTGCGATAGCGATGTTTCATTTTTATCTCCCCGATAATTCAAAAACTGCGAATATCAAAGTTGTCTGCCTCTCCCCATGAGGTGGTCTGAAATAATACCCAATAGGACTGACAACAATTTTTCATATACACGCCTGAGATCAAAATCTCAAAACGGCGACCACGAGGGACCATAATTTCCATCTGACAGGAATTTCTCATAGCTTTTCACTCCCGTCCCGGTGCTATTCAATTCTATCAGATAGATATTAGTCGGTGGTGTATTGTTATAAGCGGCACTTGCCAGGATTTTTGTTCCATCCGGAGAGAAACAGAATGATCTCTCCACCTGCTGAGTATTGGTGAGTTCGTGTACATTTTCTTTTGTTGTCGAGCCATAAGTATAATTAATGTATGCAATCTCCGAGTCTGAATTTGATTCGGAGTTGTTTATAAAAAATATCTTATTGCCTTGCCTGTTCCATCTCATTGTATTTTTAGGTAATCCATTTGTAGCATGGCTTGTATCCGTCAGAATTTTTCTACTATTCTGGGTTGCAACTTCATCTATAGATCCATCTGAATTTCTTTTTATTTCCACAACTGTAACTTGCCCGTCGGGATTACCGGACTGAAATGCAAGAGCCTCCTCGCCGACGGGTCTCCATTTACAGGAGGATTCATTTACTGATGTGCTTCCAACTCTAACCTTATTGTTCCCATCGGCATCCATTATATAAATGGTATTTCCTCCCCCTTCGCTTGAGTAATATGCAATCTCGGTCCCGTTGGGTGACCAGTGAGGTCGTCCAATGGTATGACTTCCGTCTTTTGTCAGATTCTTGCATTCCGTTCCATCAATATTCATCACGAATATATCCCAGTTATCGTGATCTCTCTGTGAGGTGAAGACTATTTTTTGTCCGTCGGGAGAAATATCGGGGCCTGTATCTCTTTTGGCAGATTTTGTCAATCTTCTCTCATCTGATCCATCGGAGTTTGCACGGTATATCTCATAGTCCCCCCCATCTCGTATGGATATAAAAGCAATAATTTCCCTGCTTAATATCTCAATAACAATGCTGTCGGTCGCCTTTCCACCTCTGTTATCTTCCACGAGAATATCAATCTGATAACGATGGGGAGAGATGGAATCCGGCGGCGGAGTCCAGTCGGCGGAGAGGACATGGGTATTTACATCTTCATTTGGCTCAAGTACAAACCAATCCGGAGGATCTGTTGAAGCTGTATTCTCCTCCAATGTTCTCCTTTGCATGGGAATATTTTTTGTCTCCGGGCTCGAGAATCCCCATCCTGAATCGGGGGCGGTCAAGGTACTGCCGTCTTTCGAACATGTGAATGTAACAGACAGATCATCACCATCCGTGTCCTCCGCCTTGACCACCAGCGTATTGTGAGATTTAACCGTACATGTGCCTTGTACTGTTACTCCCGTAGGCTCTTTGTTGAGAGGATTGAGATGGGGAAGTATCTCAACCTCCTTGATAACCGGATTGGTATTCTCAGGTGGCTCGGATACTTCAGGAGGTATGGCGGCATTGGCCATAAGATTTCCAGGTGGATCGCCCGTTTCAAATGTCCCTGTCCATTTTAAAAGGCGAGTATCCATACTTACATCTCCAAGAGGGGTAACGGTGATTGTATATGATGACATCCAGGCTTTATCAACCTCGCCGAATCTGGTAGGATTCTCGAATGCTGTTTGTGTGCCTTCCTCTTTTATTTTCCCAGTTTTAAGAGCGATCTCCATCGCATCAGCCGTTGAAGGGGTTGACCATGTATATTTAATCCCGCGTGTGACAACAATGTGAAAATTTTTATCGAAATTGGGTAAGCCGTTTGTCTTAACAGTACCCCGGGGCGTGAATAGAAAAACATAATCTCTTCTATCCTTCAGACTTCCTCCCCATTTCTGTATGTCTATCCGAAAATCATTGGCATGGGGTTTTGGCTGAGCGGTTGTTGTTATGTCATTTTCTACATCCCAGAACCCCATAAAAACATAAGATGACGGATATTTCTCTTTCCAGTTAACTGATTTCGTAATTATCGGCTGATTTTGTCCTTCTACAATATAGTATCCTACGGCATGCGCCCTTTCAACATCATTGATATCTTTGGACGGTATAACCACTGCCACGGGTATTTGCTTGTCAATCGCCCTCTGCCTAGCCGCCCTCAAATCCTCCACAAACGTCATCGCCGCCGCCTTTGTAGAAGCCTGTCTTTTCCCTTTTTCAAGCGAAGGCGCGCCAAAGGCGACCAAAATCATAAGAAGTGAAATCACGAGGATGATTTCGATATAATTCATACCCTTATTTTTGCGATAGCGATGTTTCATTTTGATTCTCCAAATTTGGTTATTCTTGGTTGAATTTACCACGAAGCTGGAAGCGGGAATCGGGAGGCGGGAAACGGGATCCGTCCTCTGTCCTCCGAGCTAGTAACTTCCGCCGTCCCAGTAGTTGATGTACTGATAATTGTTGGGATGCGGCGAGGTGACAGTTGGGGGATCTGTGGGCATTATTGCCGTGATGAGTCTTCTTGCCTCGGGTCTTAGATATTGATCCGAGTTATGCCCGACTATAATGCACTCCTTCTTTTGCTCACTTGTGGGGTTTGAAATAATATGTCCGGTTATACCCAGAGAAATTACCTGGACATAATTGTGCTCCCCGCGGTTCTTGAGGTTGATGGTGATCCTGTATATTCCCAGTATGTTTCCGTCAAAATCGCTAACCTCTTCACGATATGTGAATTCTTCCTGATCCTCAACTTGCTGGGGGAAATCAACACATTTCTGGAGCTTTATTTTTGCGTCTTCCATTCCCGATTCAGCAATATGCCTTGCCCTTACAGCCTGCCCCGTGAGAACCGCAGTTTTCATCTGGGATGTTCTGATTGAAAGCAAAGCCATCCCCATGATAAGAAGGATCAGGGAGAGAAAAAGCGTTGCAATGAGTATTGCGGCACTTATTCGTTTTTTTCGGGGTTTTATGTTTTGTTTTATGAGTCGGTTTGATATTGACATTGATGGTCATTCTCCTTGTTGAAAGTTCCCTGTTTACCACAGAGGACACAGAAGACACAGAGATATCAATGTTTTCAACAGTTTTTCCTCTGCGATCTCTGCGATCTCTGCGTTTAAAAAAACACATCCAGCATCCGGGTTCCCTTATCTTTTCCCTTTGCGTCCTTTGTGGTCTTTGCGGTTAAAAAAAACACATCCGGCATCCGTTATCCGTTATCCTTATCGGGACGGGGACGTCCCTCCTACAAATCTGGAAAGGAGAGATGAGAAGCGGGAAATGGGATCCGATCTCCGGTCATCCTCTGCGAACTCTGCGACCTCTGCGTTGAAAAACCACTTTTCCAGGAACCTCAGCTCCGACCTCATATTTTCCCCCGAACCTGCACTGTGGTTTCGATATCCGGGAGAGGTTCGCCCTGCTGTGACGGGGGTCTGAATTCATCTATGGTGATCTTGATCTTAAACTCGCCGTTCTTTTTCCTGGTAACACTGAGAACATTTACATCCCTTGCAAGGGCGGATGTTGATATAATCGCATCGGAATCGTCCAGAACCTGCCTGTATAGATTCCCTGACTGCACATAATACTTGACCTTTTGCAAGGGCGATTCGTTCAACGGATCGGTTAAATATATGCCGAAATCAGGCTCGTCGCTATCCGTCTGGTAATCTTTGTCTTCAAAAGGTGGAACCCGCTTCTTGAAAATGATCTTGTTGTCAGGACTTCCTGCACTTGGATGTGTCACTTCGTTTGCCTCCCGGAGCTCATCGGCAATGCGGTGAAGTCCCATCTGGATTCCAAAGATACATTTTTCCTTTTCCTGAATGTATCGAAGAGATTTGTTATAATCGGTAATAATCTGTGAAATTGCGGCAAGGCATATTCCCATGAGGAGTGTCGCAATTGTCATCTCCAGGACGGTGAATCCTGATTGGTTGTGCTTATTATTTTTCAAGTTTCTCCTCCTACATTCTCAAGATTATTTCGCCACATTAATAGGCCCTTCTTGTTGTGATTTAACAACTCCGCCGCTCTGTCCCCTGGCAGTTACCTTGCAAGTTCCCGAGGGATCGATATATGTATATTTGGGATTCATGGGAGTCCAGTCAAATTTCTTGATCCTGTGGACAAACACCGATCTTTTTCCCATCGGGAAATTTATTGCATCACCGGCACTACTTCCACTTCCCAGCAGCGGATCATGCCCGGTAACAGGGTTGATCGACGGGGTGGGAGACGGCCTGGGATCCGGTTCGGGATAATAGACTACCTCTCCGTTTCCGTCAATAGGCTCCACATACCATTTATATTGAACATCATTAATATCATTGTTATAAATATCTTTTGCCTGTGCCTCATATTTATTTGTGTTGTCGCTTAAAACGGGGTCAACAGAGGATATTGTGCTTATGTTGATAATGTCCAATTCCCTTGTAGGCTCAGCAATACATGCCACGGTTGTGAAATTTTTCTGATTATTATTCCAGGAAACAGTAACCTGAACCCTTGCCATTGAATTATCCATGGTTCTCTTGAACATCTGATCTTTCTCGGTTCCCGTGGATGGGTAGAAAAGGTGGCACTCGTCATTTGCAGGGTTCTGTGGATCATGATAATAATAAGGCCCTCCCTTTCTAATCTTGATATCCACATTGAAATCAGAATTTATGCTGTCGGCGCCTGCGTAACCCGAAAATGGATACGGAGATGATGGAGTCCAGTTTTCATCATTAAAATTATACATCTTTTGACCGTCATCAAATGTGTATGCCCATGCCCTTATCTCTTCTATATTTCTCTCGGCGATGACGGCGGCTATTGATTCGTCTTTTATATCCGCCGAGTATCTTAATGAAGCATGAAACATGCCGAACAACACGAGGCAAACTACGAGAAGCACAGTGAGAGATATAAGCACCTCAAGGAAAGTAAAACCTTCTTTTCCGGATGAAGCATATCGGTTTTTGGAATATTTACTTATACACTGTCTTACATTTAAAAATAAATCTGACATCATGTTATTATTCTTCTCTTTCCATAATTATATCGGGAAAATATGCCGTAAGAGGCTCTCCCTTGAACTTCATGAATTTGGTTTCGCAATCCCTGTAACCGCAACAACAATAAGTAATCTTTACGGTGGCGGGAGTTTTTTTCTTATAAGGAGGCACTTTAAACCTGATTCTGAAGTCGCCGTTATTACTCACCTGGAAGTTGTAATCATAAAATTCCCTCTGGTGGTGAATATCGGGGAAATAGCATGTGACCCTCAATCCCTGGAAAAAGTGTTTGCCGTCTTTCCGGAGAGTGGGACTGACTCCGTCTCCCAGGTCAATTCTGCCGACAAGAACAACCGGAATTGCCCCGTGTAATTTTTCTTCAGGTACTCCGCTTGTTTCAATTATCAGGTTTTCCGTGTTTCTCCCCGCGAAATAATTCATTATCCATTTTTTTCTATATACAACATAAGACAAGAGCAGAAGCACCGCCACAATCATAATTCCAATTCTTGTGTATTTCATCTGCATTGCCTTCCATTCATCAAGGCGTTTCTTTTTCATTTCTTCATGTCGATTCTTGGGGGGAGGCTCCCTGTCCCTCATCGGCTCAAGATAGAAAAGCATCCTGAGGGATTCAACCATTTCATCTTCCCCGGAGCGGGGAGATACAACTCCCGCACGGGGTGAAACAACTTCCTTTTCAAGAATCTTATCAAGGGACATATCTTTCCTGCCGGGTTTTTCAGCAGACCCGGTTCCTGTTGTTTCTCTTGATTCCCAAGCATCGGGAGTAGCTCCGTTTATTGCGGCTTCACCCTTCTGTGAGATCATTTTCTCCAGGCTTTCACCAAATGTCTCAAGGGCTTTTCGTCGCTTTATTTCAGTGGCGGTTGGTTTTGAGTATTCTCCCGCCCCGGATTTTCCATCAGACACTCCCCTTTTATTTGAAACCAATTCACCCATGGAAATATGCCTTATTTCTCTTGATCTCAACCTGGTGTTGACCATATCAACAATGCGCCGATAAGATTTCCGGGGAGTTTTTGTGGCTGCGGACCCCGAATCCCCACCCATATCCCCGGAGGATGCATATCCTGATTTTTCCCTGCCAGGTGAATCCTGATCAATATAAATGGAAAGGATTTTTCTGAATTTTTTACAAATCTTTGATACATCATTAATTTCTTCAGGTACATCATCGAGAGGTTCTCCGTCCCATCCGGCCTGACTTAACCAGTCATATATTTCCCTTGAATCCTCGATAACTTCCCGATATGATATAAACCTGCCGTCAAGGTCGAATGCATTATAAATCTTGTATGCAAGAGTTTTGAAGACTTTGGATACTGCTTCCAGGTTCCCCCCAAATTCAGTGTCAGGCTCCGTTCTCGAAGCCTGTAATAATATCGCATGTCCTTTCAGGAGATATGTATAAATTGAGTAGGAGGACTTCTCAATCTCGTATAATCGATCAAATCTCATCCCAATAAACTTTTTTGAGGATTCAAGTATATGCTTGCGTATGTTTATATATAATTGGGGAGGAGACCCACCGTTGAGTGATGATAGAATATCTTTTTCCCCTGAAATCCTCCAGGTCTTGAGTATGTGTTCCCCCACAATCTCATTGTCACATTTCATGCCTGCCGGATCTTTTCCCCGCTTGATGCAATCTTTCGCATCTTCCAACCTTTTAAGTACATAGCCAAGCTTTCTCCCGGCTTCTCCGTCTTTAACTTTTGCCAGGTAATCGGAAAGTTCTTTTAGAAGCTTGTTAATATCCATCGTCCCTGATTCCTATTCAACATTAGATTTATTTGCCGGCTTCGGTAGCACCGGAGCCCCGGGCTTGTCGTTTCAAATGAGAACAGTGTTATAGATGTTCAAGCGGACAGGAAACTCACTTTTATAGTAGTAAAATCACTTTGCAATTGTGATAAAAATTGCTATATATTGCTTTATCTATTGCTTTATCTATTGCTTTATCTATTGCTTTATCTATTGCTTTAGTGTTGCTTTATCTATTGCTATGTTTATTGCTATGTTTATTGCTATGTTTATTGCTATTGTATTTAATTATACACATCGGGATAGTTCCCTGTTGTGATTACTATCACATTCTATCACAATAATGTGTCAATTTCAATGTAATTTTCTTAACATAATTGCGATAAAATCAAATAAGAATAATATTATAGAAGGGTGTTTGTCGGGAGGTAAGGAAATAATACAAATAATATATTTGGTTAATTGAAGTCAATAAATGAAGTATCTCCACACTGGATACAGCAGAAGAGTATTATGAAAAAAGCATTGAAACAAGTTATAGTAATAATAATCCTATGCCTTATTAATAGCTTTATAGTTACAGCTCTATCCGGAGCGGAAATTTTCAGGAAGCTTGAATATAAGGCCTACGACTTGTTGTTTATTTCAAGGGGAATAAGAAAACCCGATGACGGCATTGTTATTATAGGCATTAATGAGCAATCCCTAAAAAAAATCAAGAAGCCTGTGATATTCTGGGGGCAGGAAATTGCAGAAATAATCGGTGGACTTTCCAACACAGGGGCGAGAGTTGTCGGTCTTGATATTTTACAATTAACTTCGCTGGATGAATATGCCGTCGGCCTGGACAGGGAATTGGCTCTTTCCATTCACGAAGCCGGCAATGTTGTTCTTCCCTGCATACTTGAATATGATTCCGTTAAAAAAGGATACAGGGTGATTGAACCCATACCTCTTTTAAAGTATGCGTCAGGAGCTGATAACATAGGGTTCGTGACATTATTCTGTGATACGGATGATTTCCTGAGACAGCAGACGTTTTTTATAGAGGATCTGGACGGCAAAGTGCAGGTTTCATTGCCTCTTCTCGTAGCGTCAAAATACCTGGGTAAAGAGATATCGGTCAAAAATCATTCTGTTAAAATTGGTAAAAAAGAAATATTCTGCGACAATAATTACCGGAACATGATAAATTTTGCCGGGCCCTCTCACACATTTAAAAACATACCGTTTCACAAGAGTATGGAAGTTATAAAAAACAATCCTGAAACATTTAGAGATAAAATCGTATTAATAGGATTTACTGAAAAGACCATATCAAAAGATCTTTATCCCACGCCCTTTTACGGAGTCAAGAGGGAGGGAATCTCCGGAAGATTATATGGCATTGAAATTCTTGCAAATTGCATCAACACAATCCTGAAGAATAATCCAATCAGACCGATTTCCAACCTTGCAAATTTCCTGATTATTCTTGCTGTTTCAATAATCATCGGAGTTATATGTTATTATACGAAGCCTGTATATGGTATTCTGATAACATTTCTTATATTGTTGTCATATGGCGTCATAGTTTTCCAGGTCTTCAGCAAATTGAATGTTTATATCAATATCACCGGCTCTTTTGGAGTTGCAATTCTCGGATTTGCCTCCACTTATGTCTATAGGTACATAACGGAGGACATTGAAAAAATCCGTATTCAAAATATTTTCAAGTCTTTTGTGTCGGACGGAGTAGCCGAGGAGATGCTGAGAGACCCATCGAAAGTTGAATTGGGTGGGGCGAAACGGAACATTTCAATTCTGTTTTCCGACATGAATGAATATACACCCATGTGCAACAAACTGCCCCCGGAAAATGTGGTGGATATTTTAAACGAATACTTTTCATTGATGGAGAAAATAATTTTTAAATATGACGGGACAATTATTCAGTTTTGTGGAGATGAAATAATGATTGTTTTCGGGGCGCCGATTAGTGACGATAAACATGCAAGAAACGCTGTTTTAACCGCGGTGGAGATGATGGAGGAAACCGGAAATTGGCTAAAAAAAAGGGAAGGTGAATCCGGTAATATATTCGATGGAGTAAAGATTGGGATTCATTCCGGTACTGTGGTAATGGGTATTATTGGTTCGAAAAAAAGAAGACAGTATTCCGCCGTGGGAGATGTTATAAATACAGCGGCCAGGTTGGAATCAAAGGCGAAGGATATGGGCGGTATTCTCATAAGTGAGGATACTTACGATATTCTGAAAGAGGACGCTGAATTAAAGAGCAGAATTATTTTTGAAAACAAGGGAAAACATAAGCTGAAAGGTATTGATAAGCTTATTGAAACATATTCGGTAAGGGAGGTCAGAGGTCGGAGGTTGGAACTGTAGGAGGGACGTCCTCGTCCCGATAAACGGATAGCGGAGAATGGATCTCGTTTCCCGCTTCTCGTCTCTCACCTCAATTATGTAGGAGGAATATAATATGAAGTATAAATTTGTAATTTTATCACTGATAATATGTGTTTTATTGTTGCCGGATTGCGCTTTTGCCAAGCCGCAAAAAGCAAGTAAACTCGCGATTATTACAAACATAAAAGGAAAGGTAACGGTAATCCATTCATCAAATCCCACAAAACCTGCAAGAGCTGGATTGATGATGGAATTGAGAGAGAATGACACTGTAAAAACGGGGAAGAACTCGAAGATAACGGTTGTTTATTATTCGGACGGGCATGGTGAGAATTATTCCCCTAACTCCATCTTTAAAATTCTATCCACCGGCGGAAAGGTCATAAAGGGTAAGAAACCCCAAAAAAGCAAATATTCGAAAAGAAGCTTTAAAATTGCACGTGGAACGCCCAAAGATTTTCGCCCAAAAGGAGAGTCTCGCAATACTGTACATATAGACAGGGGAAAACCTGTTATATTTGTGAATCTTTCAAAAGTGAAGATTATTACTCTGAATCCCACAATCATGTGGAAAAAGATTGATGAGGCGAGAGAATATGAAATTTTCCTGAAAGACAGAAAGAACGGGAGAAAAATATGGAAATCCAAAACCGCTAAAACGGAGGTTACATATCCTTCAGATGCTCCACCGCTCAAATATGGTATGAGCTATATATGGAAAATCAAGGCAAGGAACGGTTCCGATGTTATCGGAGAAGGGACGACAAGGTTCGATATTCTTACGAAAGATAAAGTAAAAGATATCGAAAAGATTAAAAACAAACTAAAAGAAGAAATCTCAAAGAACCCCAAAAATACGACTCCCCGCGTGGTGCTGGCAATGTTATATGAAAGCTACGACTTACTTGATGAAGCCGCCGGACAATACCGCGAGATACTGAAAATAGCTCCAGACTCAAAAAGAGTGCAAAGGCATTTAAACGCCATTTACGCCGGGAAGTGATTGTAATAAGGATTATTCTAATATGTTTTTTCAGACTTTCCTTTGATATTATGGGGCTTAAGCCCCTTTTTTGTATGACCGATTTATGACCGGTATGTGTCAATTAAGGGGTAATTTTCGGTAATTATGGGAAAAAATATGCAAAAGTAAAAGCCCGTGATTTTCTTGTAACCACGGGCTTTTGTTGATATTCTTTAAAGCCGGGAAAGAGAGTCGAACTCTTGACCTGCTCATTACGAGTGAGCTGCTCTACCTCTGAGCTATCCCGGCGAACTGTTCCTGAATCATTTCCATTTAACGGACATTTCAGGAAGGTTTATTTAACAGAGAATTCCATTTTTCCTTTTTTATATTACACTATATTATCAAATTGTTCAATACACCAATCCAGGAATTTATTCATATAGTTTATTCGGTATCGAACAAGTGGTTTTTCAACGCAGAGAACCCTGAAACAAGTTCAGTGCAGGCGCGGAGTTCGCAGAGAAGAACCGGAGTAAAAGCATTGATTTCTCTATATGGAAGTGGGAAATGGGAAATGGGAAATGAGATCCGGCCTCCGACATCTAGCTTCTGCTATCCCTTTTCCTAACTTCCTAATTTCCTTAGAGATAAAATTCCTTATTCCAACTTCTATTCAGGGTGAAAGCATTATATCGGAAGGTGTTTTATCCATTTCATGACGCATTAATATTTTCCCGGAATCGGGATGAATTACATTTATGGTTTTTGATTTTTCATTAATTATCCACAACCGATTGAAATTCTTATTCCAGATTACTTTTATCGGTTGCTTGTCAACCTTGTAATTTTTAAGAACCTCTTGTTTTTCAATATCATAAAGCACGATATTATTCGTTTTCCTGAATGTTATCCATAACCGGCCGGGTTTCACGTCCCATAGAAAGCTCGATGGCACCTCACCTCCGACATCATCGAGAACGCCCAATTGTTTTATATCTTTTACAATATCAAAAACCAATATATCACCTGTTGATTTATCATGGACATATAACTTATCTCCCGGAGGAGAAGTTATCATAATACCGGGTTGTCCTGCTATCTTATGTCTTTTCATTACTTTTCTTCTTGTGGCATCGATCCATAGAAGATCCTGGGGAAGCGTATTGGATACAAGCAGACTGTTTTTCCCTGCAAGGTAAATCATATCACTTGCACTCAAACCCGCCGGTAAAAATCCTGTGAGTCTTAAGGTTTCACAGTTGATGAATGATATATTATTTATATTTTCATGTAAAATAAATAAAAGCTTCCCATCCGGCGTCCCCCCCATTTTGTGGGGGTATATATCAACATTAACCTCTTCAATCACCTTATTATTATGAGGATCAATTCGCAAAACTTTGCCCTGTTTATAATCAGCCAACAGAAGAAATTGTGAGTTATCATCCCTGTAAGCATAGATTGAAGACAACTCATTTCCCAACTTTCTCTGATCCATAAACTTAAAATCACTATCACGAAATGTATATAAATCGGACTGACAGCAGACATAAACCATAGATACATCAGGGGGTTTTCTGTAAAAGGCTCCCGCTGGGTTTTTAAATATTATAAAAATAAATATTAAAAACAAAACAAAAAGCGCTTCCAAAACTTTCAGCCACTGGCTTTGCCCCATAATTGCAGAGGATATTGTTTGAGGAATCCGTTTAATCCAGTCATATGTCGGAATTTCTTTCTCTTTTCTTTCTCTTCTGTGTCTCAGAAAAACAGCCTCATCACGACTGCCGGACTTTTTGGGATCATATATTTCCTGTAACTCACTCCGGAATTTTTCAATTGACGAGTAGCTTTTTTGTTGTGGATTCAGGGTTATCATGAGAAGACGCCTTAATTCCGGGGATATTTTCATATCGGACGGGACTCTCTCCAGCGGAATTTCTTTACTTCCCCCCAGTAGGGCGAAAATGATTTTTGAGAGCTTATGAATTGATTTCTCCATCGCTTCCGGACTGCGGGCAAATGTCTTGTGAGGAAAGTCGTCATAATAGAAGCGGCTGAAATCATATCCCATAAACCTTATTCTTTTGTCATAATCAATCATAACGTATTCTGTGCCAATGTTCTCGAAAGATATAGGTTGGGGACGATTCCAGAGTACACGCACCGCTTCGCAAAGAGTAAGTCCTATTTCGACAGCATTTTTTTCAGGGATTTTTCTAATAAGCTCCAGAAAATGCTCAAGACTCACACCGTCGATAAATTCTATAACCGTATATATCCTGTCGTTTTCTTCGAAATGATCAAATACTTTTGCAAGATTGGTATGCTCAAGATGGGTCATAACGTCCATTGTTTCATTAAAGTTCCTTAACCTTGACCTACGTTCGTGATTTGACATTGTGGGAGGTATAACTTCTTTAATGATATATCTTTTGTCGGTAATTGTAATGTCCCAGGCTTCATAGGTGCCGCCTGTTCTGCGCCAGAGAGCAATCTTGACAATCTGGTATCTTCCGTTTTTCAGTTTTGTTCCGGGAAGAAGCTTTGAAATCATTTTTATTCTCTTGAAATTATTATAGTGATTTTAAAATCAAGAAACAAACGCCGGATATACTTTTATCATATTACCGATATTTCATCCGAGTTGTTTCGTTAAGGATTTATTGGGAATATAATATAGGTTATTTACTTGAATATTACATTCTTCGATTCTCTTTAATAGACTTCCTTGAAAAAGGAAAAAGTGAATCATGCAAAGGAAATAATTGCATTTATCAGTATATTAATGAATATGGAGGTCGGAAATGAGGGTATCGAAAAAACTCGAAATCTCGTTTGTTTCCCGTTTCCCTTCTCTCGTTTCCCTTTTCCCATTTACCACAGAGGTCACAGAGAGCACAGAAGTATCAATGTTTTTTCTCCGGTTATCCTCTGCGAACGGAGCCTGCCCTGAACTTGTTTCAGGGCGATCTCTGCGGTGCAAAACCACTTGTTCGACAGTCTCAAATCAGAGGCAGGAGAAAAGATCCCCGACTCTCATTTCCCGTTAAGGAAGGGCATATTCAGTTGGAATAGAACAACAAAATTGATACACTTAGATTGCTACAAACATCGAGGCTTTTTTAACCATGCGAGATAAAATAAAGAGATTAAGTCGAATAATTGTCAACAATAAGTATTTCGAGCTCAGTATTTTTACACTGATATTAATCTCCGTGGTTCTCATTTTCTGGGAGATTGTATTCCTTCCACCGGAGACCGACAACTGGGTGACAAGGACAAATGAATTAATTATATTGATATTTGTAGTGGAGTTGACCCTTCGTTTTTTCGCCTCGACAAATTTCAAAACCTACATATGCACATACTGGATTGACATGCTGGCGATAATACCTTTCCTGCGGCCTTTTCGTTTCATCAGGATACTCAGGGTTTTAAGAGTTCTCCGGATGGCGTCCCTTGCTGTTCTTATGCGTCGGCATCTCCGGGCTTTTACATATCTTTTCAAGAAAAAGATCCTGGAATATGCCATCATTTTTGCCGTTATTGCTTTTGTTGTGTTTTTCTCAACTGCCATATATATCCACTTCGAATTCGCAAAAACTGAAGGTGTGCCATTCCAGCACCTGGAAAAAGCTTTCTGGATAACGATATATTCTCTTTTCGCCGGGGAATTTGCAAACCAGTTCCCCAAAACACTGGGAGGCAAGATAACGGTACTGATTGTAACGTTCAGTGGAATGGGACTTTTCGCAATATTAACCGGTACAGTCTCCGCCATTATGATAGAACGACTCAGGGAGGGTGCGATTTTGGGTAAATTAAATTTCAAGGATATGGATAATCACGTTATAATATGTGGCTGGAATGACTCTGTGGGGAAGATACTCGCCGAGTTTCAGAGCGATCCCGATTACAAGGGGAGAAGTTTTGTTATAATATCAGAGATAGAAGAGCTTCCCGATTTAAGCATTTTCAACGTGGATATGACAGGTGTTTATCATGTGAAACAAGATTTTATCAATGCCGAGACTCTCAAATTCGCAAACATCATGGATGCCTCTATCGCCATCATCCTTGCCGACTTGAACAAAGGCCGCTCCGATTACGACGCTGACGCAAGAACCGTACTGGCGGCGCTTACCATTGAAAAGCTGAACCCGGATATATACTCCTGCGCCGAGCTTATACACCCGGAAAATGAATCTCACCTGCAGATGAGCAAGGTTGAAAGTATCGTGCTTTCCAGCAACATCTCGGCATATTTGATGACGCAGGCCGCAATGAAATCAAGCGTGGTGCCGTTTTATACAGAACTGTTGAGACCCTCGCAGGGGAACCAGGTTTTCGAAGTGGCGATACCTGATGAACTGGTGGGTAAGAACTTTGACGAGGTCATGACAACATGGAAAGAAAAGCATAATGCAATACTCGTGGGAGTACAAAAACCGGGGGGACAAGTTCTTATAAATCCCAAGGGCTATACCTTCGACGAAGAGGACAAGGCGCTTGTTATTGCATGCAGGAAACCAAAGTTTAAAAGACGATAGTGGATTACGACTGAATACTTGTCAATATGTATATGAATATGGATAATGGAGAATAGAAAATGGAAGACGAAATCTTATGTGAGGGTGTCGAAAAACCTCAAAATCCCGGTATTTTCCTGTTTCCCTTTTCTCGTTTCCCATTTCCCATTTTCCACAGAGGACACAGGGGACACAGAGATACCGCCATTATTACCTGTTAATTCTCTGCGGACTCTGCGTTAAAACACCTTTTTCAACAGTCTTAAATCCGGACTCCGGTCTTCGTGGTCTTTGTGGTCTTTGCGGTGAATAAATACACGGTGAATAGATACTTTGAATAATAACATGAAAAATAAAAGAACTTTACAAACATTAATTGCAGTCTTTATATCGGTCTTCATTTTATTTATATTTAACGGTTGTGGGAATAAAAAAAAGAAAACGAACTCACACAAAACTGACAAAACAATTGTTTCACTTACCCCCACGTCCTCTCCTTTGCCAGAGGTACCCCTCAAAAACACGCCGGGAGAGACGCCTTTAAAATCTCCGGATAAAAAAACCTTCGGCAATATTATACCGGAAATAAAAAAAGGTGGATTTACAAAGAAAGAAATCGAGGAAATCAGCAAGGACGGCTATTTGAGTTACTTCTACAGGAGAAAATATTCAAAACCCGAGGTAAAAATCGTCTGGGACGCCGTCAACAAATTACTTCCCCAATACACTCACAAGGATAAACTCCTTGCCACCCGCTCAATACTCGCATACCACTGGGTTGTATATAGAACAACCGCCAATCATAATATGTCCGCCAATATCAGGGTAACAAAAAAATACAGGAATCTTATAAAGCGTTACTCCAAACTTCACGAGATACCGCATGAAATGATGGAGGGTGTAATTACCTGGGAAAATTCCGGTGGAATATCAAGGCGATCCTGGGCGGCATGTGTAGGTGTCGGGCAATTAAGCGCAGGGGCGGTTCATACTTCGCATAGATTCTATGTTCCTTATGTGAAAAAGGAAAAGAAGCTTGCCTCTGCATACAGAAAGCTTAATAAAAGCTTTAATTTCCCTCTTTTAAAAATGACAGGTAAAAAACATGAAGAGAACGCCCGTCTCTTTAATGTAGCGAAAAGACACAGAAAAAAAAGAATCGAACTCGGCGTAAAAGACGAGAGGATCATACCTGAATGTAATATCGAGGACGCCGCAATATATTTGAAGCTGCTCTATAATAATTATGCAGGCAGGATGGATCTGGCGATATCAGCATACCACAACGGAGGACTCAACAATAACGACATAATCGGAAACCACCTCAAACGCCTTTCCGGGGGAAAGACAGGCGGCAGTATGACACAGAAAGAAATTATGTCCGCAATAAACCAGTATAATCTTTCTTTTATAGATCTATGGAAAGACAATACATCCCGCGGGATGCTGAGCGGCTTGCGCACCGTATTCGGGCATATAACAACTTCCGCCAACAAACGACTTTCCCTGGGGGATGAGTCCGACATATACCCCTGGAAAGTGATTGCAGGCTACGCCGCACTTGATGCGCCGGAATCCATTAGAAAGGGATTGATTGAAAAATATCGGGGACCCTGGGATGTTGCCGAATGCAGGGGACTCAGAACATATACCGATTATAATATGATCCGCCGGGGAATTAAAAGCGGTTGGCTTGTAAAACTGCCGTCTTCAATGTATAAGGATAATGGGATTGGAGCTATCAAGGATGCGACCTCGAGCTATTTGAAAAAACGAAAGGTTTATAACTATTATGTATCACCCGAGATGATAGGCCTGCTCCAGGAGATTAACAGCATGTACAGGCAAAGAACCGGGAACAACCGGGTAAAGGTTCCCCTTCGCGCCACTTTGGACAGCAGAATTCTGGAAAGATATTCCCCTGGAAGTATCCCGGTTCGATACAGGACACATCTCCAGGGCGTTGCTGTGGATATTGACCTGGCAAAAGCGCCGTACCACAATAAGCTCTACAGGATATTGAAAGAACTTTACCTTGGCGACAGGATATACTTTGTAAGAAGCGGCGGTGCCAACAGGGTATGTATTAATCCGAGGTATGGAAAATATTATTATGAGAAATACAGGAAGCTTAAATCTCATTGATTAACTAATATTCACCGCGATTAACTAATATTCAACGCAGAGGACGCAGAGGACGCAGAGAATTTTTCTATTCTTTATCTCCGTTATTTGGGCGGCGAGACGCCACCCCTACCATTATGACAACGTCGATGGCTGCGGCGTTTCGCCGCATATCAAAAAGAATAATACTTATTAGAAACAGCTAAATAGCAACTATGATTTTACACACTTCAAGGATTTTTTGGGTGAATATAAAATTAACATATTTATAAAGATCCCTTTCTGTTGGTGAGGTTGACAACCTCGATATCGTGGATTCCTTTCTTTTTATCTTTTCACTCCTGGCACCCTCTGCGGTGAATAATTAAAAAAAGGATGATCGAACAATGTATTGCATCAAAAAGTACCCATCAAAAATCACAACCATTCTTATTGCTTTTTGCATATTGTTTTCAATATCTTCCACAGAATCCTTCGCCGGTTATCCCGGTTCGGAGCAAGTCGTAATAAAAGCTGTGGAGAAAGTTGAACCTGCCGTTGTAAATGTGAAGTCATTCTGGACCTCCGGCGGAAGAACCAAGGAAGGTTATGGATCGGGAGTAATAATCTCCAAACAGGGATGGGTGATAACAAACGCGCATGTAATCAAGAACGCGAAGAAAATTTATATTACCCTGAACGATGGAAGGGTATTCAGCGCTCTTTCATGGAGAGCGGATTCCAACGAGGACATCGCTGTCATAAAAATTCCTTCCAAAAACCTGCCCGTAGCTTCAGTATGTGACTCCAGCAAGCTGAAAAAGGGACAGATTGCAATAGCCATCGGCAATCCATGGAAATTCAAATCAACTGTTACCGTAGGATGCGTAAGCGGCATCGGTCGAAATATCGAGGCGGGAGACAAGAGGTCGTCAGTCAAATTCAAGAATCTTGTTCAGACCGACGCGGCAATAAATCCGGGTAACTCCGGCGGTGCGCTGGTGAATTCATCGGGACAGGTTATGGGTATCAATACACTTGTATATACGGGTCTCAGAGGAGATTATGCCCAGGGGCTCAGCTTTGCGATTCCAATAAATCACGCCATGAACGTGGCAAGACGACTTATCGGCAGTAAAAGCGCATCCCAGATGAAACCGTGGCTCGGGGTACAGGTGAGCAATGTAAAGCCCGGGATGAAACTGAAAGTGAAGAGCGGCGTTGTCATATTAGGTTTTCCGCCCAAGTCACCGGCTCGCGATGCCGGACTGCGGCCGGGAGATGTCGTTGTATCCATAAACCAGGTTCCCGTTCACAATACAAGGGATATGATGAGCGTATTCTCAAGACTGAAAATTAATGATATTGTAGTTATAGGTATTTTAAGAGGAAACAAGAGAATGAGTAAAAAAGTTAAGCTTGAAGGGATGAGAGAATAATGAATATGCAACCCAATAAGATATTAGACGAGAAATTATGGGAGATGCATCTAACGCGCCAGTTCAACTGGACGATACATCTTCGAAAGATGTTATATGATAAAGCTGACATGAAAAACATGGGGAAGATTTTGGATGTGGGATGCGGCATAGGCCTCATATCAAAAGAGATTCACGAGTTGAGCAAGATTGAGGTTCATGGCATCGATATAAATGAAAAGCTTATTGAAAAGGCAAAGGAAAAATTCCCGGATGGCAAGTTTATTGTCGGTAAGGCAGAGGAGATGCCGTATGACGATAACACATTTGATTGCACCTTCTGTCAGTTTCTCTTGATGTGGATTAAACATCCCTTCCAGGTTTTGTTGGAGATGAAACGTGTTACAAAACCAGGTGGAAAGATAATATGCGCCGCCGAACCCGATTACGGCGGAAAAATTGATTATCCTGACGATTATAATGCCGTCCCGGCGACAATCAGAGCAATAATGAACGAGGGAGCGGATCCTTTCTATGGAAGGAAGTTAAAAGCGACATTTGCCAGGGTCGGAATGAAATTTGAAATAGGTGTCTCGGCGGAATTGTGGGACGATGAGACAATGAAGAGAGAATTCGAGCATGTATGGGAATTTGCTCAGGCCTCGGCCAAAAACGATATGATGAAAAGCTGGGCGAAGGCAATAGAGAAAAGAGACAGGGAAGCACTTGAAAAAGGCGAGAGAATAACATTCCTCCCACTTTTCTGGGGCATCGGAAATAAGGAAAAAGAAACAAAGAATTTTGCTTCTGAGGAAATGGGGAAATAAGGAAAACGGATTTCGGATGATGGATAACGGATGTCAGATGGCGGAGGACGAAGGTCGGATGACGGAGGACGGAAGCCGGAAGTCGGAAGTCAGATCTGTAGGAGGGACGTCCCCGTCCCGATAAACGGAGAACGGATAACGGAGGACGGAAGCCAGAGGTCAGAGGACGGATCCCGTTTCCCGCTTCTCATTTCTCGCCTTCCGGTCACGCCAATTCCCTCACCTTCAATTTGCAAAAGGGATCCAAATAATAATTTAAAATCTTCAAAGGGTAAGTTGCATTTACAAAGAAAATTTATATCAGGAGGTGTATTATATGAAGAAATTTTTAGTCGTTATTTTTCTCCTGGCATTTGTTCTGACAATTGCTGCAAGTGCAGTGTCAGCAATGGAGAAAGTCCCGAATCTTGTAGGGCATTGGCATGGTAAATCCATGATGCACTTTAAGAAAGATGGTTTCAAAAAGGCAAAAGAGCCTCTGAAATTCATCGTTAAGAAGCAAGAAGGCAGAGTATTTACCGGCACAAAAATATGGATTTCAAACGGAAAAGAAATGTCCGAGAACTTCTCAGGCGTGGTAGCGATAACCAACAAGAAGATATATATCGCCGAGCATGAAGACGGTCTTGTAATAGGAGATATAGTATCAAAAAATAAAATCGTAATTTACTATATTGAAGACGGTGAGAATTCAAAGGTCATTATTACCGAGTTGGACAGAGTAAAATAACCTTGATCCAACAATAAATTAAGAATGGAGGCATAACCTATGCCACAGGCAATTGATACAGAAACCGCAAACCGTTTGCGCGATGAATTTCTAAGAGTTCGCGAAGCACTTCAAGGCATGGAAGTCGCTTCAATTGAGGATCCACTTGGTTCAGGTGATGAAATCGAAGTGGTAATGAATTATTTCAGAGCAAGCGGCGCAGGCGACGTTACTATGAAAAAAACCAACGAGAAAGGCGATAAAAGATTCACTCGCTTTCGCACCTGGGGAGCGGACGGCATGGATTATGTCGAGAAATCGTCTTACCTCGTAAAAGCAAACGGCGTTAAAGAGTTTGCAAAAAAACGCGCTGAGCCCGGAGACAGCATTCATGTTGCCCATGAAGCTGATTCTGATGATGAAGCGTGGATTTCCAAACTTGGTTGATATCAAAATTACTTCCCGATAGAGTCAACCACAAAAATATATCGGGATTATAATCTTCCAGAAGGAATAATAATCCAGAATCTAATTCTGGATTATTTTATTGCCGGCATTTGACCAGACCGGATTGGAAAAAAGGCTATTACCCGACACTATTCCTCAGAGTAACATATTGGCAACAATGCCTCCGAAAATCATTACGGTTTGCACTCCCCCGTCGTTAAGAGTGTATCTCTCAAATGTCTTCGGGGTGGCAACATCCATTATCACAATATGATCCGACAACCCCGTAAAAAAAAGGGCGCTGTCCCTATTTATCTTGTATGTTATCGAGACATAAAATGAATATGGAAAAAGGAAAAAGGAATAGAGTTCCTGAAGAAAATAGGAATCAAGTCTGACTATCGTGTTCTGGATTTTGGATGCAGGATCAGCCGTTATAGCATCCCCGCCAAAAATGCGGTTTTATGAGGGGGAGTTAGAGAAAAAGCACTGTCAATACGATAGATCTCTACTCTATCCTGTTGAATAGTAAGTAGTAAATTTTTACCTCTTTATACAGTGAATACCCAAAAAACGCGGAAATTTCCACACTGTTGGATATTTTGATTCGACATTTTTATCTGGCATAGGTTCAACAATCCTATTAATAATGAAACCTTCTTCAATTAAACAAGATATATATTTTTCAATGGGCCTATGAATATGAGTTGTCACAAAACCATGAGATGTTTCAAGGGAAATTTTGAAGATACCCTCAATTGGGATTTCCTTTTTGTAATCAAACCATTCTTTGTCTGCGTATTCCCAATAAATGGGCCAAAAACACGGATGAGTAATTGTAATAATAAAATGAGACTTTGGCATTAATATTTTCCAAATTGACCTTACAAATTTTTTTAAACTAATAGTTGTCATTAGTGTCATATTAGCTATTGCCAAAGTAAAATGGGCTTCCTTGATTTCCTTAGCATAATTTTCTATTGAAGAAACAATAAATTTTACATTTTTAATATCTCCAAACATTTCATTGGCTATCTTTACACTTTCATCACTCATATCTACTCCAACAAATTCCATGGATTTATTGGCAATATGTTTGGCAAGAAAGCCGCTTCCACAGCCCACATCAACAACTGATGTAAATTCACTTTCTGAAGAGAGGTCTAAGATGCATGGAACAAGAACAAAATTATAACTCAGATCCTTATATCTCTTAATTTGTCCGGCTCTTAATCTAGCAATTCTATCCCACTCTTGTGAAATATCATCTTGTGTCTTTCCAACAACTGGTTTCATTGTCTTTCCCCTTCAGTACTTTTTCTTTTGCAATCTGAAGATTTTTTTACTATCTCAATCATATCTTTTGCCAATGAAAAAACAGGATTTTCCCCTGATGAATATTCAAAAATTACATGTTTACCTTTATGTTTAGGGCTTCCACCGGTTATGGCAACTTCTGCATTATCTCTCATATAATTTATCATGGTGAATCTAGACATTGGTGTATGTATAAGTTCAGGATATTCATATATTTCAGCCCCTTCATTTTGGAGTTTCTCAGCTATTGATATTAATTTTGGAAGGAATATCATCAATTCATCCCGTTTTGCCTTAGAAGAAAGCAACTTCATCATTTTATTACCTTTAGCCCAACTCATATCACGAGTAAATATAGCAACTCTATCACCTTTCAAAATCCATTTGTACATATAATTTTCTATTTTATCTTTATCTTCGATCTTAAAAATATGTGACCTGTTTCTGTAGTAATCAATAATTTCTAATGCCAAAAAAAGGAAAAAAAATACTATGCATGCTATTATTAAACCCCAACGAAATGTTGTAAGATGTAAATCCTTTGGTTTAATATTTATAATAAATACAATTAAACTGCCAAAAGATCCGATTAAACCAACGGCCTTCCCAAGAATGTCTATCATCTTAACCACCTCAATTTATATTATGTCCCACGTAAAACCTGCCCCCATTGTTATTCACAAGAGCTATATGAGAGCCCTTTTGTTATTTGAGTAGTCCTAACCTTCGAAGATCATTTTCATTCCATTTAGTGGATTTAAATATATTTGATAAAGTTCCGACAGGAAAAGTATCGCCTGACCGGTGAAATGCTACAACAACTCGCCTGCCGTCAGAATGACGATAAACAAGATGTCCTCCTCTTTTTGTTGTGTTTCTGAATCCGTCTTTTTCAAGAGCTTTTACCATTTTTATGACTGTAATATTCTTTAACTCCGGCCTCATATTGCTACCGCCACTGAAGAATCAACCCACTGCACTTTTTTTATCTCTGATTCAGCAGGCAGAGGATCGCCTGCATCTATCATATCTTCAACATAAGCATGGACTGCCTCTTGAATGTTTTTCATTGCCTCTTCTTTTGAATTACCCCAGGAAGTGCAACCGGACAACGATGGAATCCATACACTCCAACGTCCGTCCTCCTCTTCCTGAAGTTCAACCTTAAAAATATAAGTCTTCATCATCCTCACCTCCGAGTGAATGGTTAAGATATTTTTTTTCTTCTATGGTTTATCTCTCTAAAGGTATATTAAACGTATTCTTCAGGAAACCGAGAATTTTTTCCTCTTCAGGGCATATTTATACGTTTGCCATTTCTCGATTAGAGTCACATATAGTATTTGTGAATATATTCATAGCACAAGATATATCGCCTAAATCCGAATTGGCAGGCATATCTCCGGGACGAAGGAAGACCATTCGAAGAATTTGCGAAGGAGCTTCCTGATGAAGAGTAAGAAGAATCAATGGAGAATTACTATCCTTTGAAAGGAAACCCAGGTGATAGAATTACCAAATCCAGGACCTGACCCCAATGTTATGCATACATCTGACATTACCAGGTTCATTCCATGATGCTGTGTATCAGGGGTTGTATGTCGATTTTCCATTGATTTCCTTCCAATACGCATTCCATTTCCTTAACCTGAGGCTGTCCCTTTACCCCAAGGTATTCTATCGTTAAAGTTCCTTTGCTTCCTTCGATCTTCTCACCGATTATCTTGATCGATTCGATTTTTTTCCTGGTGTCTTCCAAAAGTAAGCCTGCGCCCATCGTGTCTCGGAATTGGTCCTTGCTTTTAAAATTGGCTCTTGATGCCTCTGATATTGCTTCCCAGGCTTTATCGACGTTTCCGGCAAGAATGGCTTTGAGGGCGCCATTCATTACATCTGTTGGACTGGCGGCTTTTTTGGCACATGCAGTAAAAAGAACGGCAAGAACCACCAGGCAGATAAATGCAAAAGTCTGTTTTTTCATAAGATTATCCTTCCTTCTTTTTAATATAGGCACAGCGCTGTCTAATAAGAAATTGTTTTTGCTGATTTGCCCTTGCGGATTTCCCGGCAGACTTTTTCAGTCAGGCAAAAGCAACCGCCGGGATCTGCCCGGTGGGGTTTCAATTGAACAGGGAGTTTTTCGTTGTTTTTATCCTTGCGGGATTTTCACTGTTCTTCCCTGACCGTCAGGTCCGCCGAAGCTTCGACTCTATTAGTGGTCGCAGTTATAGTAACTACTGAATTGCCTGTGATGGAATATGTGGTAATTTTAAAAGTCTGGGCTCCCACTCCCTCGGGTACGATTACAGTCTCGGGGACCGTCGCCCAGCCCGTATTGTTTGAAGACAATTCCACCTCAACTCCTCCGGCGGGGGCAATCTGGTCAAGTGTTACCGTGCCGGTGGTGGTGTTTCCTCCTACGACTGTTGATGGAGAAATCGTGAGTTCCTGCACCAGGGGATACAGCACCGCTCCGAAGTCAATATCGTATTGAAAATCGTTGACCTTGTCTATATCGAACCTTGCATGCTGACTAAGTGGAACATAATGGGCGGCGGTTGTGAATTTATTTACGCCGTAACCCATATCAAATGTGATTGTCCTGTCCAGGACGCTCAAGGTCTGAAGAATCCCGTAAGCGGCCGGTTCGTATCCGTCTTTAATCAGGGTATTGAAGCCGTTGATCTTATTTTTTTCCCAGTCCGGGTCGTTGGAATGCCAGAGCCAGAAGAATGAGCTGGCTCCGGGACTTGAAGCGACATCAACCTCCCAGCTTGGCACACTGTTTGATATTGATTTATTGACCGTAAAGCTGGAGCTGACCCCGGATCTGCTGAAGCCTACATTGAGGCTTGCCGATTCACTTATGGTGGTATTGGTTATCTGATTCAGGGGTATTCCCTTCACATATTTAAAATTCGTAATTTCATTACCGGGGGGCTGGAATTTAAAATAATATGCCATCACTCCCCAACCCCAGCCATAGTACTTCTTTTCTTCGTAACTTAACATACTATACTTTATATCCTTATCCTTGCTCAGGGGCATTTCTACGATTCCGGCACCATCATTCGTGTGATTATCTCCATCGACCGTGTCCCACCATCCCTGGTGATCTATGGTTAGCCATTGGAAGTCTTTGCCCATATTGTTAGGATCATTGTCAAGGTAAAGAGTTATTAATGTAGTGTGTCCATAAGTTCCCTGTTGCCATCCCCACATTGGAGAATTCGACGGATACATAAATTGGAGGTCGGGATTATACCATACCCAGGCGGTGTCATACTTCCATACTGTCATGGGAGATTCCGTCTGATCCACATACCATTTCCGGTACTTGAGTTCTTGAGGCGGTTCCACATCCCGGGAAGTGCCTTCCAGGGCAAGCTTCTTATTCTCCAGCAAACGTTTGACAATTGCTTTTGCAAGTTTCGACGGTCCGATATTCGTCCTCATTTCCTCCTCGAAAGCGTCCTGATTTTCCTGTAATTGCTCTTCATCTATATCGAGGGGCGATGTGGATTCATCGCTCATGGCGCTCATATCTGAAGCTTGTAACGAGAATTCCCTTGGGTGATCAATAATTACAAATTCCCGGCCATAGGTATTGGGTAAAGCCGCCACAAAAAATCCCTGACTTGTATGATCTCCAAAAGAAATTCCAATATGTTCACGCAATGCCTGCCTGTCTTCTGTGCTTGCATTTATTAGAAGCACACCTTTATCATTGTCAAGATATTTCTTGATAATCTGACTTGATTTTATATCTTTTGATTCGAATTCGTTTCCATTAATAACAAGTGCGTCATAAGTTATTGTGTGATCCTCCGAGACTTGACTGATTGAAACCCCATCCGCCTGTAATGCGTTGATCAAGTGTCCATCAACGGGGTGAAAAGCCGCAAAAAAGAGGGTGGGAGACACGGTGGGGGACGGCGACGGCTCATCTGAGGATGAAGAACCACCACAGCCAATTAAATGGAACAGGGCAAATGCAGAAAATAATAAAACTAAACTAATAATAAGAATTTTTGTTTTTGACATAACGATATTACCTCCTAACTATCAACACCGGGGAGAATGCGTCGGTCTTACCATATTTCTCTCGACACCCACCATTTGAGGCAATTTCCATTCCAGGATAATCACATTATACATACTGTCAATTACGGCCTTTTACAGTCAAACAAGTATTGAAAAATTAGTTGGTTACAGTGTGGGGTTATCTGTTTCTGATCAGGTGATTCATTTGATGTGTGATAAAAAGTTGGGGATGACTATGTCATTTGCATCATGGTTGCTTGGCCATTTTCACACCCCGGAAGTTTTACATCCTATATTGGTATATTCTATATATATAACTGAAAATTCCTCTATATTTATAACGAAAATATTTAACAGTTGTTATCAGGAAGTTTCTTCCAAATTTGCCCCCCCTTTTTGATTTCCCCCCCAAGCGCTTATCTTTATATACTTCTTTTAATTAATAGTGATTTTCTGATAAACCGCAAAGAAATTCTACAAACTATTTTTACCTCTAAAACTTCAAAACCGATGAGGGCGATTGCCGACTACCCGGATAATAAAATTTTATTATGAGGAGTATAATAAACAAGGGGTGTAAACGAGGTGCATTGTTTACAATCGGAAATACGACCGTTGGTCAATCAATCCCTTTTGACCCTCTGCGGTCTCTGTGGTCCCTGAAACAAGTTCAGGGCAGGCTTTTGCGGTGAAAAAAAATGTTATGGACTCTATGGCATGACAAAGAGAATATAAAATGAATTGAATATTAAAGTATTCGAAATCCTGATGAAAAACAACAGGTTATCCTCACATTCTGAAGAACTCTATGAAAAACTAAAGGAGTTCTTTCGTGAAAATCAACAAACACACCAGGTTGACCCTTGACCGTTCTTCAATAACAATAACGACACCGGCAAAGGGCAGGAAAAATGAAATATATGAAGGTAAGCTCTTATATAGCTGTCATGAGGATATATATGATATAGTACAGAATCTGGTGGAAGAAATAGCAAAAAGATGCGCTCTTACCGCATCCGGACACATTTGCGCTCAATGCGGAACATGTTGCAGGAGGGAGAATATATTAATAAAGGGAGCGGATATATTCAATATAGCACACCGCCTGAATATCTCACCCGAAAAATTCGGAAAAAGATACCTCCGACCCACAAACACCTGGAATGAATGGGACGGTTATATAAAATTGAAAAGAGGGAAATGCCCGTTCCTTAAAAAAGACCCCAGCGGCTATTATTCCTGTTCCATATATGACATACGCCCGGAATCCTGCAGGTTCTTCCCGGCCATGGGGCAATTTTGCAGGAAAGATCCGGGATATCTTGTGGAATATTATTATGAGGTTCAAATAGATGGTGATGAAGTTAAAGTTACGTTGGGAAAGCCTGACGAAAAAGGATCGGCTATTTTTGAACCAGGTTTTGAATTTAAATTCAGGATAGAGGCCGATAAAATAAAAGATCTCATCAGGAAGTTATCGGATACGATTTCATCTATTGAGGGAGAGCAGATCAATCTTGTTGAGAATGCGATAAAAAAGGCTGAATCGATATTCAAGAAATTTTTTGACAACTTCGGTGAAGAATGTGTGAAGCCCGGCTTTACCAAGAGATTGCTACAACTCAGAGAGATTATCGAGGATCTGTCTGATCTGACAATAAAGACTCCCGGAGCGTTTTCCACTCTTGACAACCTCTGGAAAGATCTCAGGGGGATTGAAGCCAAGGCAAGGGGAGAGATAACCGTTGACCCTGGCACCACAAGCGCTCCTGCATATTTCAAGGAAGAAGAAAACATATACAATGGAGAAAATTGGAATATTAATTCCATCTCGATCTTTCCCGAAATTATTACAGTCTATTTTGAGAGTGAGGGCGACATTTTCCCTCAACCGATACATATGTCAAATAGTGATGAGATAAGAGATGTGTCCAGAGCTCTTATTAAAGCTATTACAACGATAGAGAACGAAAAACTCCAGCACAATCTCACCGAGGCTGTCCCCGTCTGTTATCTTTGCGGTGAATGTTGCAGTTGTTTCGGGATAGAAATAAGACCGTCGGACATACGCAGGATTGCAAATCAGTTTGGTATCACAGAGAAACAGTTCAAAAAGCAATATCTGAATCCTCCACAGTATTCCTGGAATAAAAGCAGCGGTTGTTTTAAGAAGAGGGTTATCGAGGGAGATAAAGACTCTAAATGTGTTCTCCTGGAGAAGAGGGACAACGGTTTTTATTACTGTTCTGTTCATGAATTCAAGCCACAAGTTTGCCGTCAATTCACACCGAGAAATTCTTTATGCAGGAAAATAAATAACATCCCCAACTGGTACAGGTTACCCTCCAACATAATCAGGCTTGATCTGGGTCCTTCGAAAATTATTCTTCATACCGCATACACACATGTTAATTTGAGCGGTGGCTTTGAGATCAAGTGGAAGGACGACGGTGCGCTCGTAAAGCCTGTAAATGATTTTGTGGAAGCCATTGTTATGGCATCAAGTAAGTGAATCAATATTGATGGTCTATAATGACAAATATTAATAAAGAGGAATTTTCTTTTATGCTATAATAAAATCAAGTTTTCGTAATAATTGAAAAATGGAGGTTAATGTGGACAGTAGAATTACAAGGAAGGAACTTCTTAAAAAAGCAGGGCAATTGGGTCTGGCAATTGCCGGGATCGAACTCCTTTCGAATGTGGACTTATTCAGGACTGTGAGCAGAGCGTCAGCGGCGCAAAAATCGACTATAGTCGTTGCATCCAAAGGCTCCACGACAAGAATGGTGGCACAGGCTCTTGCAAAAGCAGGCGGAATCGGCAAATATGTAAAAAAGGGCTCAAAAGTTGTGATAAAGCCAAACGCCGCCTGGGCAATGAGACCGGAACAAGCCGCCAATACTAATCCGGAAGTTATTGATATACTCATAAAGCTCTGCAAGAAGGCGGGAGCTTCATCGGTCGTCGCTTACGAGCACACCTGCGACAGTTATCCGGTTGCATTCAGGGAAAACGGAATAAAGGCGGCGTGTAACAAGAACGGCATAAAGTTGATATCGGCCAGCGAAAAGCATTATTATCGTAACATAAAAATCCCCGGAGGAAAAACACTCAAGGGAGTCAACGCGATAAAAGCTATACTTGATGCCGATTGCTATATCAATGTGCCTATTGTAAAGGTTCATAGTGCGGGTATTGTCACGATATGTCTCAAGAACCAGATGGGATGTGTATTTGACAGGGCAGAATTCCACAGGAAGGGACTGCACAAATGTATAGCTGACGCCGCAAGGGTGATAAGGCCTCATCTTTGTGTCGTTGATGCTACGAGAATTCTTCTTACAAGAGGCCCCAGGGGACCCGGAAAGGTTAAAAATGAGCATAAGATCCTGGTGGGAACAGATATGGTCGCCCTTGATGCATATGGTTCAAATTTACTGGGAGTCAATCCGGAGAAAGTCCCTCACATAGTACTTGCCAACAAATATGGTATCGGCCGGATGGATCTTAAAAAAGTTAATATAATCAATATATAGCGATGAAAACACGAAGAAGAATATTTCAGGTAATACTATATCTTTTCTTTTTATTTTTGTTATTTAGAACAGTATATCCCCTGGGTGAGAGGACACCCAATATTTTCACACGCCTGTCGGCGTTGAATCCTCTTTACCTCATGATTCTGGGCAAGTTTACAGGTCTTTTTATTCCCGGATTGATCATTCTGTCACTCACATTTATCCTGGGCAGGTTTTTTTGTGGTTGGGTATGTCCTATGGGTACGACAATCGATATAGGTGAAAAAATTGTCGGCGGATCGGATAATTCCACCTCAGCCCGTAAATTTGGATGGATTAAATATATAATACTTGTTGCCACAATGTTTACGGGAATATTTGGACTCTCAACAGGATATATTTTCGAGCCGATGTCCCTTTCATACAGGTTCTATACATTTTGCATATTCCCGGTTGTGGATCTTTTCTGGAGAGCGGTCCGTCAATATGTCCCCGCCATTTCCGGCTTCGAGCTGAGCATATACCCTATCACATATAGACTTGGATTGTTTTACTTTATTCTTTTTCTCGTGATAATAATATTGGGTCGATATTATCGCCGTTTCTGGTGCAGAAACCTCTGCCCACTGGGCGCGCTGCTGTCAATTCCCGGTAGATTATCACTTATTCAAAAAAAGGTAAGTGATGATTGTATCAAATGTGGTTTATGCACGAGAAAGTGTAAAATGGGCGCGATACCGAAAGATCCCAAAGAATTTATCGCGTCGGAATGTATATATTGCTTTGATTGTGTGAAAGAGTGCCCCGTGAATGCCATCAGCTTCAGGATTGACAAACCCCGTTCAATGGAGAACCTGCTTACGGATATCAGGAATTTCATAAAGGGCGGGAAACCTCGCCATCCGGAGACCGCAACAGGATTCACGCGGAAGAATTTACTGGAAGCCCTGGGGTTTGGTTCACTTGCAGTTGTAATGTCCAGGGTCGATCATAACAGGCGATTCAGAGATCCTGCGCTTATTCGTCCCCCGGCCGCCCTGCCTGAAAATGATTTTAACACGGCATGTATTCGATGTGGCAAATGTATGAAAGTATGCATTACCGGCGGTCTCCAGCCCACAATTCTGGAAGGTGGTATTGAAGCCCTGATGACGCCAAGGCTGATGCCGGCGGTGGGTTTTTGCCAGGATAAATGCAATATGTGTTCCGAGATATGCCCCACAGGAGCAATTCAACCTTTTGAATGGAGCGACAAACCACATATAAAAATGGGATTGGCAAAGATTGACAGGAATCATTGCCTTGCATGGTACAGGGATGAATACTGCCTTGTTTGCGAAGAGTATTGTCCATATAAGGCCGTCTATTGGAAGGAAATAGACGGGAGACTATATCCTCTTGTTGATTATGACAAATGCGTCGGATGCGGCACCTGTGAAAATAAATGCCCCGTAAATCCCGTATCGGCAATACGGGTTTTCACACAGGGAGAGAAAAGGATAGAGTTGAAAACAGGAGAAAAATGGTCTGAAGTAAATCCGATAGAATCCACGAGTGAATCCGACAAATTTATTGAAAGGCCTGAGTCCAATCTATATAAAAATCCCTGAAGGAATTTAATAAATATTACAGAAAACCTACCCGGATAAAAATTATTATAGTTGGAAGTGAGTCCCATTAAGATAAAACGAAGAATAAAACGTAACCCCAAAAAGGAAATTGCAACATTTATTGTGCTTCTCATAGTTGTTATTATCGCCTTTGTTTTCTCAGTGAGATATATCGTGACGAAAGACGAGCCTCTCAATAAGGCCGCTCACGTAAAAACAAGGTCATTGCTGTTCACCCTGCGCATGAAAAAAACCCATTACAACCTGGGTGAACCCATACAGTTAATTCTTGAGGTAAGGAATATCGGTTCGAAACCCGTTGTAGTAAAATTCAACGAGAGTCTTGAATATGATTTTCTTGTACAAAGAGAGACGGATCTACTTTTCATGAGAATTCCAGCCAGCTTATGGAGGTACTCCGCAAACCGGGCGATTCAACCCGGAAGGCATACGATTACCCTGCAGCCACAGGAAACAAAAGCATACAAGGGTATATGGGATCAGAAAGACTCCGGTGGTCGTCAGGTAAAAGCGGGGTTATATATTATCACCGGGACAATAAACCTTGCAGGAAAAAGCACAGAACTCCAGATGAGAGGTAAAATGGGGGATAGATAATATTATTCTTTCCTCATCAACCCGGGGTGCTTGGGCGAGTTTATATACTAACGAGACTTACGTAATTGTCATACTGAAACAAGTTCAGCACAGGTTTCTGAGTGGATCACGAAAGACTTGCTTTACTCCGATAACTTTCTCGAAGTAAAGTTATTCTTTCTTGTGCTGCGCAGAATAACAGGACTCAATCCTCATTTGGCATAACTCCTGCCGAAACAACATAATCCCGAATACTATCCATGAGCTTATCCCAAATGCCACCCATGAGATGTATCCCAAATACCATCCACGAGATTATCCCAAATGCCACCCATGAGATTATCCCAAATGCCACCCATGAGATTATCCCCCGGCTTCAGCCGGGGGTTGAATAAAGAAAAGAACTTTTAACCGTTTCAACGGTTTACCCATCTTTCCAAACAAAAAATTTCATTGCCCATTATGAGTTTGAATCCAGATTCTCACAAATGAATGTAATGCCAATAAAAACCATCTCTTTCCCATGCCAAATTTCCAGTAGGAAGCCGTTAAAACGGCTAAACCTCAAAGAGGAGGGGTTGTCTTTTTTTGCCCCCAACTGAAGTTGGGGGTTAATCTCATGGTAAGTATTCAGTCCTCATCCTTGTAGGACTGGCATCTTGCCACGAACATCGAGGACAGGTCTTGCCATAGTTTATTCAGGAAAGGTAAAGATCGTATTCCGCTCAGGAGGATAGTTTTATGCGTTTTTTCCTGAAAATGCTTAAGTCCTGTAGTAAATCTGATGAATTTTGTCCGAAATCTTTTTTGGTTCAAAATACTCACAATAAAATATCACTCAACAGGTGTCTGTGATTTTAATAATAGATCCTGATAGATATTGATCATGTTTTTCGAAGTATTTTCGATGCTGAATTTTAATAGTATTTCATTCTTTGCGTTCTTCTTAATTTTATTTCTATACTCTTTGTTCCCAATAATTTGAAAAACTGCCTGTTTTATTGCCTCTTCGCTTTTAGGTTTCACCAGAACTCCCGAGTAATCATTCTTCACAATTTCCGGAATTCCGCCTACATCGGTCGCCACAAGGGGAACTCCCGAATACATCGCTTCAATATTTACCAACCCAAAAGGCTCCTCCCATACCGAGGGAACAACCATTACATCAAAAATGCCGATAATCTCAGGCACATCTTCCCTGAAGCCCGCAAAAACCACATGTTCTTTAATTCCCAAATTTGCTGAAATCAATTCAAGGTTAGCTCTCTCGGGTCCATCGCCGACAACAATCAGCTTCGAGTCAGGATATTTTTCCAACACTCCGGGAAAAGCTTTCAAGAGATATTCATGTCCCTTGGTCTTAAATAAAGAACCCACACTTCCAATAATAATATCTCCCCTTGTTAAGCCAAATTCCGAATAAATTGATTCCTTTTGGGAGTGTTGGGCGTGACATTTGAATTTTTCGAAATCTATTCCATTATATACTACTTCCAACAAGCAAGAATCAATACCGGATTTTTCCAGACTCTTCTTTGTGTATTCCGAATTACAGATTATTTTATCAGTCCATTTTGTATAGGCAAGCTTTGCCATAAAAGAAGGGTTCTCGGGGAAATGTATATGTTGCGTCCTTACAACTAAAGATTTTCCACTGTATTTCCCCGCAAGAGCTCCAAGCACATGATCTCTCATTGTATGACAATGAATAACATCAAAATTATCCCTGTGAATGAGGTTCACCATATATATAACGGCGAAAATATCTATCTCGTTTCTCATGGGAAACACGATGATCGGTATTCCTGCTTCTTCAGCTTTCTTAGATAGAATGGATCCCCTGTTACAACCCAGAGTAATATCAACACCATTTTTCAATAAGGAAGAGGCGAGATCCAACGTAAGAACCTCACCGCCGCCCCAATCCTTTATCTCATTTAGCATTAAGATTTTCACCTGATTTATTTTCTACAATACCGGCATATTGTCCTGTTATTCAATAACGGAGACTGAATGTCGGATCCCCCTTCCCTTTTCCCAATTCCCCCTTCTCCTTTCCCCCTTCCCACACAGCAGGAACATCAAACAAATTGGAGAATACTGGTGAACGCAAAACTTCATCGGGTGAATTATGAAAAAGAAACTATTATTTATTATAACCTTAATACTGTTATCGGTATCGGCAATATTCGTCAATATTAATGCCGGGACCGTTGACACAATTACTTCCCGGCAAAGAGACACATTGCTCTTAATGACTGCGCGGGAAAATCCGAACTATGATCTCTGTCTTGTCATTGATATATCGGGAAGTATGGCGGGAGTACTCAAGGAGCTGAAGCTCAAAGCCGAGAGAGCTATTGATTATGCAAGACAGGAGGACACAATTGTCCTTATTAAGTTTGATCATGAAACAAAAAAGCCACAGATAAAAACAATCGAGAAACAAGAAGACAGGGACGAAGTAAAGAAATGGATTAACGACATACAGACCACACAAGGCTGGGGAACCGATATTAAAATGGCATATTTCACCACCCTGTCGCAGCTTGAAAAGCTCAACGAGGAAAGAAAGAAAAAGAAGCAGCCGCTAAGGATTCAACAGGTTATTTTTGTCTCCGACGGCGATAATGTTTATGCCGCAGACAGCAAGAGTCCTTTTAAAGATCCTAAAAGCAAAGAAAACCGGGAATACCTGGAATTAATCAATAAGGCGCAGAAACAGGATCTTATTCAGATAATACCGGTAGGAATGAAGTTCGACGGATACCGCCCGGAATTAACAAGAAATTATATCCCGGATGCGACAGGGAAAGTTGATGCCGACCTGAAAAATTTTGATCGGCAGATGGCAAGGCTTACAAACCGCAAACCCTCAGGTAGTGCCACAGCGAACGACAAAAAAATTCCAAGAAAAAATTATCAACCCTATATAAATTGGTTGTCAAGCAAAGTCAAGCTTGAAAAAACATCAGAGACAAAGGGTGAGGGGAAAAATACGAAAGTATATAACTATGTCCTCTCGTCGGACTTCAAGTCAGTCGAAATCTCCAATGTGACAGCGAATGCCTCGTTTATAAACAAAACAGGCAAGCTAAAAGGAAGAATCACTCGAACCAGGGTAACAACCCCCGATGTAAAACCCGGTGGGAGGACCCAAATCAGTGTAACTGTTCAATTCCCACAAAACTGGAGTTTCAAGGAGAAAAAAAGTACAGGCGCTCTTCATCTTGATGTCAGTGGGGATATGAAAGTTGAAGTTAAGGAAGAAGTGCGACCGTCTCCCATTCCCAGGCCTACTTCCCTATCGGCTATTATGACTTCCACGCCGACACACTCGCCGACGCCTTCCCCAACAGTATCACCAAAAATAAAAACCAGGATGGTTGATTATACATATCCCTTCAATTCCATTATGAGGGATGATCCTGCTAATGTTACAATCTCCGTTGAAAAATCACTTTTCTTGTATTTAGGACTGGGAATCCTGGCAATCATCTTCTTTCCCCTTCTGTTGATGTACTCGATTCTGGTTCCCATAACGGTCACATTGAAAATGGGCGAAAAAGCTATGGCATTCAGGTTAGCGAATGGTGGAAGAATATCCATTGGAGGAGGAGCCGATTTCCTGGTAGAAGGCATAGGCGAGCCTGTTGCGGAAATCCAGAGGCGATTCAGGAGATTTATCTTGATTGAACTGGTAAACGGTACATTTCCAGAATCTCAAAAGCAAAAAGGAGGAAAAATTCCAATCAAACTTGGAGGAGGTTTCAGCCTGAATATAGCGGGGGAATATAAAGAATTTGAATTCCTTCCCGGAAACCAGGAATTTACAGAGGAGCATGAAGAATACTATGAGCCCGACGAGGACTTCGCCGATAATGATTTTAAATTTTGATTTAATAACCGAGGATAATAATGAAAGAACGCAAGCTGATATACACACCCAGGCAAATTACAAAACCACGGAAAAAGGAAGACAAATATAAGCAACTTCCGGAAGAAGTTGCTATATATAAAAAGAGATACGCAAAAAAATTCTCCAGGCTTTTACTGGTTATTGTACTTGTAATTCTACTCGTTGCACTTTATTTTTTAATGAAAGCATTTTTTACACCTCAGCCCAAGATATATTTAAAGCTTTATGAGCCTGAGTCTTATGGTTTCAAACATACCACAATCAAGGAAATAAATGAACGTCTACAGAAAGACGGCTCAGTCATGCTTCAAGTCAAAGCTATCGCAAAGCAGGATTCCTACCCGAGCGCCAGCACCGGTCAAAAGGTTAACCGTGATTATGTCCAGGTAAAATTCGTTAATCTTGATAATAATGAGATAGGAAAATCCTTTTTTGAGCTGAAGCCGACGGAAGCGAAAAAGATGGAGGGAATGGGAGAGGTAATTATTAAATATGATAGATTCAGAAACAACATAATACAGGAAAATGTTATTGTAACACTGACAAATAGAACCCGCACGGCGGACAAATTGCCGGTAAGAGCTTCTATAATGGAGCAACAATAATTAAAAGAATCTTATAATTATTCACCTTTGTGTTCTTTAAGATCTATGCATTCTTTGTGGTGAATATTTAGTAAAAATCATTGCAGATACCTATAGGAGGATTAATATGAAGAAGACACTGGGAATCATATCAGGATCGAGTTTTTATAGCTTCGAAGAAATCAAGGGATTCGAGACAAAAAAGTTTAATACAGCTTTTGGTGAACAGGAAGTATTAATGGGAGAGATTTCCGGAAGACCCGTGGCCTGGATTCCACGTCATGGAATAAAAAAGGACAGACTTGCCCCGGTGCTGAATCCCAGAGCGATTATCTCCGCAATGAAGGAGATCGGAGTTGTGGGCATAGTCGGCGACTCCGTAACCGGGCTAATAGACATAAAGATTCCTCTCGGCGAACCCATTTTATTCGACGACCTTTATTTCCCCCAGAACAGACTGCCTGACGGCTCACTCTGTACTTTCTTTAACAAGATCGGCCAGGGGCAGGCGCATCTTGTCTTCAATGATCCACTTTCACCCGGTCTGCGTAAAATTGTAAAAAAGGCCGCTGACGAAGCGGGAATATGGATTGTCAATGGCGGAATATACGCGCACAGCTCCGGCCCCAGGTTTGAGACAAGAACAGAAATCCGACACCTGCAACTTCTCGGGTGTACCGCCGTAAGTATGACCTCCGCATCCGAAGCCTTTTTGGCGGCGGAGATGGAGATACCGTACGTGCTCATTGGCTTTGGAATCAACTTTGCCACCGGTTTAAAAGCGAAGTCGGCTTCACATCAAGAAATAAAGGACAATCTGGAAAAAGTACCAAAAAGATTAAAGCCCATAATAAGAACACTGGCAAAGATGAATGACCTGGACAGCCTGGATTTTGATACCGGTTATATTCATTAAATTAAATTCCAAAATATGTAGGTGTATTTAATTGTTTGATAAAATATTGAATTTGGACAGGAGATATATATTTCTTTTCGTGGCACTCGCTGTTATCATTCCACTCCTATGTCCAGTGGGAATGAAAATAACAACCTCAGCCCCTGTCGAGAATGTATATAATTTCGTTAACAAACAACCAAAGGGAAGTGTTTTCTGGGTCGGATTCGACTATTACAATTCCACACGCACGGAATGCGATCCGATTGCGTCGGCATTCCTCAGACAGGCATTTAGAAATGGACACAAGGTTTTTGTTACTTCAACAATCCCTGACGGAAACGGTATCTCAATCGATGTGGTAACAAGTATCGCAAATGAATATGAAAAAGTCTATGGGGAAGATTACGTGATATTGGGATACAAACCCGGCGCACTGATCTTGATAAAACAGATATGTGACAATATCAAGTCATTATATAACACAGATATCTATGGCACTCCCATAGATGAAGTTCCCATGATGGCAAAAATACAAAACGCCAAGAATATCGACATGGTATTTACATCAACCGATAACGCCTCCTTCGATGAATATGTGAAGGTTGCAAGCACACAGTATCATATTCCCATGGCGGGGGGATCCACCGCGGTAAGCGTACCCAAGCTTTATACATTTCTCAACTCCGGGCAGATAATAGGCCTTGTCGGCGGATTGAAAGGAGCGGCGGAATACGAGAAGCTCATTAAACACCCATCCACCGCCACTGCAGGCATGGACGCCCAATCATTCGTACACCTGTTAATCGTGATTATGATCATATTCGCCAATATAGCGTATTTTGCAAATAAGTTTCAGAATAGAGGATAACATTAAACCCCAAAAATGCATTTAGAATCTTGTAATTACCGTATCGCAGCTTTTTGCCGGGAAACAGTCCATTTATCACCGGTATAAAATCATATCGGGTAATGCTTGAAAATTGATGAGATTAATAACAGTGAACTCTCAATACATTAAGTTCTCTGCGACCTCCGTGATCTCTGCGGTGAATTTAAAAGCATTCTCCGGGTTAAAAGCTCCAAATAACAAATGACAAAATCAAAGGCGCCCGGTATTACCGAGCGCCTTGATTTATTAACTTAACGATAGAATCTATCTTCTTCTTTTCTTCCTTGCTCTGGCTTCTATCTTCCGTTTTTTTCTCTCACTGGGTTTTTCATAGAATTCCCTTCTCTTCATTTCCTGCATAACGCCATTTCTTTGGCATGATCTGCGGAATCTTTTAAGAGCATCTTCCAGGGATTCATTTTCACCCACACGGGTTTCCATCAAGTAGTCACCCCCTCAGTTGAATCGCGTTTAGGGTTCTCGGGTGATATACTTACAATTTACCTGATACCCATAAAAAAACATAAACGCTTTATTAAACAAAAATAAAAAGGGATAAAACCCATTAAATTCTTCAATACAAATGGTTTCATTCCTTCCTGATTGAGAAATTAATTTCCGGGAATTTATTAATCAGTTAACAGATTAATCCTGTCATCGATTTTATTATCCCATGGGGAATGAGTTTTGAAAAAACTAAAGAACTCATCCTGCGAGGATCCCACCTGCTTCTTATCCCTTGAACTTGCAAAATTCTTGTGACGTCCCATGGTTTCATTGACACAGACGAAATATTCCTTGTCATTATCCATTTCCCTGCCGTCAATCTTTACAGAAAGCAGACGCTGTCCACTGGACTTGGAAGGATCGTAGTCATATTTCAGGGATCCCATAGGAACCGCCAGCTCGGTTGCCCCGTCGGCAAGGCAGTCCTCGATATGTTGTCTTATATGGCTGCCCTGGGTATTAAGAGTAACAAAGCCTTCCTCGGTAAAGGGAAGAGCGCTGTATAGATCCTTGCGGGTAACCTTGCCTTTTTTAACATGACCTCTTAATGTCCTGGAATTACATATCCCAAAAGGTGCGCCTGATTTCTCGCATATGGAATCAGCATGAATCTGATTCAGCTTGCCCATCTCACGATGACTGTAATGTAAATCTTCTTTTGCTTCGCCCATTACCTCGGAGCCAAATTTTTCAGCCTGTGCAAGATATGGAGCAAGAATTTTCTGAATCTGTGGATCGGGTTTGATATCCTTTGTAATAACCGGGATTAACTTTGCGTTGTGTCCCACAATCTTCTTGCTTGTAGGATCCACATCCAGTTGAAGATTCCCGATAAACCTGCCAAGGGACCCCGCCTGGACAATGATAGTGTTACCGACTTTCTCGCCATGATCCATGACAGTATGACTATGGCCGCCGACAATCACGTCGATACCGTCAACCTCTTTCGCCAACTTCTTATCTTCCTCGGCTCCAAGATGAGAAAGTACAACGACGAGATCGGCGCCTTTTTCCTTTACTTCGGGCAGATATTTTTTAACTGTATCCGCCGATTTATCAAAATTAAGTCCTTCTAACTTTGAATCCACGACGAAATGCCGAATATTGGGAGTGTCAAGGCCGATCACCGCAACCTTTATACCATTGAGATCCTTCATGATATAGGGTTTTGCGCCGTCCATTACCTCTCCGTCTTCAGTTTTGGTAACGTTGGCCGCAACTATGGGAGTATCCAGTCCCTCCACCATATTGCGCAGATCGTTTTGACCCCATGCAAAGTCGTGGTTTCCCAGGGCAAGAGCGTCAAATTTCAACTCCTTGAATGCGTCGGTAACAACCTTTCCCTTCGAGAGATATGCCACCATTGTTCCCTCGGCAATATCCCCGGCGTTCAAAAGCATTGTTCCTTCCGGGTTCTTTTCACGTTCGGTGTCTATTACGGTCTTGTCGTATGCAATCCCGCCGACGGTGCTTTCTTTGGATATATCAGGATCAAGCATGGGCTCCACCGCTCCATGGAAATCGTTCATATGAAGTATATTTAATTTTACAGACTTATCATCGGATTTCTCACCACCGATAGATACCTTGTCGGTAATCTCCGGACGGATATCCGATTTCCTGACTTTTCCCGCCTGTTCCTTACTTACACGAATTTGTTGATTTCTTACGCCTTTGATATCCATATTAACAGCACCTCGTTCATCGAGATTTAACAACACTTTCCATAAGAGAAAGCTGGGTAGTGTCTATCAATCAATTCTTTAAAGACAATTCCAAAGTACACCCAAACAAATAGAATCCTGGTTTTTCCGCCGCAAAAGATAGAATTGAAACGGAAAATCCATTAAACAAGGGGCACTGAAATAATTCTTCTATGTTTACATTATACATTAAACCCGGGGAAAAACGTTGATAAACATGTAAATTTTTTGTTAAATTATAATGAAAAATAACAAAAAAACTTCCCGCACCTTGTATAATCGGTCTTCAAACTGTTTTTCAAATTTTCTTCAACTTCCATCTCCCCACTCTGAACCACCCGCAAAATATCAACCCGCCTATAATACTGGAGATGGCTATTCCCATCCATATCCCTTCCATACCAAAATGATTCATGAGATAAATTACAATGGGAATGCGGACCACATAAAGCCCGATTAATGTGATAATCATAGGTGAAATCGTATCTCCGGCTCCGTTCAGTGCTTTTTCCATGGAAATCGAAAGCCCGATAAAGAGAAATGTGGGAGAAAAATACCGGATGAACAGGACGCCGTCCCTGATTACAGCAGGATCCTTGTTGAACATTGATACTATATTTTCAGCGAATATAAAGAATAGCACCGCCGAGACCGTCATTACAACAAGACTGAAACCTGCCGTTACCCAGCCCGCTTTTTCCGCGCGTCCCGGTTTTTTTGCGCCAAGGTTCTGTCCCACCATCGTGGAAGCGGCGACCCCCATACCCAGAATCGGCAGAAGTATTGCCATCCTGAGTCGAAGTCCAATGCCGTAGGATGCAATTGCCGCTGTTCCAAAATTTACCACCAATTTCATCATGACAATTTCTGACATGTTCCTGAGGGCGCTCTGGGCGGAGCCGAATATTCCAATCTTCAGAATTCGCCACATCTCTCTGAAATCTATTTTAATGGGCAGTAGTTTCAGGCGCAGATCTTTTGCCTTGAAGCTTACGTGATATATAATGTACAGCATCCCACAGAATCTTGCAAGAACCGTGGCTATTGCTGATCCCGCCACTCCCAGCTTTGGAAATCCCAGTAGTCCGAATATCAGAATGGGGTCAAATATTACATTGAGAACCGCAGCTATAATCATAACCCGCATGGGCGTAACCGTATCGCCGCTCCCCCTGAGGTACGCATTCAATGCCATTGGAATGAAAACAACGAAACTTCCCGATAATATTATTCGCGCATATTGAACGGCCATAGGGAATATGTCGGATTCCACTCCAAGAAGATGTAGTATGGGTCCGATGATAATATTACCAAAAATTAACAGGAACACATAAATAAAAAAGCCAAGGAAGACCGATTGTTTTCCCGATTTGGCGGCTGACTCCATGTCTCCCTCACCCTGCAATCTGGCGACAATCGCCACCGTTCCTGTTGATATCCCGAGAGCGAATGTATAAATAAGTCCGATAAAAATACCGGACACAGAGACGGCGGCCAACTGTGCCGCGCCCAATTTTCCTACAAAATACATATCAACTATGTTGAAGACGTTCTGTAAAATGAAGCCCGCCATTGTGGGTACGGCGAGTTTCATTATGCCTCTGGATATTGAGCCTTCGGTTATGTCGTTATTGTTTAGCGGCATTTAAAGCTTTCTATAGAATTAATTTGATTTATCAGTTTAATAATTTTAGTATCTATTCACCACGAAGGCACGAAGGATACGAAGAAATAATAAAACTTTTTCCTGTTTTCATATTTCCCTTTTCCAGTTTCCCTTTCAGGCGTTTTTTTCGGTGATTCAATTGCTCCATTTCCTTGTAATATGTCTTGGAAGTTACCAGAGTACGTTTCCTGATAACTATTTCCGATGCATTCTCAATATATTGAATCGCCCTTGTGATGTCTTTTGATGTATGCTCATGATATTTAGCAAGCTCGATGTGGGCATAAATGTCCAACTCCGCCTCTTTAGCCATTTCTTCCCACATGGGAATTAACCTGTTGTAATCCTTTTTTCTTTTCAGGATTAGTGAAACACGGTGCTTAACCGCCATGTTGAACGAGTGAGTCAGTCTCTCTCTTAACGCCTTTTCATAGAATTCAAGCGCTCTTTCCGGTTCTCCCTTTTTCTCATATATCCGTCCAAGACTGTAAAATTCAGGACCGCAAACCTGCCCGGCGTTAGCCATTTCCAGGTGACTCCATACCCGTATAATCAAGGCGGCCATACTTATAATATCGTAAAGATTATGTTGCATAACTTTCTCCATCGGCATGAAATCTTTATTCCTCAAATATTGGAAATACATATCGGGAATCAGGAAACCTGGGATGTCATCTTCCCGGTAAAAACGGAGGACTGTAGATTCAAGCGATGTAAGGGCACAGGATCCATAAGTCTTTTTCCATAACCGACGGCTTCCATGAAGCAAATCCAGATGAAACGGATCTTTCAGTCGCCATTTCAGGCGATTCATCGACATTCTTGTCATTATCAGCGGAATATCGTAACTCTTCCCGTTAAATGTAACCATTCCGGAAAAGTCACTTGAAAATTTGTCCAAATGATAGAGCATTGCAGGCTCATACGCATAATCGGGGACGAAATATTGCCTTATAATAAAGCTGTCATCCCTTATAAAGCCAACCCCTATGAGAAATGCTACGGTTCCTGTCCCACCCGCCAGTCCTGTTGTTTCTGTATCCAGGAAAAGCGTATGTTTCAAATCCATATTCAGCAGATTATCATCCTGCTCCATAAATGAAAAAATCTCTTGTGGAACCTCAAGGAGCTCGGATAATTTGATATCTCCATGCATAGTTGAAAGAATCCAGGGTGTTTCCCGATAATAGGCAACGCCCAAAGGTGTCTCTTCTTCTATAAAATCCGGAAGAGATATCTCGATCTTCTTTCTTTTCTTCTTTCTCTTTTCATGTCTTTTATCAACTTTTGCCACTTCTTTTTTCAGGAGCGCAAGTTTTGCTCTTATATCCATGCCCATTCAATTTGCTAAATATATGTGCTGCTCCTTTATTAACAAAATTTTAACATAAATGTTACATTTTGTTAACAAATTTAAGCATATGTTAAAATTTTCACTATTCCAAATTACAATACTTTTAGGATATAATACATGTGGGGATGTTATCAAAAGGTGGCCAGTAATGTCCAATATCAATCATAATACGTCGTTCTCAAAAAGACATCTATGGCAGTTAACTCGCCTGCACTGGGTGAAAAATATCCGTGGGGAGATTGATAAAGTCGGAAATGAGGATGATCCATCAACTCAAGAAAATAATCTTCGTGCAATATATGGAGAAGATAGTTTTGTTCCCAGTGGCGATAAAAGGACCAAATCCCGCATTTCTAAAAGAGGAATTCTCTGTACAAAGAACCTTTCGCTGGGTGGGAAATTGAGAGCAAGGAGATTCAACGGACCTATCCCGACTCCTACCGGGAAAAATGATTTCAGAGCGATTGTTCCCAAAAAATTTAATTATCACATGAGGAATAATCTGTTAAAGAATTGCGAAAATCTTCCAGAAGTGGAACCTCATCATGCAAAGCATTCAATACCGGGGATTTCAAATATAATTGCCGAATCATCGCCTTTTAAAATGAATCCGGCCGGCGGCGGATTTAAAAATCCTATTCTGGATGCACTTACTGATATTGTTGGGATTTTTTCCGATATCATTTCATTTGGAGTGGGGGATTTCAGGGAACTTTTTAAACATCAAGGTTAGCAGGATAACCTCTTTTATGCCCTGAATAATGTGGTGATTATGGAAAGCTCAACAAATATAGATAAATACCTAAAAAACCTGATTAGCAAATTGTCTTTTTCGATACGGGAAGAGGCAAGTGATATCTTTTCAACAAAAAGCAGAAAGAAAGAAGTATCAAGCAATAATAATAGAATATTGAATGGAAGAAATTATATCTTTAACCTGGACGATGTTGAAGAAGCAAAAAAAGAACTTGGCGCCGGCGCAGGACTCAGGCAATTGCTCTGCTGAAACACCGGCGAATGCCGGGATTCAACATGGGTTACTGATCGTTATTAGAAAGAATGGGTTATACATCATTAAAATCCCGGCACACTCTGCGAATTCAGCAGCGAGCTATACTTACTTCACCCTGTTTAATATCATATTAGTCCAGGATGCTCCCGCATTTCTTTCCCGCATTATATTTATGGGGGGAATTCCAGAATTCCTCACGAGAAACCCCAATTGAACAAGATCCCTGACATCATCATCGGTCAGATTCATTTCATGCGACGGATCTTTCTGCCATTTTTTCAATTCGCCATATGAATGCTTGAACTTCTGTGGCACACCAAATATCTCGTAAATCCCAGCTTCAGTAAATAATTTGTCAGCGTCAAATTTGAGCGATTTCATAATTTGCTTCCAGGCCATTCCCTTGCGCTTCAATCCCATAATATCCTGTGGATGGATACTTGATTTTGTATATAAATAAAGACAGACCGATACATCATCATCGTTCTCCAGCATTTTCCCCAGGATCGTGACAACATTCTTCTCAACACCATATTTCCTGCTCATTAAATAAGTCATCTGCGAGGAAGATGACCATAATGTGTCCTTTTCAATCTGCTGGGCATGAGAAACACCGGGCAAATAAAATAGCAGGAATATGGCAAGAATTAAAACATACCTATTAAGCTGTTTTCCAGAAGTATTATCCATTATTTTTACTCAAAACCTTTCTATTACGGGAGTTTTAGTTAAAAGCTCGTTTTTGCCATTTTCTAAAAACAGCTTATTCATTTCGGCCACCTCGATTTTATTTATTCAATTTTCTTCCATCATTGATCAGGAACTCCTTCAAAGAGAAAAGACTGTCAATACAAGGATTCCCAAACAAAGGAAATATCAGATTTGCACAGAATATATCGGAAGATGATATTCTAGTTTTTCATTTTATATCCTATTAGATGTTATAATAATTTTGAAATTCGGAAATTAAATACTATTGCACAGATTAAGGGTTTTTATTATTCACTTGCATAGTAAGTTATAATTTTTTGATCTTGAGAAAGGTGAGTTTATGATAAATCATTATCCCAAGGGCGCACTTGACAAACAGGCTCTCCAGCCACCTTTTGCTGTTCTCGCCTCAGACATTAATAGATATGTTCTTGATAACGGACTGGTTGTTCTGACAAAGGAAGTTTATCCATCAAATGTGGTTTTTTTATCCTTATGGGTAAAAGTCGGATCTACGGATGAAACTGATGAAAAGGCGGGATTGTCGCATTTCGTGGAGCATATGTTATTTAAAAACACAAAAAAGCGGAATGTGGGACAAGTTGCCCAGGAAATTCATTCCCTCGGAGGTTATCTTAATGGATTTACCTCATTTGACTGCACATCCTACTGGATAGTTTTACCGGGAAAACATTTTCACAAAGCCCTGGAAATACAGTTTGACGCCGCTTTTAACCCACAATTCGACCAAAAAGAAGTGGATAAAGAGCGAAAGGTTATCCTCGAAGAAATCAAAATGTACCGGGATCGTCCTGCAGATTATCTTGGCGATAAATTAATGTCACATGCTTTCACAAAACATAGATATGGAAGGCCGATAATCGGTTATAAGGAAGTTGTTGAAGAGACTACGACAGAGGATCTCAAACAATACTACCACTCCTTTTACAAACCAAATAATTGTTTCATCCTGGCAGTCGGTAACATCGAGACTATGGACATGATTCGAAGAGCCGAAAGGACTTATCGAAAACTCAAGGAGGGTGCAATTACAAGAAATTCATCTCCCAAAGAGCCTCCACAGAAAACAATGGAACGTTTTGAAATGGAAGGTGATATATTTACAGGACACATGCAATTTGCAATTCATATTCCATCTATTTTCAGCAAGGAGATATATGCCTGTGATATTTTAGCTTCCATCCTGGGGCAGGGAAAGTCATCACGCCTTTATCGGGAGCTGAGGGAGGAAAGGAAGCTTGTCAACTCCATATCAGCAAATACATATATCCAAAAAGACCCCGGCATCTTGTTTGTTGATGCGGAGCTTTCCCCGGAAAACATTGAAGACGCGGAAAAAGCAATAATTGAAGTTGTAACAAAACTGGCCGACGAGGGCTTCACAGAAGAGGAATTCATAAGGGCAAAAAGTCTGAACGAATCCTCCTACATCTATGGACAGGAAACCGTTGAGGGTCAGGGACGAAAAATCGGTAGCGCGGAGGCAATGGGAGATTATATGCTTGCCCAAAAATTTATTCCCAGGCTTATGATGACAGATGCCAATGACACCCTGAAAGTTGCTCGTAAATATCTAAAAACTGATAATATGACGATTGGCATATACAAACCTAAAAAGTAATAGGATTTCAGATTTTATTCGAAGTCAATCATCAGATTCAAAGCTATTTAATATTTACTTTCTTAAATAAATTTATTTGCATAAAGGTGAAAAAAGAATATGAACAAGAAACCCAGGACCATTTTTCCTACAAAAAAGGAGGAACTTCCAAACGGCATTACACTCCTTCTAAGGGAAAATCATTCCGTTCCCACAATATCCATCACTGTATATTTCAAAGGCGGTAAGGGGATAGAAAACGAAAAGACAAACGGAATCTCCTGCCTCACTCAGAGGCTTATGACAAGGGGCGCCGGAGAATATAGCACTTTATCACTTTATGAACAATTGGAAAAGTATGGCATTCGAATAAACCCATTCTTTGGCAAGGACACGGCCGGAATCACAATGATGACATTGTCACGCCATTTTGATCGGGCTATGGAACTTTTCAGTCAGGTGATTCTGAATCCCAAATTTCCGGAAGAGGAACTTGAAAAAGAAAAGAAAAACCTTATAGAAGGAATCCACAAGGAAAAGGATGATATTCTTCCATATTGCCTGCAGAAATGTGAAGGCCTTGTATTCGAGGGGCACCCATACTCCATGCCGAGAAAAGGGACGGAAGAATCGGTGAAAAAATTTACCCGGGAAGATGTTTTGAAGTATTATCAGGATGTTTATTTCCCGGCCAATATGGTAGTGTCAATTGTCGGAGATATCCAGATGGATTATGCCCTTTCAGTACTGAGCCGGTACTTCAACGGATTTAATAGTAGTAGCAGTCTTTTGGATCCAGGCGATATCGAAAATCCAATAAAGAACGTCAGGGAAGGAATTGAGCAAACCGAGAAACGTCAGGTCGCCCTCTGTATTGGCTTCCAGGCGCCGTCGGTTGTTTCTGAGGATTACTATACATTTTCGGTTCTAAATCATGTGCTGTCCGGCATGGGATCCCGTCTTTTTGTCGAGTTAAGAGACAAGCAAGCACTTGCATACTCTGTTAACTCGATATTTTCAAGCTACAAAAACGCAGGGATTTTCAGGGCATATATCCTTACAGGTTATGACCAAAAGGAAAGAGCAAGAATGTCTCTCCTGGAAGAAATTGACAGGCTGAGAACCCGCCTTGTTTCATATGATGAACTTGTAAGGGCGAAAAGATATCATCTGGGACTTTTTGACATACGCCTGCAAAGTAATTCATCGGTCGCGTCACAGTTGGCATACCATGAGATTATGAATAATGGGTATGACTTTATTGATAAATATCCCGAAAGAATAAAACTCATCACAAGACAAAAAGTGAAAAGAGCAGCGGAGAAATACCTGAAACCTCAAAGTTATGCTATTGCCATTCTGACTCCAGGATCTTACCCAGGAAATCTTCGATAATGCTTCGATAACGGGGATCTCTTAATATATGTTTCGTCAGAACCGCCTTCATCTGGTTGTATTCTTTTTTCCTTATCATCCTTTTTCCATATTCGTTCTTAAGAGCGGAATTTACAAGCTTCTGAGTGGCATCATCAACAAATGTCTCCGATTCAGGATCAAGCTTGGCGATCTCGGCTTTTGCCTCTTCCATAAATGCTTCTTTCTTTTTCTCCGGGAGGCTTTTTGTAAGTTCGCTTGGAACAAAAACATCCCCGCCCTCTACTGCTTTCTCATCGGATTCAAGTTCCGTTTCTTTTAACTTTTTCTTAGCCTCGGCCGCCACCTCCGCTGTTACCGGCGGCTGAAATCCCTGAACATTCATTGGATCTATATGACCCATAACTGAACCTCCTGTAAAAGCGATTCCCCTGAAGCTCTACATGGCTGACACCCGTCCTGATGTTATAGAAATCACTTCTATAATGGTTAGTATCCAGGCTCTCCCCCTTGTAGCCACGAATATCGAAGCTGGAAGCCTCTCTGTAGTGAGGGGACTGATATAAATTCCTATGATAATTTCTTCGTAATCTAAAAATTACCTCTTCATTCATGTTGATCGGAATTTATTTAATTTGCCTCTCTAAAATTATATCACGACATAATACTTACAGTAAAGATTATAGCAAATAATTCTAAAATTTTACTTCACAATGTCTCTTTCGACTATCTCCCGGTAAATTTCCTCTACAATTCTTTTATGCCCTTTAATATTCGGATGCATATTATCAAAAAAGAAACTGTCATTATCTGGACCGGCCCTCCATTCCCCATAAAAATCAATAAATATTGAGTCGGTATTTTTTGCAATCTCCCTGATTATCTCCCTGTAGCGAAGAACGGGAAACTGCGAGTTATATTCATTCTCAGGAAGAGGCATCGAGAGAATTATAACTCCACCACCCCTTTTTTTAACATCATCAATCAGGTGATTATAATGAGTCCGAATATCCTTCCCCGGAACACGCCATTTTGTCTCGTCGGGAAAGCCCATCTTTTCCAAGCTTTTTGAAAGATATTTTTCTTTTACGATGGCGGTTTGTTTTTTAATAAATAAGAAAGTATTGGATTTATAAAGAAGATTAAATAAAGTCCTCAGGTTTTTCGGAGGTGTCCTGCTTTCGTCTTTTATCCCTTCAGGACTGGAATCGTTATTGAAACCGATAATAAGGTAATCGGGTGAGTATTTTTTTAACCTCAGGTCATACGAAGTTCTACCCTGATAAATTGAGTAACCTTCCAGGGCGGCGTTTATTACCCTTATCTTCTTTCCGGGATATCTCTCCTGTAATTTATCCTGGAGTATATCACTGAATCGCTTTTCGTCGGGGATTCCACAACCGAATGCGCTTGAATCGCCAATTACAAGAAATCTGAATTCACCCGGCATTTTTTCAGCTTCAAATTCCTCGTATCTCAATCCCTTCTTACTGATTTTCTGCCTGTCATATACCTGATTTGGGACTAATTCCCATATAAGATAAGAGTGTGGGCGGTATTTTGTAGGGTGAAGCTTTATATATTCCCCCAAAAAGTATTCCATAAAGCTAAAAAAGATGATGATGATCAGGATATTTGCCACAATTCTTTTACATTTAAATAATCTCCTGACAATAAGAAAATGGCATAATATTACAAACAAAACCATCAACACAAGGCAGATAATCGCAACATACCCGGACCCCGACGGAGGATACATCAGGTGTTGATGACCCCTTGCATATGTTTTCGGAAAATCAAGCCTGACAATCCTTTGCATTGCAATAAATGAAACTACAAGATACACGAAGACGATTATGATTCCCCAATAAAAAAATGCTCCCTGTTTTCCGTCGGATTTACTCTCATTTTTGTCTTTGTTGGAATTGATTTTTCCCAATATTATTCTCTCCAGATCATTCAATACTCTCCTAAACTTATTATGACATCATTCATAACTTTCAAAACCATCGGTGGCAATTGCCCTAATCTTTCATGATATTTTTAATCGAGTAGGGTAAGGTCATAGTATTTCGCTATGACCTTATCCCTCTCACA
>JAIORV010000201.1 GCA_021107945.1 Vulcanimicrobiota bacterium | reverse complement strand
AGAACTCGTGGAAGAGATCCTTCGCTGTGGAATACATCGGAGATATGTAAAATCCGTTCCTGCCAGGGCTTCGTTCATTAAAGTAAATCGCTCGTATTCCGCTCAGGATGACAGTTTCGCGCATTTATTTTCTGGAAAATCGTAAGTCCCGGTATGTGAAAATTACCAAATTCAAGACCTGACCCCGTATGCATTGATTATTTCTTCTTATACCACCAGGCGTCCCGGCCTCCCTCTATAAATGTGACGGGGTTGGCCTTGCTCCGATCTGCGCGTCCGGCATATTGGAGTTTGCCTCCCTTAACGTTGAATGTCCATTTGCCGTAATGTTTTCCGTTAACGGCCATCTTCAGTGTGTATGCTCCCTCTTTTGCCAATAGCTCCTTTGCCTTAAAAATCGCACCACCGCCGGTTCCTTTCATGGGGTGAATAAGGTCAAAAGAAAACCTGTTCCAGGTCTGTTGCAGAGTGTAGGTGGTGCGTGGGCGGTTGGTGGCAATTCTCTTGCCGTCCTTGTTCCGGACAATTTCAAGTTTGACCTTGGCGCTTTGGCTTTTCTTTATGCCTTTGTTTCGAAGCCATACTTTCCATACAAGGTTTCGGTCTGAACTAGCCTGGCGGTAATACAGGTATCCCCAATCGCTCCATGGTCCGTCTAAAAACAGAGCGTCTCCTCCTGCAAATGGATCCGAACTTTTCAGTTTTGATGTGGAAAAGTCAAATGTATAAAATTTCCCGGAGTCCAGGTGAAAATCAAGGGTATATTTTCCCGGCTCGGTCAATTTGATATTATGTGATGCAATTTTCTTTCCTGCCTTTAAATCCTCGGCCTTGTAGAAATCCATAAGGTAATAAGGAGCCTTTAACAACTCCACCTTGAAATCATATCGATAGAGTTTCTCTCCGTCCTTCTTACTCAATATCACCCAGCCTTTAGTATCCGGGCCGGGCAGAAATGTGGCCTGAATATGATATAGGCGAAATCCTCCGTTCCTGGGAAAATATTTAATCCCGTTTAGCATGGACGAATACGAAATTCCAGGGGGATATGTGCCCGACCGGGCTCCTGTGCAAACCAATCCCAATAATATCATCGTCAATAATCCGATAATAACAAACCCATTAACCTTCCTACTCATTTTGAAATCCTCCCGTTATTGTTTGTAGTGTGACCTTTATAAAAGCTTCGTAGTTCTCCTTGATTTCGGAGCTTCCGGAATTTTATCTATATTATCAAGCAAATTTCTCGCCGCTTTTTGCTCCGCATCTTTTTTTGAGGTTCCTTCTCCTTCACCCTTACAATTGTTTTCCATCATAACCCGCACCTTGAAAATCTTCTTGTGCGGAGGCCCGCTTTCTTCTATTATATTATAACGGGGTAATGATTTGAAGCGTTTTTGTGAGAGCTCCTGCAGGTGTGACTTGTAATCCTTAATGGGTGTCTCGACATCGAGATTGTCACCGAATATCTCTATTATGAATTCCCGAACCTTCTCAAAGCCTATGTCCAGGTATATTGCCCCCAACAAGGCTTCCAGGGCATCAGACAGGATCGATTCCCTTTTTCTTCCGCCGCTGGCATCTTCACCTTTACCCAGGAAAAGGTAATTTCCCAGGTTGATTTTCCTTGCACATTTGGCAAGTGACTCGGCGCTTACAAGGTGGGATTTAAAAAGAGCCATCTCTCCCTCATCCCAGTTTCGGTAATTCTCATAAAGAAGATGGCTTATTACCATCCCAAGAATGGAATCGCCCAGAAACTCCAATCTCTCGTTGCTACGTACTGTCTCATCGTTTTCATAAACAAAAGAATCATGGACAAGGGAACGGAAAAGAAGTTCCTGGTCCTCGAAATGAATATTTAGTTTGTTTTGAACGTTATCCAGGTGATCTTTGTATTGCTCTGCATTACTCATCTTCATACTTCTTTACAATTAACACGGAATCCTGACCGCCGAAGCCAAACGAATTGTTCATTGCATAATTAACCGGCATTTTCCTGGCTTTATTGGGTACATAGTCCAGGTCACATTCGGGATCGGGGTCATTAAGATTAATGGTCGGAGGGACAATATTATTTTGAGTGGCCAATAGTATGATAAGGGTCTCAATCGCCCCGGCCGCTCCCAGAATATGTCCCGTCATTGATTTCGTTGATGATACGGCGAGTTTTCGAGAGTGAGCCCCGAATACTTTCTTAATTGCCTTTGTCTCGGCAATGTCCCCCAGGGGAGTCGCAGTACCATGTGCATTTATATAATCGATTTTTTCAGGCTTTATTCCCGCATCTTCAAGTGCCATCTCCATGGCAAGTATAGCTCCCAATCCTTCCGGATGAGGCTGCGTTATATGATAGGCATCCGCTGACATGCCGAAGCCCACAATTTCACCATATACTTTCGCCCCTCTTGATTTTGCCGATTCGAGAGATTCCAGCATTAATATTGTGCATCCCTCGCCCATTACAAAACCGTCCCGGTTTTTATCAAACGGTCGGGAAGCTTTCTTCGGCTCGTCGTTAGAAAATGAGACCGCTCTCATTGAGCAGAATCCCGCAAAACTGAGGGGAGTTATCGTCGCCTCGGTTCCGCCGACAACCATCGCCTGTGCCTTGCCTTCCCTGATTATGTCACAAGCAAGCCCGATGTTATGTGCGCCTGTGGCACAGGCTGTCACGGTGCAGAGGTTGGGTCCCGTCAATCCGTGATTGATAGCCGCCATCCCCGAAGGCATATTCACAAGGATCATTGGAATAAAGAACGGACTGACCTTGGAGGGACCTTTTTTCAGCAACACCTCGTGAGTCTTTTCGAGTGTGCCCATACCTCCAATGCCGGAGCCTATCGAGACACCGATTTTCTTCCTGTTTTCATCGGTAATTTCGAGCCCGGAATCTTCTATGCACATTTTTGTTGCGGCAACGGCAAACTGAAGGAAGCGATCCATCCTACGTGCCGTTTTCCTGTCAATATATTGAGTCGGATCAAAATCTTTAACCTCGGCGGCAATCTTCGATGCCATTTCAGTGGTGTCAAAAGCTGTTATACGATCAATGGCGGATTTACCCTCAAGAAGGGAATTCCATAACACATCGACTCCAATTCCATAAGGAGAGACAACTCCCGCCCCGGTTACTACGACTCTTTTTGCATCTTCCATAATACACCTCTTGGATCAAATTGGTAAAATTCACATTTTATATGGGTCGGTTCCTCACCAATCCCTTTATTGTCAAGCTGTTATTAAAGCAAAATATTTTAGGGAAAGAAAAAAAAATTTCCCTAAAAAGCTATTTTATTGGCAACTTTATTCTATTCTTGTTCTCTACTTCCTCTTATTTGGAATAATTTTTATATAATAAATTGCCGTAAATATTTTCTAAGTACTATAATTACAGGAAAAACACAAAACGGGGGAAAATATAACAAAAAATCAATGGAGGATAATGTGAGTCAATTTCTTTCTGCCGCTGTATTTATTGCGAAAAAAGCCGGGAGTTTGTTGAGAGAAAATATGGAAAGAGATGTTCACATAGAGTTCAAGGGCGATATCGATCTTGTGACCGAAATGGATAAAAAATCGGAAAAAATGATCACCCAATATCTTGAAGAGCAATTTCCCAGCCATAACATTGTCGCTGAAGAAGGTGGCGGGATTGATCAGGGTTCGCAATATGTCTGGTATATCGATCCCCTGGACGGGACCTCAAATTATGCATATCACATTCCATGGTTCTCCGTATCCATTGGACTGCATAAAGACGGCGAGCCTATTGCCGGCGTTATATATCATCCTGTAAACGATGAGCTGTTCACCGCCGAGGCCGGCAATGGAGCGTTTCTGAACGGGAAACCCATTGGCGTATCTCACAGGGATAAAGTGGAAGACAGTCTTTTTGCAACCGGTTTTCCATACTATGTGAAGAAGAAACCCCATCGAGTGCTTGAAAATTTCAAGAGATTTCTTTTGAGCAGCAGGGGCGTAAGGCGATTTGGCTCCGCCGCGATTGACCTTGCATATGTTGCCTGCGGAAAATATGACGGCTTCTGGGAAGAGGGATTGAAATCCTGGGATACCGGTGCGGGGATTCTTCTTGTGAGAGAGGCCGGCGGCAGTGTTACCGATTATCCCGGAAAGCGTTACACTGTATTTTGTGATACAATAGTGGCGTCAAACGGCAAGATTCATGATGAAATGTTAAAAAGGATTACTATTTAAGGTGAAATTATGCGCTGTTTCGATTGCGGAAAGACATTTAAACATAAATTGAACGAAGTGACCGAGGGCCGACGCAATTATTACTTATGTGATTTGTGTAAATCAGAGAGGGAATGGAGGAGATCGAATAAGGTTGTTCCCCCACCTCCTGAAAAGAAATCCTTCCTGGATAGGCTGAAGGATAAATTTAAAAAATGGAGGAGACACTAGGAATTCAGGAAGTTCAGGAAGATAAGGAATTCCACCTCTAAGGGGAAAGGGGACGTGGGAAAAGGGAAAGGGGAAAGGGGACGTGGGAAACGAGATCCAACATCCATCGTCCATCATCCATCATCCATCATCCATTTTCCTTTTATCGGGATGGGACATCCCTCCTACAATTCCGGCATCTGACTTCCGGCCTCTGTAACTCCGTTACTTCGCCCTATCACCCAGAAATTTTGAATGCCTTACCATCCTGAAACACTCTTCCGCTTTTTCCTTCTCGCCCGATTTTTGATGCATCTTCCCTTTCGATATATAAATGAGCGATTTTTGCGCCGGAACCTGCAGGAGATCCTGGGCAAAATCCCCCACGGGCTGAAGGTGTCGCTTCTTTGTATATTTATCCAGGGCGGCCGCCGCCAGGTTATAATCTTTCTTTTCACGGGCGCTGAGGAATTCCTCGATAAACCCTATTTCCTGCCGGTAGCTGTGATCGGGATTTTTCACCCGGTCGTATATCCTTCCCGCATCACCGGGTGTAAAAGGTCTTATGCCCATGAGATCCATAAACCAAGCTGACATCTGCGCCATATAATTCTCCCCCTGGGTCCTTCCCTCCGCGCTGTTGTTATTCCCCTTTTTTTCCACCCTTGCAATCGTTTCATTGAAATAATTGACCGCCTGTTTTTCATCTCCGACAAGGTAGTTTAGAAGCGCCATATTATATATAATTCTCGTGCGCATGGGATACGCGATTTTCAGTTTGTTCATAACCCGGCAATATTTAAGCGCATCTTTATGCCTCTCATCAAAAAGCGCAAGGTTCATCTTCAGCTCGTTCATCTCCAGGGGATAATCGGTTCTCTCTTTTATTGCCTTTTCGAGGGACGAGCGAATTTTTGGGGTCAACTCCTTTCTCTCTTCCGGCGATTTGATATATATCACAAGGTAAACCTGGGCAAACTCCTCATAGTGGGTCTTGATCCGGCCGTATGCGGCGGAATGCGGGTTTATAAGGGGAATCGCCATGTCGGGCCTGCCCTCGAGGAGGTAGAGAGTTTTCAATTCATGCTGGAGCTTGTAATTGTCGGGATCTTTTTCCAGCGCGGCGGCAAGGTATGGAATCCCCAGTCCCTCTTCGCCTGTCTGTGAAAATATAGTCCCTGCAAGCCTGAGGGCGTTTTTGTTAGTGGGATCGCACAACACCGCTGTGTCAGCATAGGGAACAGCCTGCCGGTACCGCCCTTTCTTTACAAGCTCATTGCCTTTCCTGAGCATTTCATCCCTTATCGTAATAATCTTCCCGTATGGAATGCCGGGATCCATATCCCATTCCCTCGCCATGTACAACGCTTTTCTGAGTTTCTTTACAGCAGAGGGCAAGTCTGCTTTTTTCTTCAATTCGTCGGCCTCGCGCAGGGTATTGTTCAGGATTTCCCTTCTCCTGTTCTTTTTTATTTTCGAGATATCGCCATATGCTTTCACGGGATCAAACACGGGAATATTCCCATTGAACGAAATGCTGTCCTCCCCATATATGCGGATGTACATGTCTTCCAGGTCTGCGGAATGGTCATCAAGATCCGTGTGATCTTTCATAAAATCATCCCCGCCGTCTTTAATCGGGGGTTTTGTATGTTGAGTGGGAGTGTGTTCAGGGGAATGCCTGGATTGGCAGGATAATAAAAGTAAAAAGAAGGTGCAGATGAGTAGAGCCATACTTTTGTGGATTATGTCGATGTGTTGTTTCCTCATTTGTTTCCTTCCTTTTTGTTGTTCACCGCAAAGACCACAAAGCGAAGAATCCTTTAAAAATTTGCCAAAAAGAGATCCTTCGCTGAGTAATACATCGGAAGTAAGTAAAATCCGTTCTTGCCGGGGTCGATCCATGAAAGTCGCGGTAATATCGGAAGTTAAGACAACACCATAATTTATTATGGTGGAAGGAAAGGCATAACCACCCCTTTTCGCTTGACTTAACCACTTTAGTGGTTTCCAGGACAGGAGCAGACAAATAATGGGAAACCGTTAAAACGGTTAAACACCCAATGTTTGGGGCATCATCCTCCCACCCGATTAAAATCGGGTGTTGTCCTAATCCAACGCCGGATCGACGCCACAGACCGGCAGATAGACAAAGCAAAAAAGCTATTGGAAAGTATTGACTTCTACATAACATGACAATCCTTGCTCAGGCATTCCAACTAAAGTGCAAAGTTATCAGAGAGCATCGGTCATAATTGAATTTTTCGCTATATTTGAGGTGGCTCTCTCATTGGGATGACAATTTCACATATTTTTTCCCGGAAATGAGTAAGTCCCGGTCTTAATTATAGCATTTTTTTAATCAATAGACGACAATCTGGTTTACAAGATTCACCACGGCAAAAACTATCGGTGAGAGTATGCTGAAAAATAGAAATCCGACGAAGCTTCCTGTCAATAATAAAAGACAAAAGGTGCATATTCTGGAAATTTTATCGGATCTCAGCGCAAGTTCGCCTGAGTAATACTCCCCCAACTGCTTCAAGCTTTCAGATAAATTTTCCGTTTTCTCCCCCAGTTTTACCATCCACAAAAACGACGGACTGAAAACGCCTGATTCTTCAAGCCTGCCAGAGAATGTAGGTATGTCAGAATCGGCAACCTTCTCAATTTTTTTTCTGAATACTTCGTTTGAGGAAGTGGAGGCAGCGAATTTAATCGCTTTGTCAAGGGACTCCTCACGCTCAATTAGAAGGTTCATAATGTTTGAAAAAAGTACATATTGATAGAGCATTGTCATACCGGAAAAGACCGGGAATGAAAAGAAAATCCGATCCAGAATGCCCTTTGCCTTTTTTCTGAATATGATTAAAATTGCAAAAATAATAATAGCAGGGAGAATGGAAAAAGTAATCACCTTGCTCATAATGGAAATAAAATTGAGAAGCTCGTTGGCGATTCCCGATAATTTACCTCCCATTCCCCCCATAATTTCCAGGTAGAAGGGGAATATATAAATCATAATTAATATCAGGACCATAAAAAAAGCAAAAAGAAGCACAAGAGGATACAATAAAACCATCCATCGCTTCCTCTTTATGTTAAACAATATCTTGTTGTAATTGGCAAGTTGCTCCATCGCTCCGGGAAGTGTGCCGGTCTGCTCGCCCATCCTGACAACCTCAATGAAATATGCGGGAAAGATTTTTTTGTATCTGGAAAGTGAATCGGCAAGCGTGGAGCCTTCCATAAGCTCCTTTTTTATAAATCCAAGCTGGTCAAAGAATCTTACTCCGAATAATGCCGATGATTCCCACCGGAAATCTTCAATCAACATGTCGAAAGCTTCCGGGAGTGGGATTTCAGCCCGCAAGTAATCACTCAACCTGCCGGAAAACATGAATAATTCCTTGTGCCGGGACCTGTAAAAGATATAAAATGGATCCCAGAACACGGCCGTTATCAGGAATAAGATTCCAAAAAATGCAATTATTATGATTGCCATTTGTTGATCCTTTTATTTATTCACCTGTGAATTTTTGCTAACTATTCACCGCAGAGTTCGCTGAGTTCGCAGAGGATAAACGGAGAAAAAACATCGATCTCTCTGTGTCCTCTGTGTTCTCTGTGGTAAAATAAAGGTCTTTAAAAAATCGACGGAAGGGGCGCGGGAATCTCTCCTGGAGATGCAGGCTTTACCGGTGAAGTTGCCGGTTTAATTTCAGGCGATACTGTAGGAGGGACGTCCCCGTCCCGATGATCTGTAGGAGAAACTTCCCCATCCCGATGGTCTGTAGGAGGGACGTCCCCGTCCCGATAATCCTCAGGCGTCTCCGTCTCTTCCGTTACCGGCTCAGAAAATATTTCAATTATCCTGATCTCCTCGAATTCAATTACGGGTGAATTTTCAGGGAAATCTTTTGCAACTTTGAACTGCGAATGCCCCATAATGCCCCTGCATTCCACTCTGAAGAACTTTCCCTCATGCGAATAAAGACTTGCCTCAAAAATCCCCCCGGGCTTCGCCAGAACCGGTGAAGAAAAAGACTCCCTGAGGCAGACCTCGTCACCGATTTTGACAAGATCACCTGTTACCTTGCCGGGGGATGGGGTAATATGGTTGGGACTCCATTCCTCCTGTTCTATCATGGAGGCCGTGTAATCGAGTCCGACTCCCGCCAGGGATTTAGCTGTGTGACGGTTCTTTATGCGCATAATTTTTGCCCGCGAGCCTCTGACAATGCACAAAAAAACCGTCTCAAACACAAACAGAAAGAGCATTATGCCCAGGACGAGTATTAACGAACCTTTTGCTTTTTTGAATGTGCTTTTTTTCATTTCTCAATCTCGAAATTGTCCATAATCTTGAACTTACTGGGTTTCTTTGAATTCAGATTCCGATAAGAAAATGTCAATTCTACCGATATAATGTCCTTGTTTTTTACCCAGGCGGAATTGGCAAGGGGATGTTTTGAAAGAACTTGTGCCTCCCCGTTTTCACTGCGCATAATTTTATTGCTCTCACGGTAATAACGGATAATTCCGTCGCCGGGCCGGTAGATTTTCACGCCGTCATTGTCAGGATCAACACTTACCGAGTCGGCGTGTTGAATATCCTTCCTGACCAGGGTGAAGACATTAATCGCATCGTTTCTGATATCAACGGTTTTGCTTACCTTTGCCACGTATTTATATACATTCCCCACAAGAAAAAAAATAGTCGGAATGATAAGGGCAACAAGAAGAAGAACCATGACGACTTCTATCATTGTAAACCCCCCGGCGGACCCGGAAAAGAACCGCCTGGAGGGGTGAGGTGGGTATCCGTTTTCCATAATCTGTTCTCCGTTATCGGACTCTGTTTTGCCTGTCGGGAAGCCGCTGAAGCGGCTGAAGTAGTAAGGGTGGTGGGTTCCTCTTATTCCCCCGGATAAATCCGGGGGTTATTCTCATGGGAGGTTTGAAAACCTCCGCTACCATATCCCTGGTAGCGGATACCTTCAGGTCTCCATTCGCATGATGGGAGGTTTTAAAAACCTCCGCTACCATTAAATTGGATATGGGAAATGGGAAGTGGGAAACGAGATCCACTTTCCATTATCCATCATCTATTTTCCAACTCCTGACCTCCGACTTCCGTTTTCCATTATCCTTTTATCGGGACGGGGACGTCCCTCCTACAATCAATGCCACTGAATTAAGGTCAGGAGTTACGCATTTTTATAGCGGAATGGCATGAGAATGTCGATAAACCCCATAGGGCATCTCACATTGTGGTTATAATTCAGCGCCAACACCTGCATTACCCACGTGTTTAGTCACTAATTCATGGGTATTGCTCCTACAATTCCGTTCTCCGTTACCCCCACAAAAGCCTGACTTCGATTCCTGCTACGATTATGGCATGCATGATAAACGATGTTCCAATTCCACGGGTTTCCATTGTCGCCCTTCCGAAAAACCAACCCAGGAATGAGAAAATCAGTACTTTCAGGAGCGATGCCTTGATATCCAGGGGATTGAAGTGAAGAAATCCGAACAATACCGCCTGGATAATATTTCCCCATTTTTGGTCATAGGACTTACAGAAAACCGGTAGGAGTATGCCCCTGAAGACGGTTTCCTCGACGAAGCAATTCCACAGGGCATAGAGAAGTATTGGGATGAGCATGATTGTCGGGAATTTAATGCTTCCCTGGGATTTCTTGAGGAAAAAAATGATTACCAGTATTCCAATCAGCCACAGGCAAAATTTCACCAGTATCGCTTTCCAGGATTGGGGTATTTTCTTGTTCAGGATGTTTGTGCTTATCGACAGGTTTCCAAAATGAAGATAATTCTGGATGCTGTCGGCGTATATGTAATAAAGTCCTAAAATCATAACAAGTGGGAAGAGCTGCATCATCCTGTGAAGGAAAAAATTGTTCAGGTGGTTTATTCCTTTATCGCCCAGGAAAAGAAGCCATCCGGGAGGCACTTTGATGGGGGAGCATCTATATACGATTTCGGATATGCAGTACCCGTCGGCGAGGATGAGAATAAAATTAAAAGGATGCGTGTATTTCCTCGTCTTCGGGATAATTGCAAACACCAGATTTATGAAAAACACAGACAGGATAAAATAAAAATATGCATCAAGAGACAAAAAAAATGGAGTTTTTTGCATCAGGGGTTTTGCACAGGGAAGCTTAAGCAATGCCAGCAATATGGCGGAAAACAGGAGAATCAGAATAGTTATGATAATCCCGGGCTCACCGGGTTTATCATCTCCTTTTATTTTGTGTAAAATCTGTTTATGTAATCCGGTTATCAACATATTCATATTATCAACCCATTTTGTTAGAATATTGTGAGATTTTTTTCAACGCAGAGGGAAAACGGAAAATGGGAAGCCCTCCATTCTCTGCAGCCCGTTATCCGGATCCCTTTGTGGTCTTTGTGGTCTTTGCGGTGAATAAACACTTTCCAACCTCCGACCTCCGTTACCCCTGAAGGCGATATTTGTCAATCAGCGTTATTGCTCCATATATTCCCCATGACAACAATATTCCCGGCAGCCCGAATATTGTCCCCGAGGAATACAGAATGTCGTTTTTGGTAATATGGATACGTCGGGTGCAAGACGGGAGAAAAAACCTGTCTTCCTCATCTCCGTCGGGATTCAGGATTTTTACGGGGCGTCCTCTCTTGTCCAATTCGTTTAGTAGAACATATAGATTGTTGTTATCGGGATTAATTGTAAAATCAAGCACTTGTGAGAGCAAATCAATTGATTCATCCGCCGGCTCAAATATTTTTTCAAAAATACATTTTCCTTGCGGAGAATATTTCTGTATAATTGCCGGTGAGGTTTCATATACAACAATGAGGTTGTCTTCTTTATCGATGGCGATCTGCGCGATCCTGCCCGATACTCCATCCCGCTCTGAAGGGAATTCGCCCACAGGCTTTACTTCGCTCAAATCATTCGAGTAACGATAAACAGGAGCTTCTTTCAGGGGAGAGTGGAGATAAAGATTTCTCTTGCTGTCAATCGCCATGGACTCAAGAAGTCCTATGTCGTTGATATATGTGGTATATGCAACTTTCCCATTTTTGTCCAGTCGGAAAAGAGAAACCACATTCTCGCCGTTATGGAGTCCTGTGAGGATAAAGTTCCCTTCTTCATCCACGGCAAACCCTCTATAATCTCCAAACCCCATGCCGCTGAGACATTCTTCCTCGACACGGTATTTCAGGTTAAAATCGCCGTCGTATCGGCAAAAAGCTCTTCCTTTCCTGTACGCCACAGAAACAAATATGTCTCCATTTACGACGCGAATTGCATCTATAAATGCCCTCAGTATTTTCAGGTTTTTCGATACAATACATCGCTTGATTCTTTTTAGTTTCATTATTATTTATTTACAAGCCCGACTATTCGGGATGCGCCCTCAAGCATTGTTTCGACTGTGTTGAATCCTGCCTCACTGAGCAGTTTCCTTCCCTCTTTCTCATTGGTTCCGGAAAGGCGAATAACAATGGGGAGTTTCAGGTTGAGATTCCTGACAGCTTGAATTATTCCCTTTGCTACCTCGTCACAGCGGGTTATCCCTCCGAAAATATTCAGGAACAATCCCTTTACATCTTTGTCCATGAGAACCAGGTTCATTGATCGTTCCACCAATTCGGCTTTCGCTCCGCCTCCCACATCCAGGAAATTGGCGGGTTTTCCCCCTGCGCGGGCAATCATATCAAGGGTACACATAACTAATCCCGCGCCGTTTCCTATGATACCGACGTCGCCGCCCTCCAATCTTACATAAGCGATTCCCTGCCGGTGAGCTTCCTGCTCTATAGGATCTTCTTCGGCGAATTCCCTGTATTCCATCAGATTTTTATGGCGGTAAAGCGCATTATCATCGTGTATGATTTTTGCATCCGCCGCTGTGAATGAACCGTCCGACAAGAGTGCCAGGGGATTTATCTCCGCAAGAGTACAATCGTATTTGACATACATGTTATACAGTGTTGTTATGAAATTCTTCAATGACTTTCTTGACGCAGGCGGAAGATCCACACAAAACACAAGGCTGTTTTTCTGAAATTCCATGAGTCCCAGGACAGGATCAACATACTCCTCGAATATCTCGTCGGGATGTGTTTTTGCCACTTCCTCGATATCCACGCCGCCCTTGGGTGAGAGAATTATTACATTTTGATTTTTAGCTCTATCCAGTGTGATTCCAAGGTAGAACTCTTTTTTAATGTCAAGAGCCTCCTCCACAAGGACTTTATTTACCGGAAGTCCCTTGAGCCTCATCGACAGGATCTTCCCGCCGATTTTTTCCGCCTCGTCAGGAGTGGAGGCCAATTTAATCCCACCGGCCTTGCCTCTTCCTCCAACGTGAACCTGTGCCTTCACAACAACGGTTTTATTTATTTCCCTGGCAATTTCCCTTACCATTGATGGAGTATCCGCAGATTTGCCACGGGGTAGAGGCACTTCCTCTTTTCTCAAGAGCATCTTTGCCTGAAATTCGTGAATTTTCATTGTTCAATCCTCCGTTTGTTAAAATAGGAGTACTGTTATTCCAATGTGACCACGGGCGTGTCGGGGAATGCATCGTGTAAAAGCTTACCCTTCCCCTCGAGGTCTTTGAATGCGCCGATTAACAACACATCTCCACCCTCTTTTCTTATGGTCTTGATTACCTCTCGAAGTGTAAACCCGGTATTGATGAACTCATCCAGGATAATAAAATTTTTCCCCTCGTATGGGTAAAGGTTCTGGGGCAGGAGAATTGTTAGATCCTGGGTTCCGTTTTCCTTCTTTTTCTTGATACGGCGTATTTCATATGTCTCGATATCAGCGATTTTTGCAATGAACATGGTCAGGAGTTGTCCCGAATGATCAATTGTCAGGGCATAATCAACTTTCAGCTTCCTCTTGTTCACTTCCCGGATGATTGCATAGCTGAGCTTCTTGCATACTCCCGCATACTCCTCGGAATAACGCATTTTGTCCCGTTGCTCCTCGTCGTAATAGTGGAGTTTTTGCAATGTGAGCTCGGGAATGGCCACTGTGAGCTTTTTACCTTTCATACGCTCAAGATCCCTGATTCCCGCCGGGTGAATAGGTAAAAGACTGACCTGGATATCCAGTTCTTTCTCATCGTAACCGCATGGAATTGTCCCTGTTCCGATGAGAGGGCCATCCGGGGTTTCATTTGTAAGAGGTGATATTTCAATCAACACAATAATACCACTCCTTTATTTCTTCTTTTCGAATTTTATTCTCTTCTCAAGCTCGTCGTTGAGTTTCGACTTGAAATTATCTTCCGTTACGGGAGATTTTCGATACAGGGGAATGAAATGCTGACTGTCATCGAAATATGTTTTGTCTTTGCCGTCCGGCGAATCCTGCAGGGATATTATGAAAAGCGGCACACCCTTCTTTTTTGCAAGGGAAGCAAGATTCTCCACAAGCCTTTTTTGGTTGGGGGACGTCTTATATGTAAATATAATTGCCGCGCCCATATTATCCTCATCCATAGACTTTTCAATGTATTCCATGGATTTTTTCTCTTCATTCCCTTGATCCAGGTGAACCTCTTCCTCGCCAAGATTCAGCCCCGGGTAATTCCTGCCCACAAGATCCCAGGGAGTTTGCCTGTTGAGGATCTCCGCGCCTCTTCCAAAGACTGCCCCGGAGAACTTGGGGTTTATAAAGAGAAGCTTCTGATCCTGCTTTATGGTTACTTTATCAAAAGACTTAGCCGGAGTCTCAACCACTGGTGAAGGCTTCGCCGCGGGTTTTTTTGTGGGAGTTGATGAAGCTGGAGATACAGGCTTCTTCGACCCGACCGGCGATGGTTTTTTCATGGTTCCAGGTTTCTTGGAACTCACCGGTGTATGCTTTTTTTGTCCCGGTCTAATACTGACGGCAACCACTTCATCAGGAATCTGCGCCTGGAGTTTTTTTGTTATTCCAAGTTGCCTGAAAAAGAGGACTGCAAATATAATAAATAACAGCGTAGAAACTCCTGCGATTATAAGCAATATCCGGTTGGCAATCCTGGTAGGCTGAACATCCTCGAACTCACCGTTTTGCATGGAGGTTTTTGCATCTATCGGGGCGACTCCAGGTAAAGAGGGCCTTTGTATAGAAAGAGAATCCATTCCAGGCTTTCCTGATGCTATCCATGTTCTTCTTCTCTTCACAAATCCAAGGAATTCAAGCACAACATCTCTCAGCTTGTAGGATGGGCTCCAGTTCCTGACAATTTCAGATGTAAATGAATCTTCCCCGATTTTATCAATGAATAATGTGGGAGCCGACTTCGGATATGCTGATGTGCATGTCAGGTTAAAAACGATATTCGCTTTACCGTCTTTTATCTCAATATGGACAATTTTTGAGTTTTCATCGACATCTATAATATTGCACTTTATAACACCTGGCAGTTTTTCGATTCCGGCAACCTCCTGAGCTAACCTGTTTTCTTCAAAAGATCCGGAAGCACCGGGAGAAGATGTTGTTTTTACTTCCCGTTCGGGAGGTATGATAACGGTTTTCTGCACCTTTTTCCGTGCTTTTTTTGCTTTAGCCTGCATAGAAGCTTTGAAAAACTCGAATGCCTCTTCCTTGTCTATTTCATTTATATCAACCCTGACAGGGATCTCGGTTTTTTCGTCAAGAAAATAAGCGGCCAGGGCGAACTGATCATCATTGACCATGGGTACGGATGCAATAAATCCGCCTTTGGCGCTGCCCGAGCTCTTTATGAAATTGACATCGATGTTTTTCAGTAATGCCTCTTCATTCATTTCCACAATGTCCTCGGCGGGCTTTCGCCATTCCCCTATTATCGCCATTCCGGGGTTATTCCTCATGAATATGTCCAGCTCTTTTTGAGGGCCTCCCGATTTACCCGTATCCGCACCCCGGGGGACAGCTTTGGCAATCAGAAATATCTCACCGGCGGACAGTGCAAATCTTGCACCTACAAAAAGACCGCCCGCTCTCATGCCTTTTGAATTGACAGCCTGATTCCTGACAACATCCAACTCAGTGTCCAATATATGAACCATGGGAATAGAACTTGATATATCGCTCAATTTTCTCACCCTCCCCGGATAATTTTACAGGATTACCCAAATATATCAAGGTATATTTCAATAGAAATTAAACATTTAACTGAACATTCCTGTTATTCTCAAATTGTCTTAATTTTATGTCTTAACTATTCACCGCAGAGGTCGCAGAGAGCGCAGAGTTTCAATAGAATTTTACGCTTTTAACAATTATTAATTCTATAATATTTGGGCAAAGGCTGGTCTCCTGACCAGCCTGAAACACTACCAAATTTATGGCATGGCGTGTCATCCTGAGCGAAATATGATCAACTTACTTTATTGGATAAACTTTGGCAAGAACGGATTTTACTTGCTCCCGATGTATTAATCAGCGAAGGATCTCCTGCAAGAGAGTCGTTCACGCTGTCATCCTGAGCGGAAAATGATCACCTTTCTTTACTTGATCAACCTCGGCAGGAATGGGTTTTACTTACCTCCGATGTATTAATCAGCGAAGGATCTCTTCCCGGGGGTTCTCCTTAAAGTAATCCTCCTTCTTATTAAGACTTGCCTCCTCCACACCAACGGGGGGTGAGATTCTTCGCTGTGTTAATCATCGTCTGTCAACATAATCCCGTCTTTGAGCAAGTCATCGGAGTAAAGAACATCTTTCGTAATCCGCTCAGAATGACAGTATGCCTGACGCTCAGAATGACAGTTTGCCATATCGTAGCAAGATGCCACTCCTACAATGGGTGACTGAATGCCTGGAAAACAATCAGTGTCAAACGTATTTCTCCCGGTAAATCCGTACTTACAATTTTATATTCACTTTCCGGGTGAATCTCTATTAATTTTGAAATTGTATCCTCGACGGGAACATCCTTCTTGTGTTTGATAAGAAATGCCCCGATTTGCCTGAAATGATCTTTCTCATCGCGAATACGCCTTGCTTTTCCTATCCGGTCGTCGGGATCGGCCTCTTTCCTCCGTTTATCGCCGTCAACAAGGTACCTGTTTACATAAAACATATGCCTTCTCCTGTGACTGTCCCAGGCACGCTCATCAAAAGGCCTGCCGTACGCGCCGATTTCAACGGTATCAAGCTTGATCCCGGCGCGCCGGAACTCCACTATGAGGAATTCGAGAAACTCCCTGTAACTCACGGTCTCCGACAGGTCAATCAGCAGCATCATATTTTTGCTTTTTTCTCTCCTGTCCCTGCAATATTTTCTCAACTCCCTCAATATCGGGTTCATATCATAAACAGCCCTGTTGGGATACTGTCCCGTGAGAGGCTCAATGGCCATTATTTCAAACTCAGGCTCATTGTCGAATGTTTCCTTCTCCGATCCGCCCCATATTGTGTCGGTCTCCATAAGAACTCCTCCCTGTGGGAAGAAAACCCATCCAAGGATGGAGATAATCGAAAGGATAACAATTATTACAGTTGCAATTTTTCCGATAGTCCCCGCTTTTGCCACCCACCATCCTCCCAGTACCGCCATAAATATAACAAAAGACAGGATATATCGGGGGTATGGATATCCAAACCTGAGCATCGTGATGAATATGACAATAATATTTAATGGGATTACCAGATTTCTGAATATGTTCTGCCGGAAAACAAATAAAAAGATGAGTCCTGTCAACACAAGTATTGGAGCGTAATTGAAGCTGAACTTGAGGAATGTGAGCATAAATTCCGCTATCCACCCCGTGTCCCTCACAAAATAGACAGTATCAAGGAAAAGTTTGCCGAGAACAGGCCTGACATCATAATAAAGCCAGGGAGAGAAGACCGCTATTGATATGATACAAACTCTTGTGAAGTTAATGACGTTTATCCTTACCGGGAATTCATTGTTTTTGTCGATATACTTTTTTTGTATGAAAATCGAAGCGCCAAGAAGTATTGCCGCAGGGAGGAGAATGTTTAAAAGATAGGACATGAGCCATATGTTTTCGAATTTCGTTTCTCCGGGCAGGCTGAAATATGCGGTTATTCTCCAAATAAAAAAACATGAAATTAATATGGGGATAATCATGGATATAGCATTTTTCCAGCCCTTGTACAATGCAGGTATTATAAACCATATAACGGGGAAATATATAAAGAATACAGTTGACCATTTCGTGAGAAGAGCAAGTCCCAGTATGATACCAAGCAAATATGAATACCCGGTTTCCCGGTAATTGTTTGTCTTCAGCATTAAATAAAAAACAAGCGCAGTCATTGCGGCCTGAGGAAAGTCCAGGAAAAACATATGTGAGAAGATAAGAATCTGTGGAGCCGACGCCGCCAGCGCCGCAACCGCCACGCCGGATAACTCGTTTCCAAATTCCTTGCCGATTCCATACATTGACAGAATGAAAACAATCGAGAACAAAATGACGCTCATTCGCGCAGTCTGTAAAGATGCACCGAATATCTTATAAAAAATGACGGCGACAAAATGTACAAGGGGTGGATACGGGTATTGGGGAAATTTCGAGCCTTCGGGATTATCAATATAATTCATATATTCCAGGCTTGATGTGTATTGCCCGTCGGTATATGAAGGCGCGACATCCTGTTGAATATATAATTTTGACTGTGCCAGAAAAATCAGAATTATCAAAGCAAGGGCGAATAAACAAAGACTGCTCTGGTTAAGCTTTGTTTTTTTTATGAAATTTTTGATGTTTGAAGTCATATTTGTCATTGATGATAGCTTATACCTCTTATTCACAACGAAGGATCTCCTTAAAGACGATCCCCCGGCGTGTCATCCTGAGCGGAATACGATCTCTTCACTTTAACAAACAAACCTTTCTCAAGAACGGATTTTACTTACCTCCGATGAATTGATCAGCGAAGGATCTCTTTAAACTAAATCTGGGACTTGAGATTCTTCGCTATGTCAATCATCGGACACAAAATAATTGCGTCTTTGAGCAAGTCATCGGAGTAAAGAACATCTCCCGTGATCCGCTCAGAATGACAATTTGCATACTCAGAATAACAATTACATAAGTCCTGTAAATATAACAGATCAATCATCGATCTTAAATATAATCAATGTCACACTTATATCCTGGGGTAAATCACATCTTACAACCCGCGGATCAACCCCGCCATGAAGATCTTTTAGCTTTGATATTACAGGCCGAATCGATAAATCCGTCGGGTGTTTAACGAGAATCCTCTCGATCCCGGACATATGTCTCTCCATTTCTTCATCCCAACCGGAAACATTGATAAATTGATTATAACCCCAAAATCTCGAAGTATCCAGGGGAATATTGTTTTTCCTCATCTCTATGGCGAGAAAATCCACGAACTCATGATCGCCGATAGCTCCGCCGGGATTAATCTTCAGAAGTATATCCTCTCTGCCGTCCATCTCTCCATCAAGACTGTTTTTCAGAGCATTTAACACCGGCGTTATATCGTACCTGTTTTTATTCGGCCCCTGGACGGTAAGGGGTAATATATTTGTTACAACAAGATCCGCCTGACTCTTGCCTGTTATGTCATACTCACCGCGGCGGGTGTCTATTTCCTGAAGTGGACTTTCTCCGGGGAATAAAAGCCACCCCGTCATTGAGACAAGAGAGATAATCACAATAAATACGGTCAATATTTTACCGAGTTTCCCGGCTTTGCATACCCACCATCCTCCGAGAGCAGACATGAATATCACAAAAGAGAGAATATACCGGGCATGCGGGTATCCCATTTTCATCATAATTAAAAATGCGAATATAATATTCAAAGGTAAAATCAGGTTCCTGAAAATATCTTTCCTTCGAATGAACATGAAAATAATCCCGATAATAACAAGGATTATGGCATAATTGAAGCTGAATTTCAGAAATTGAACAGTTGAAAAAAATGTCTGTGATATATCCTTGTGATAATGTGTAAAATCAAGAAAAACCTTTGTCCTGACGGCGGCCGCATTATAAAACAGCCAGGGCGAGAATATGAGAATGGATAACAGGCAGGCTCTCAGGAAATTGATTATGCTTATATATGGATTATCTTTCCCTTTTTCCTGATTGGCTTTTTTACCGACAACCTTCTGCACATAAAAAGAAGCTCCGAGAAGTAAGGCAATCGGCAGGAATATATTTGTTATGTAAAATGTGAGCCAATACTTCGATGGATCAATTCCGGGAGTAAAGAAACAAAAAATTCTCCATATAAAAAAGCTTGTTATGCAAAGTGAAGCTAAAAGAGACAGGGCGGACTTCAAGCTTTTCATGGCGGCGGGAATTATGAACCAGATCATCGGGAGGAATATAAAGAAAATAGTTGACCACTTGGTTAACATGGAAAGCCCCAGTGCTACTCCGATGAGTATGGAAAAAAGTGTGTTTCTGTAATAATTTGATTTCAGAATGAGGTAAAAAACAAGGGCGGTCATTGCGGTCTGGGGGAAGTCAAGAAAAAACATCCTGGAGAAAAGGAGAATGTGGGGTGAAGATGCCGCAAGGGCGCAAACCGCAATCCCCGAGACCTCGTCGCCCAATTCCTTTCCGATTCCATACATCGATAGGATATATATTACAGCGAATACAACAAGACTAAATCGAGCCGATTGGAGCGAGACTCCGATAATCTTCAGAAAAATCAAGCTGACAAGATGAGTGAGAGGCGGGTATTCATGTGCAGGAAAGTTTTTTTGTAAAGGATTATTAAAATAATCAAGATAATCCAGCGTTCTCAGGTAATGGGCATCCGTGAAAGAGGGAGCCACATCCCTGTTGATATAGAGTATCATCTGTGAAAGAAAAATAAGAAGGATCAGGAATATGGTAAATGCCGGGATATACCTGACATAAGGCCTTGTTTTTTCTTTTAGATCGGATATTATGCTAATCATTTAAAAAGCGATTTCCCTCCGTCATTCAGTCGTCGATATCAACATCCCTGTCCAGGTTTATTGCCGTTATTTGATATTCCCGCCCTATATCAAAAGTTTTATGAGTATAATCCACCCCCGGAAATATATCAACAACCCTTTCAACTGCAATCTTTGGGTTTGCACCTTTTTTTTGTATAATCAACAAGCTGTCTATTGAAGTTATATCCTGCTGATATGCAATCTGCCGCCTGTCGATCCGGTTTATGTCATAGGCGCACCAGCGAAGTTGTGGTTTTACCCTGTTAACAAGCTTCCCGCTCTCGACGGCTTTCCAGCGGACATATTCGGGACTCAACGGAGGCCTCTCGTCGGACAGGTCGATAAATAGTATCACATCCCCGGGTTGCGCCTGGTCGCCGGGGAGAATCCAATTGATTACACCCTCTATATCATAAGTAGAGGTGTCGGGCGATTGGGTGCGGAGAATCTTCAGGGGTATCGGATAATGTGGCACGGTGGAATAATTGATTACACAGTTAACGGGATGATAAATCTCAGCGCTCCCCGGAAGAACCACTCCGGCGGTTACGGACAGGAGAGACAGAATAATTATTATTGCGGTTATGGGAATCCTTGCGCGTCCCGTGTATGCCACCCAGTAGCCACAAAGGGCGGAGGCGAAAATGACAAACGAGAGATGAAGTCTTGTGAACGGGAAACTTATTTTCGCCATCAGGGGTATCAGGATGAGGATATTTACAGGAAGTATCAGTTTGCGGTACATATCTTTTTTTATGATAAATATATACACCAATCCGATTAGAGCGAGAAGTGGAAAATAATTGAATATCGTCTTGAAAAATGCCCATAAATACTGATATTTAAACAGCATGCTATGAGCTATTCCCTTGTCCTTGTTGACCGTCCAGAGCCATACAATCGATCTGCCTGCGTAGAAGAACCAGGGTGATGAAACCAGGAAGAAAACAATGGATGAATATGTAGCGTTAAACATTGAAAAAATGCCTGGATCCTCGTTTTTATTACATTTCTTCCATCGACGCTCAAGAAAAATATATGTCCCTGCAAGAATAATTCCCGGGATCACAACTATGATGAAATAGTACAGGATCCATTTGTCATCGAGGGGCAGCTCCGAGAGATTCCCGTAATACCATTTGAATCCCGTCAGTATAATTGCCGTATATAAAAGGACGGGGAGCGTGAAGAGGAATGATTTTTTTGATGAAAACACTACAGGGATGAAAAACCACAGAACCGGTATTATCATATAAAATGCGGACGCCCACTTTGTCAAAAACGAGAGGGCGAGAACAAATCCGAAAAGCAAGGAGACTTTTCTGTTTTTATATCCTCTTGATTTAAGCAGAAAATAAAATGCAAGAGCGGTCATTGCAGTCTGTGGAAAATCAAGGAAATAAAGCCTGGAGTAGTTGAGTATATGGGGTGACGAGGCTGCAATAGCCATTACGGCGAAGCCTGCGTAATAACCTCCGTATTCATATCCTATGCCGAACATGGCAAGCAGAAATATCACCGCGAAAAACGAGAGTGAAATTCTTGCGGTCTCGGCGGATATTCCCCTGAAGATAAAGAAAGGAACCGTCGAGACAAAAAGCCCTGGCGGATATGGAATTGTGGAGAGGTCGTCATTTTTCACTTTCAGAACAATCTGCTCATAATAAGCTGCGGGAGTGAAAATATGATTGTCGGTCTCCTTTGGTCCCACATCTTTTTTTATGAAAAGGTAATTTTGCCAAAGGAATATACTGATAAAAATCAAAATAAAAACAGAGGCAAGGATACGCCTATCCACCGATTTCCCCAATATGGTAAGCGATTTTTTGTCGGATAGAGCATTGTCGCTATTTTCTTTTTTGGCTATATTGTTCACTATTTAAAGCTATTCAATAAAAATCCAGGTTAACCCTGTATTTGTTGTTCTGTGAGAAGGTAGCTATTCACCGCAGAGGGCGCAGAGGACGCTGAAACAATCCTGAAACAAGTTCAGGGTGTGCAGGTGCAGAGTTTTAAATGAATTTAACACTTTATTAGAGGCGATTTCCTGACCGCGATAAACGGAAAACGGTTCTCGTGTCCCGGCTTACGTTTCACGCTTCCATTTTACCGGTAGCGGAGGTTTTTAGACCTCCTTGTATGCGACGGGAAACCTGAAGGTATCCGCTACCGATGATTTGGTTGTATCCGGGAAACCTGAAGGTATCCGCCACCAGGGATATATGGTAGCGGAGGTTTTTAAACCTCCCATGAGATTAACCCCCGGATTTATCCGGGGGAACAAGGAACCCACTATCCCTTACTACTCCAGCCGCTTCAGCGGCTTCCCTATAATGAAACCGGAACGGATAAATGTAATGCGGATAACGGAGGACGGATAACGGAGAACGGATCTCGTTTCCCACCTCCCGATTCCCATTTCCCGTTTGAAGGGAGCGAATTTATTTGAACATTGACATACACATACACACAACAGCTTCGTTATGCTCCAGGTTCACTCCGTCGGATCTTGTATCAAGGGCGGTCAGTCTGGATGTGCCTGTTGTTCTTGTTACGAATCATCACAATTCATACGGTGATGCCGATTACCTTTCAGAGGAATTTAAGTCCAGGGGGATCCTGTTTTTTGCAGGCTTGGAAATGACATGCGAATGGGGCGATTTTCTTCTGTTTGGCGAGGATCTCTCCGAGTTCCAGGGATACACAGGCAGGTTTCCCCGGGAGAAGCTTCCCCGCGACGATATCGCCATTGTATGGGCACACCCATATCGGTTCTATCCCGAGGATGTAGTGGAGAGCATCAAGTGGGATGTCGCCGGTTATATTGACGCGGTTGAGGTGATGAACGGGAATTGCATGAGGTCAAATCCCTATGCTAATGTACTTGCCCTGAAAATGGCAAAAAAAATCAAAAAACCCGCCGTTGCCGGTTCCGACGCCCATAGCAGGGAAATGTTTTTTATGACATACACCCGGTTCAAAAATGACATAGGTTCATACTCCGATTTCATAACGGCAATAAAAAGGGGAGATGTAAATATATGAAATCCAATCCATTCGGAATTTTATTTTCACCTGAAAACCTGATCAAGAATCCGGAGGGTATTAAAGAACTGACATATGAGAATCTTGAGAAAGCGGTTATGAAAAATAACCCGGGGTTAGATCGGGAATACCTGAGGAAGGTGTTTGATTTTTCTAAAAAAACACATCAGGGACAGGAGCGGGATGAAGGAACTCCGTATTTTGCTCACCCGTTTCGTGTAGCTATATATCTTGCAAAAAGAATGAAAGTGGCAGACGAGAGAATAATCGCCGCCGCCCTTCTTCATGATGTGCTGGAGGATTCCGCGGAAGTCTGCCGGGAAGACGTTGCAGGAATGTTCGGTGAGGATGTTGCGGATTATGTGCAGATGATGTCAAAGCGTGATGATGTTGAAAAGGAAGAGAGAAAAAGACTTTACAGGAAACAGATTAAAGAAGCTCCCCGGATTGTGAAAATGATAAAACTTGCGGACAGGATTGACAATATATCATCAGTTCATCTGTCCCCCAGACCCGATAAAATTTCCCGATACATAAAAGGCACAACGGAATTTTACCTCCCACTCGCCAGGAAAAATTTCCCGGAGATGGCGGAGGATATGGAGAGGATACTTGGAAAATTGAGGGAAGATTTTATTGTTTAATATGACTTACGCAAAATGAGGAGTTAGCCCTGTCATTCTGAGCGATACACGAGAGAGTTACTTTAATCCGATGATTTTCTGAAGGACGGGATTTCCTTGATCTACGGGGATTCACATAGCGAAGAATCTCCTGAATGTTGTCCTGGGAGATCGCTATTCATGGATAGAGATCCTTCGCTGATTAATACATCGGAGGTATGCAAGCCCCGTTCCTGAGAAAGGTATGCCTATTAAAGTAAATTGATCGTTTTCCGCTCAGGATGACAAAATAAAATCACGAGAGTATAACATATGTTGTATTTATTCAGACCCTCCATTGCAGGAGAGGCTTCCAGCCTCGATCTTCGCGGCAAGATGCCATTCCTACAAGTGAACTGAATGCATACCATATGTTTTAAGACATTTAAAACAACACCACAATTTATTGTGGAGAAATGAGTATAAACCCTACCACTACAGCGTTCTAACCACTTCAGTGGTTTATGTCATCAAGAAACCGTTGAATATCAGATTTATACATCGGAGGAAAATTATCATGAAAAGAAACATTTCGAAAAAATTTATCTTTATTTTTTTTATCGTAATTCTCATATTCCCACTACTTTTTATTTCATGCTCAAAATCGCCGTCAGCTTTATATGAAGAAGGGCGGCAATATTATAAAAATAAACAGTACGATGAAGCTTTGAGTTCGTTTAACGAGCTTATCAAAAAGCAGAAGGATTTCAAGGACGTCTACTACCAGAGAGGGTTATGTTACCTGGAGTTGGGACAGCTTGACGATGCCAAAAACGATTTTGCCCGGACACTCAAGGGAAACCCGGATCATCTTTATTCCCTGATAAAACGCGCCAGGATTTACCTGAAAAAAGATAATATGGACAAAACCCTGGCAGATTTGAAAAGAGCAGTTAAAATTGACCCGGAAAACTCACGGGCAAACAATTACATGGGTGAGTATTACTACCGCATTAAACAGCCTGACAAGGCGATGAAATATTATGAGAAAGCGCTGAAGAAGGAGTCGGGGTATTCGCGGGCGCTGGGGAATATGGCGGTGTATTATGCCGAGGTAAAAAAGGAGCACTTTATAGCCGAAGAATATATTAAAAAAGCATTGAGTCTGGATTCAAAATCAGGAGAACTTAACAGGATTGCCGGCAATATCATGATATCAATCGGCGATTATAAAAAGGCGGGCGAGTATTATAACGACGCAGTCGGGAAGGATCCCGGCAATGTTAATTATTACCTGGCCAGGGCGGTGTTTTTTGCAAGGTATAAGGGGGATTATAAAAAGGCGGTTGAGGATCTCAACAAAGCTCTGAAAATCGACCCCAAAAATGCAATGGTTTTCCTTGAAAGAGGAATCTTTGAGATGGAAGGATGGGGCAACACGGACAAAGCCCTTGCAGATATTGATGAGGCCTTGAAACTTGACAAAGGACTGGCACGAGCCTATTACTACAGAGGGCTTATATATCTTGAGAAAAAGAAAGATTACAAAAAAGCTGTTGAGAATTTAAACAAGGCAATTGAACTTGAACCTGAAACGGCAAGCGCTTACTATACCCGGAGTATTGCTTATTCCGCTTGGGGTAAGAACAAGGAAGCGCAAGCGGATTTTATAAAAGCATTGGAGATTGATCCGGATGTTGTATATTCGAAGAAGTTCGGGATCATATCGGGAAAGGACGGGATCAATCCTGTCACAAAATACTTGGCGCAGGGAGAAGTCTTTCTGAATGGCAAGAATTACTCCAAGGCATTGGAAAGTTTTAATTCTGCCCTCAAATCTGAGCCTGAGAACCCGGATGTTCTCTTCTTCAGGGCAAAGACATATCTGTTGAAGAATGAATTTAACGAAGCCCTTGAGGATCTGAAAAAAGCTGTAAAGATTAAACCTGATTTTTTACCGGCGTATCTTTTGAGTAGTAGCATATATTTTCAGATGGACAAGACTGGCGAGGCCATAAAGGGTTATAATGAAATCCTGAAAAAAAGGCCGGATGAAATAATCGCTCTTACGGGGCGCGGTAATGTATATGCTCTGGGAAAGAAGGATTATAAGAAGGCGTTGGCTGATTTTAATAAGGTAATTGAAGTTGCTCCCAATTATTCAATTGCATACTTCTTCAAGGGGAAGACCTGCATGAAACTCGGTAAGAAAAAAGAGGCATTAAAAGCGCTGAAAAAATTCATATCAATTGCCCCCGAACAATATAAAGCACATAAAACAAGCGCTTTAAACGATATTAAAAAGATTAAAAAAAGTCTTTCTAATAAATGATCTTTTAATTCAACGCAGAGGTCGCGGAGAGCGCAGAGGACAACTAATAAGAAATGACGATTTCTCTGTGTCTTCTGTGGTAGATGGAAATGGGAAAATTGAATCAGCGGAAAGGCTTGAGGAGTAGAATTCAGTAAAAAACTTTGTGAAAACCTTCGGTGAAACGATCGTGAAGTAAAACTTACTGTCTATTCAAAGCCGAAATAATACACACAATCCAATTTGTGTATATTGTATTATACACTCCCTGTTTTGTGTGTAAGAATTAGCTTTCATAAAATTACCCTCGGTTTTAGCCGAGGGTAATATAATTTATTCATCTTACGATCTCTATTTTTGCGGTTTATTCTCCTTTGGTGCCGCTCCTTCTTTGGGTCCCCAGGGGATCTGCGGCTGGATGATTTCAAGCTCGCCGTCCTTGACCATCAGAGCTTTTTCGATGGCTTCGTGAGGATCAACCATTCCCATTCCCTGCTCCTCGGGACCTATTCCCTTCATCTTATCTGCGGTCATTTTTAGAATATGCATTACCTCGTAAGGTTTCAGATTCGGGTTCGCACTGAACATTTGCGCCACGACTCCTGACACGATAGGGGCGGCCATCGATGTTCCGGGCATTCCCACGTATGCGTTGTCAACCATGGGGGAGCTCTTCGTTGCATCGAAAATCCTCTTTATCTCTCTTCTTGCCTGTTTTGGAGAGGATTTCCATCTATCGATTGTGGAATCGGCGAAGCCATATAATTTCAAGGATGCATCGGGGACTCTCGTCAATGCCTCGTCGGGCATTGAGGACAGCCATTTCAGGGTATCCTGGAGTCTGTCACTTCTGACATTGGAGTCTTCTGTTCCCGGGGAATATGTAGAGATGATAGCTTCTCCCGGCGCCACAAGGTCAGGTTTCATTAATCCACCGGCTGTGGGTCCTCTGCTGGAGAAGTCCGTTATTTTGTCATCAAGAGGAGTTATGGTGTTATTGTCATCCGCCGCTCCCACGGAAACCGCGTACGGGCAATCTCCGGGTGCGCCCACGGTCTTCGCTCCCGGTCCCTCATTTCCGGCGGCGGCCACAACGATTATTCCTGCCTCGAATGCCTTTTTTACCGCCTGGTTTGTCGGATCGTTCCAGTATTCCGCCTGGGCGGTATGCCCCAGGGACATGTTGATGATTTTTATATTATGCTTGTCCTTGTTTCTTATACACCATTCAATTGACTTGATAACATCGGAAGTCTTTCCTCCGCCCTTTCCGGCAAGAGCTTTCAAGCCGATGAGGTTTGCTTTCGGGGCGGGACCTTTATAAAGGCCGTCAGACATCAATCCACTTCCGGCGGCGTCTCCTGCGACGTGGGTTCCGTGTCCGCCGTCGTCATAAGGAACCTTCTTGCCGTTGACAAAATCGACAAATCCTATGATGCGGTTGTTGGGGGTGATCAGGTCGGGGTGAGGATATATTCCCGTGTCTATAACCGCAATTGTAATGCCTTCGCCCTGATATTTGCGGGTGAGAGGAGTGTCAAACCTGGGTCCCTCGAGTGTCGGCCTGTCAATCAGAGAGAGATCCTCTTCTTTTTCCGGTTTCCCAACTTCTTCAATCTTACCGGGAGCTGCAAGCCTGCTCTTTGTGGGATCCTTCGGCAGCCAGTTTTTCTGCTCATCAACAAACACATAATACCCGGCCTTCACAAGTTTGTTCTTTGTTTTCTCGTCAAGATTCGCCACATAACCGCCGATAATGGGAAGCTTGTCTTCAACCTTTATATTAAATTTTTGAAGGCGACTTTCAACAGATTTGAATATTCCGCCTTTTTGCGATTCTTCTGCAAGTTCTTTAGGAGGAATGATAACATACTGGGTCTTTTTCCGTTTTATACGAGAGAACGTGTCTTTGAATATTCCTGAATCTACGGGTTTTTTAAGCGGGGTACTGTTCTGCTGGAGCTTGAAATTCGGAGTTTTTTGATGTCCTGAATTCCCTATCTTGTCAATGTTCATTTTGCTGTTCTCCTCTGCTTATAATTAATATGTTAACTAAAAAATGATATACTTGCCCAAGACAATTGTATCATATGGGTTATTATGAATCAACAGAAAATTTGTGAACAACATGTTAACATGTTGATTGATAGAAATATACAAAACAAGGATCTGCCACATCGCAATCGAACAAATCATCATGTTTCGAAAAATACGGTGGGAACTTACACTTACATATATATTGGTCATACTTTTCTCCGTGGGTGTACTGGGAATTTACCTGCTGGGGTATCTTAACGACTATTTCACCCGCTATCTTGCCAATGAGATTTATGCGCAGTCTTACAATATCGCTGAGGCATGGCCCAGGAGACAGGATCTTTCAAGCCTTTCTCGCAGAGAAGGAAGCTTTTACCGGGGGATCATCACCAGGATGTCGAATCAGACGGGGTCCAGCGTTGTTATTCTCAGTGAGCGAGGCGTGCCCATATTCTTCTGGCCCAAAAGTTCGCCGCCGGACCCGGGGGTATCCATCGTACCCGAGGTGAAAACAGCGCTGACGGGAAAGCCCGCAAGGGGCGATACACCCGACTACCTGTCGCAGGCATACCCCATAAAGGAGACCTCGCAGGACGACGGCGAGACGAAAGTAATAGGCGTTGTTTATATTACACGCTCCAAAACATACCTCCACAGCATCCTCCTCGAGCTTCGAAATCGCTTTCTGGTCGGGCTTCTCATATCCCTCGGAGTGTCGCTCCTCCTGGCGCTCGTTTTTTCTCATCACATCACAAAACCCATCACCGAGATTACAAAAACGGCGGAGAATATGGCGCGGGGCGATCTCAACCAACGCGCCAACGTTACAACGATGAACGAGATCGGCGTGCTGTCAGAGAGATTTAACTTGATGGCGGAAAAACTCCAGGGAACTATGGAAGCACTCATGAGCGAGAAAAATAAGCTCTCAGCCATAATAAATCATATGTCCGGAGGGGTTTTTGTTGTTGATACCGGCGGCGAGATAATAATGACGAACAGAACCGCTCTCAACCTTCTGGGGCTCCGGGAGAAAGATATTGTCGGCAAGAAAATATCCGGCATCATCCCGGGACATTCGCTCCTCCGCCTGCTCGAAGATGCAAACTACCGCCGGGAAATACACGGCTCCCTTGAAGAGATGCCCGACGAAAAAAGCGTCGATGCCCATATTACGCCTCTTTTTGCGGACGGAAGCAAAACCCTGGGGGTTGTTGTGATTTTAAATGATGTGACTAAATTTCATCAGCTTGACAGGATGAGGACGGAATTCGTATCCAATGTATCCCACGAGTTACGCACCCCTCTTGCTTCAATAAAAGGCCTTGCCGAACTTCTCATCGACGGAGCGTTGAAAGAGGATAGGGCTGATGAATTCCTCGACTCTATCAACAGAGAAGTTGACCGCCTCACCAGGCTTGTCAAAGATCTTCTGGATCTCTCCAAGATGGAGTCCGGTATGATGAAAATGGAGAAGCACCCGGTGAATATGGAGGATCTCATAAGACAAGTTCTCATCCGGATGACACCCCAGGCGAAGAAGAAAAATATCATTATAACCGCAGACCTCAAATGTGATAATCTTGTCTTTGCTAATATGGACAGGATCCAGCAGGTGCTGATCAACCTGATAGACAATGCCCTCAGATACACCCCCGAAGGAGAAAAGATATTTGTCAACCTGCGGAAAAAGGAGCATGACTGCCTTGTTGAGGTGAGGGACACGGGACCCGGAATTTCACCGGAGGATATGGAGAGAGTGTTCGAGCGGTTTTTCAGGGCGGACCGGGCAAGAACCAGACATGGAGGCGGGTTCGGATTGGGGCTGGCAATAACAAGACAGATAATAGAAAATCTCAACGGCACAATAGGAGTCCGCTCAAACCCGGGAAAGGGCACGACATTTTATTTCACATTGCCGCTGGTGGGGTAGTAGTTTGGTGACAAACCTAAAGGTTTGAGTTACGAGGTTTGACCTACGTCATTGTGTTGCCATAGGAACGTAGCGCGGGTTTTTAAACCCGCTAATCATCCCTCCTGGATCAATTTGCATTATTTATAGAGAGGACTGTTAGATCACAATGTCAAAAATCTAAGAAAAGAAAATTTTGAAAAAGGGGGATATAATCTAATGGAACAACAATCTAAAAAAGCGAATTTCAAGCCTAAAAGATTGAAAGGGTTCGAGTATCAAGGATTTTACCGCTATTTTCTGACATTGTGCATAAAAAAAAACGCCCCCTTTTTAAATCGCAAAAACTAGTGGACTTCATCCGTCGGTCCCTTTTCAAGACGGCGGAGGAATGGAAACTTGACATAATCTGCTTTTGCTTTATGCTCGATCATCTTCATTTGCTCATCAGCGGACTCAACGAATCCTCGGACATGAAAGGCTTCATCAAAAATTTCAAACAGAAAACCGGTTATGCCTTCAAGCAAAAGACCGGGCGCAAATTATGGCAAAGGAGTTTCTATGACCATATTCTCCGGGATGAGGAGGAGACATACGATATTGGCAAGTATATTCTTGAAAACCCGGTGAGAAAAGGGATTGTGGAAGATTATCGGGATTATCCGTTTTCATGGTGTAAATATTTTGAGTTGAAAGATGGGGATTCGGTTATTTGAATTTTGATGGCAAACCTAAAGGTTTGAGCTACGAGGTTTGAGCTACGTGGTTTGAGATTTATTTTCCACCAATCTCCTCCTCAACCTCATTCCGCAAGCTGCCGAATGATAAAGGCTCTGCATTTGCAAGCGCAAGATAGCCCTTCGTGAGGTCTTCAACTGTTGATTCCAGGGTTGTCATGAATTGTGTCTGTGCGAAGGAAAATTTGGGATCGTTTTCATCGTTACCATATATGCTTGTAAGGAGATCTTCAATCATCATATCCATTTTATAAAGCTTGACGTGGATAAGCTCATGGACAATCAACTCCTCGATATTCTCACATTTCGGATGCCTGTTGATAAGCAGTATTGCCTTCCTGTTCTCAATATCCACCTTGATATCCCCGGATTTTCTCCATTTTGTCTCAACTATCTCTATAAGTATATCCCAATCCCTCAATCTCAGGATCTCTTTCCATTTTTCAAGGTATCTCTCCAGCTCTTCGATTTTTACTTCCATTATGACTGCCCCTCGTTTTAATTAGTATTTATATCTAAGTCTGCCGTCCCAATCCATTACGCTCTCAACGTAATCCATACCCCTTCGTGTGAAATAGAAGCCGTTGCAGAATCCACGGGGAGAGAATTTTGACAACCTGGAATCGGGAGCAGGTATTTCAGGTGTGGTTTTATCACCTGTTTCTATGATTTTATTAATATGCTCGTGGAAAATATCAACAATCTCATTCAGGGAGCCAACATCCAGAATCAGCCCTTCGATACGGAAATGACTGAATCCCTTGTTCAGGAGCATGGGCAGGTGTTTGAGCATGTTGAGACATCTATGCGAAAAAATGGCACGTCCCTTGTGAAGAACTTTTTTGCCCGCGCCATAGTCAACCAGTACTTCTTCCGAGCATTCGTGATCGCATTTAAACGGGTATCGTACCTGACCCGGGTGGAAAAAGCAATACTGACTGAAGGCAATGGGGAACGGACCGAATATGGGAAGCCAGATTTGAAAGTCGATGTTTTTATGAATAAATTCGATTTCATCTATGTTCAACTCGTATGGAAGCGTGCCCCCTATCACTCCCATCTCCTGCATTATCTCCACGCAGTGAACGGTATAGACATTTGCAAAGCTTCCAAAATAAATTTTAAGCTTCGGGAAGCGGGTCTCAACCCTCATCGCCATACCGGGACTGTGTACCTCCACGCCATGGACTCCCATGTCCGATAATAATGACAGGACATCCTGAATATAGCTCAATTCATTTTCAAGAGGACATAAAGGGAGAGAAACAATAGTTTTGTCAAGGTGAGATCCGATAAGGTTAATCGATTTTTCCATTAACTCAAGACTGCCCAGGGGATTGCCCGGAGTCATTTTGCAAAAAGGATTTCCCAGGATGAGAAGGTCTATTTTGTCAAAGTCAACCCGGGGAAGTCCCTCAGCTTCCGAGATCGCCAGGGAAACCTTGTATTTTTTATTCTCGTTATCCATACTAATTAAATCATCCGTCCTATTTTTCTAATGAGAGTTTTGCCCTTTCCTTTCAACCACAGACCCGTTGTCAGGTTGTCCCAGGGTTTCTCGATATATTTTCTCAGCTTCTTCCAGGTTGGAGATTGGCTTTTAGCAAGGAGCCAGAGATGATTTGAAGCGATAATCTGCTTCAGCTCTACAAGATCGTCCAGAACGGAGATATATCCGGAGCGCTTGTCCGGGTCGTCGATGTTGTCAAGCAGTCCCCTGAATGCTGCAATAAGCTTTCCGACAAGATGAAGGGGGAATTCTCTTCCCTGCACCTTAAAAACTCCAACTCCCGCCTTTATAAGCTCAGGTATCCTTCGATGAAGGGATAAATCTCCCCTTTTTAAAAGCTTGCCTGTTTTGCTCTCAATCGAGCATTTTCTTTTGCAGGCAAGGTAGCAATATCCGCATCTGTTGGCATTTCCCACGATAAGCTCTTCTCTTCCCGTTGAGTCGTCGGGCAGAGCTTTCTGAAAAAGATATGCGCTGAGCATGCACCTGCCGTCGTAATGCGAGGAATCATCGCCGACGGCGAAGACCTCGATTGTAACACCCTTCCCTGCCAGTTCCCTGATGTTGTCTATTGAAAGATCCAGCATATCTCTTGGCAGGACGAGCGATGTAACCCCCATTTTTTTGTAGAATGCCATATCTATCGAGCTTGACGCGGAAGTCTGAACGCTGACATGAACCTGCAAATCGGGGAATTTCTTCCTGATAAGGGATATAAGCCCGTATTCGCTTGTGATAACACCGTCAATTCCGGCGGAGTAAAAATGCTTGATAATGCCGATGGCTTTGGGGATCTCCGTTGAGCGGTAAAAACAGTTCATGGCAAGGAAGATTTTTTTATTATAAGATTTTACAAGTTTAATGATCTCCCCCATCTCATCGTTTTTCACCTCGAACATATTGGGACGAAGAGACCATCCCTTCACTCCCGCGTAAACAATATCCGCTCCGTTTTCAAGAACAGTTCTCGCCATTTCCAGGCTGCTGACGGGAGCAAGTATTTTAGGTTTGTTCATGATATAAATCCCTTGTAAATTTTCACCACGAAGACACGAAGCTCACGAAGAATATAAAATATGACTTACGCAAAATGAGGAGTTAGCCCTGTCATTCTGAGCGATACACGAGAGAGTTACTTTAATCCGATGATTTTCTGAAGGACGGGATTTCCTTGATGTACGGGGATTCACATAGCGAAGAATCTCCTGAATGTTGTCCTGAGAGATCGCTATTCATGGATAGAGATCCTTCGCTGATTAATACATCGGAGGTATGCAAGCCCCGTTCCTGAGAAAGGTATGCCTATTAAAGTAAATTGATCGTTTTCCGCTCAGGATGACAAAATGCGTAAGTCCTGATAAAAGTAAAACTCCGTGTTCTCCGTGACTTTGTGGTATATTAATACTTGACTCACACCGCTTCAAACCGCTTTTTCGACAGTCTCACTTTCCGTTTCTCATTTCTCTCATCGCTTCAATTATACCGTAAAGCTCTTCATCTTTCAAAAATCCCTGCCATATTTTGAATATGTCTATATATGGAAGCAGGTCTCTTAATTTATCATTTGTGTGAAAAAATTGCGTTTCCCCTGTGAGATTAAGATCCCGTTCCAATACAGAGAATGGTTGGAAACGAAGATTGATTTCATTTGAGTCTTGACGGGAGTCTGTATCCGTTATCCGATCTCCGTCCTCCGGCATCCGTCCTCCGTTTATCGGGATGAGGACATCCCTCCTACAGATCTGACCTCTGACCTCTGACCTCTGACCTCCGACTTCCGTCTTCCGTCTTCCATATAACCTGAATCCTGTCCTGCAAATATCCGAGCATGTGCCGCCTCTTTTCGCACTGCCGACAATCAAATTATCACGATATATCTGCCGATGGTAACTGCTGAGGATACATTTTCCCGTATATCCGAATTCCCGCAATCCCATTGCAAAAAGCTCAAGTCCGACATCACATTTATCTTTGATTTCTCTGATCTCATCCAACTCAAGGAACTCGGACAAAAGAACCGTGCTTGCTCCGGAGTCGGCAATGAACCTGACCTCTCTCCAGTTCAACGGTGACATGCCTATGCTTGCCATAATGTAAAGATGGGGGTATTTTTTGCGAATGAGGTTGATAAGTCCGGTGTCGTTTAATATAATCCCGTTCGCCCCGGCCGACAAAGCTTTTTCAACGCCTCTGATAAATTTCCAGGTTAATCCGATCCGGGGAAGCTTATTGAACGCAACAATCACCCTGACATTGTTATCTTCTGCAATCTTGCAGAATGTAGTTAAAGTATCGAGGTCTATGGACTCTTTTTCTTTCCTGCAATATCCCTTTAAGCCGACATAAACCATATCAGCCCCGGCCTTGATGACCCGGGACAGCATCGTTATTGATCTTGCAGGGGCGATTATATGCATAGGTTTTATTCTCTATTTACCGCAAAGGCCACAAAGACCACAAAGGATTTAAGCAAGTAAATATTCTTTTTTATTCTTGTCTTTCAAACTCGATCTCCCGATTAATCTCCTCAATCTCCCGGTTCAAGCTTTTTACTTCAGGCACGGCCATTTCTTCAAGTCTGTATGATTCCTCAGGCTGTATCCTGGGATTTTTTTCGATGAAAGCTATGCATTCCCTGAAAAATGCCTTCTCAAAATCCCTCATCCTCTGCACGAGGTTGTTGAATTTATCGGCAACCAGTTTGAATTCACTCCGTTTATCATCGGGAGTATTTCTCTTCAACCGGTTGAAATCGTCGAACAGGGGTCTTGACAGGCTGTTGCGGTTATTTTTCATTGCTCTCTTGAGGGTTTCGACACGGGGATCCTCTATTTCGTATGTGGGAATAACATCCATCCGGAGAAGCGGGGAATCGGGATATATGATCCTTCCCTCTCTTTCAAGCTTCTCCCTTATGGAAGTTCCCGTAAAAGGCTGGAGGCTTCCCAACAGGTCGTCTATCTTGATCAAATCCGAGTCTTTCTCGACATAATCGACAAATTCTATGTTTTTCTTTATCTCTTCAAGTGTCGTGTATGGGTCGAACATGATGAATCCCGGGAAACATTTTATTCCAACTTTTTTTATGAGATCAACGGCCTTGCGATTCTGCTCCACGGTAATCTTCTTGTTGAACGTTTTTAACGCCCTGTTGCATCCTGACTCGAACCCCACAAAGAGGGAACGCAAACCGGATATCTTCAACAGGCGAAGCAATCCCTCTTCCAGGTCGTTAACCCTGCAAAGAACGGAGAACTCAACTTTTACTCCCCTGCTCAGGATTGCCCGTGCAATTTTCAACGCCCTGTTCTTGCCTGCTCCCGGTATTCCGAAAAAGTTGTCATCGGTGAATGCGACCTGTTGCACATTGTGTTTTTTGGTGAGAATTTCGATCTCGTCAGCGATGTTTTGCGGCGATCTCGCTCTCCAGCAAGCTCCCTTTGACTGCCGATAGAATTTATGAATGCTGCAAAACGAGCAGTTCATCGGACATCCCCGTGACGACGATATTGCGCTGTAATCGTACATCCTGGCAAGATCGGGAAGTGTATCCCTCGCGGGATGTGGAAGTACATCAAGATCCGGTATGAGATCCCTTGGCGGATTCACCCTGATCTCCCCGTTGTCCCTGTATGTCAGACCGGCGATGGAATTCCATTCTGACGGGGCGGAGAGGTTTTTCATCAATTCGACTATTGTTATCTCGCCCTCGCCCCTTACAATAGAATCGAAGCAAGGGTATTCCGCTATAATTTTGTCATGGAGGAATGTGGAGAGGTACCCCCCAAGGGTGATGTGACCGTCATATCCGTCTTCCCTCAAACATCCGGCGATATCAACTGCGGCGGTGAGAAACTCGTGTGTCGCCGACATACCCACAAGGCGGGGGGATTCTTTCTCAATCAAGCTTACGGTCTCGGCTATCGTTCTATTTACAATATAAGAATCAATTATTTTTACTTCATAACCATATTTTCGCAGGTATGAGGCGATATACCCGAGACCTATATGCTCGAACGGGTTATGCGCGCGGGTAGGGATCTCGATACTGCGACGATCAAGAATCGGCGGATTCACAAGGACTACGTCGGTATTCATGAAAACAGATCCGATGAAACGTCGGAGAGTGTTTCTTCAGAACCACAAACACCTATAATTTCATCAGCTATATCAATTTTTATTGTTCTCATCTTCCCACTTCCCATACAACATTACAGATTCCGGTGATTCCCTGTTAAGCCGCTGAAGCGGCTTGAGCTATCCCCCATTAAGCCGCTTCAGCGGCTTATTACCACTATATCGGGAGTTAAATCTCAGAGCTATCCTGAATATTTCCTCTCCTCAACCTATACCAACCAACTCTTCAAACATCTTATCCGCTATTTTATCTTTTTGGAAATCGTCCGCTCTCTTTTTTGCCAGTTCCGAGAATTTTTTCAGGTTGTCCTCATTTCCAAGCATTTCTGAAATCTTTGCGGCAAGATCCTCCGGATTATCCACTTCCGAGAGAATACCATATCTATTGTCTTCAAGTATCTCGGAGGGGCCGCTTGCGCAATCAGATGCAATTACGGGGCAGCCGCATGCCATTGCTTCCACAAGAGCGTTTGGGAAACCTTCCCATCGGGATGGAAGCACAAATAATGAAGAATGACTTATATACTTGAACGGATTCTTTTTCCAGCCAATAAAATGAACCCTGTCAGCGATTTTCAGATCCTCTGCCATTTTTTTAAGGGAATTATTCTTCTCACCCTCGCCGATAATAACCAGGTTGACTTTGTGATTTTTTAAAACAGACGGCATTGCGGATATGAGTGTGTCCTGTCCCTTCTGCTCAATGAGTCTGCCCACGGATATAATCACGGGAGAATCGGAAAAGAGAGATTTCATATCATCATCGATCTCTTCATTTGCAAGAGACCGGATTTTATCTATATCATAAGGATTATGAACCGTTACAACTCTGTCCGGGTCAAGCTTAACATACGACAGCAGGGCGTCTCTCACACCGCCGGACACGGTGATGATCTTATCCGCCCGCGGATAGAGGCGCGAGAGCAATTTCTTGTGAATAAAGCTTTTCAGCAAACTTCCACTATATGTTCTTTCAGGGTTGTTTCTCTCGCTGATAACAATTCGCTCTTGCCCGGTTTTTGTAAGGATATTGAGGATATTGGAGCGTGTCAGAAATGAAAGGGATATATCAGGCTGAATGGCAAGCTTCATTCTGCGGACGAATGCAACCATCTTGGGCAATAATGCGGCCTTGTCTGCGCTACCGGCCGATTCTCCAAGCTTTGTAGCTATGTGGATAAATATTCCGTCAGGCAATTCATACTTTATCTTATTCTCCAGAAGAATAAGATGTGTTTCAAACTCCCTGCGGAAGATTTCACTTCCAAGAAGGATGGAAGCGGCCCTTTCGGCGCCACCTCCGCCAAGAGCGTTAATTGTGAAGATAAGTTTTTTCATAGTTTTTAAGTTCTTTATCAATTGGAATAATAGTATTAATTATATAATTCTCCAATACACCCTATGAATCCTCGATAGATTTTGGATTTGAGACGAAAACCTGACGATATTAATATAAGGATACCAAAAAAGCTTTAAAAGTCAAGGTAACTGTTCGGTATCATTGTTTTTCACCGCAAAACACGCAGAATATACAGAGGATGGGTAAGGAAAAATGGTATTACCTCTGCGGTGAATGGGAAGTGGGAAACGGGAAACGGGAAAATATAGAGACTTTGATGTTTAAAGAAAACAAGTTGGAACACTCATGGAACTTACTTGCGACAATGAATAACGTTATTGTATTAATATAAGATATTGTGATTGTCCGAATAAGGTGGGAGGAATTGAAATGAATAACATTGACAATATAGCAAGCGGCCAAAATCGGCTTCAATCTACGGGATTGCATTCCGCAAATATCGGAGAGCAAAACGAGGCGACAACCAATACCGCGGACAGCTTTGCGCCCACTAAGGCGGATAGTGAAGCGACGGTGCTGAGGGAAGAGTTGGAAGCACTCAAACAGATGAAAGCGGAAATGACGGCGAGTCAGCAAGGACAGGAAGAAAATCGTCCGATGACCCTGGATGAAGAAATCGCTAAATTGAAAAAAGAGTCTCAGGAATTGAATAAAATGAAGGCGAAAAAAAACAAACCCCTGTCTCCCGACGAAGAATTGGCGGTCCTTACAAAAGAATTTAAAGAGCTGAAAAAGATGGTGGAGCTGAAAAAATTGAAAGAAGAAGTAGGCTCGCTCAAAAATGAACTTGGTATGGAGTCTCCCTCTCAGAAAGGCGGTAAATCGTCCGGCAGTGATGACCTGATGGATTTAATACCGGGAGTCGCGGGCTTTGCTGTAAATATTATGGATAAAAACCCTGAGTTGAAAAATTCCGACAATGAATTTGCTTCACAAATATATCAGACTCTTCATACCCTGGCAAACGGCGAGCAAGTGCCTGATTCGGAAAACAATATACCGGCGAATGAATTAAATGAAGCAAATGGTGAGAAGATTGCCGGGGAAACTGTTATCGCTGAAAAAGTGGAAAATAATAAAGAGAATCAGGCAAAATCAAATAATGGTATTTCGTCCGATTCGTCCGATTCTCAGAAAAATAGCAGTTTCACGGACAAAACTATGATTAAATTAGGAAAATATATTACAGGCAAATTAATCAAGTGAAATACATCGGGAGATGGCCAATTATGAAAATACTTAACTTAATAAAAGATAAATGCGGAATCGGAAAAACCCCTTCTGTTGGTGGAAATATGACCGATAATAAGTCTTCCGCCCTTAACCAAACCGATTCCGTTCATATAACCGGAAGTGGCAATGAGGAAACCGACAATATAGAGGCTCTCCGGGAATTTGCCGGAGAACATCCCGCCGCTTCATCAACTGTGAGCGGCACAGCGGGGTTTCTTGCCGGGTATAGTCTGGAAAAGCAACAAAAGGCACGGGAAATAGCGTTGGATATTGAACGCCTTAATGAAAAGAAACAGGAAATGCTGGAGAAAAAGGCGGAGTTGAAAAAAGCTAAAAAGAACAAGCTCTTCAGGAGACCTGTAAAACCTGGCACTCTGTGTATGGACATGCTCATGGGATCCGGGTTGGGTATGGTAATCGGCGTCCCACTGGCCGGAGGTATTGCAGGAGGTCCTATAGCATGGGGAATTATAGGAATAAGCATGGCTCTCGGCGTGGGTTTCGGGGCGACATATTCACTTAGAGATATGGTTTAACAAGGAGGAAGCATGATGATAATTCAAAATGCAAATATAAACGCAAGGGATATTAATAATGTAATCACCGCAAGGAAACCGGGTTATACGGTTCATAAACAGGCGGTGGGAGACACATTCTCAGGAGATACGGTAAGCAAGGCGATGCCCCGGGAGATCGACGCGGGGAAGATCCTTTTGAATATGTTCAGGAATTCCACTCCACAGAAGAAATATAAGACTCATGGATTCCCTGAAGGTCTGACAGTTGCCGACAAATTTAAAGATGATTTTGTCGCCTATCACTGGAGCGACAAATATGTAAAACCGAAAGACTGCAGAACCAAACAGCTTTACCCGGTGATGATCGACTACCTGCGGACCGAACCCAGACCAAAAGACCCGATTGCGCTTAGCATAGGGATGTATTATCTCAAGGGCGAGGTATCCCAATATGACAGCCAAAAGGACACTTTCGGCATGATGCTTTATGACCCGGTTACCGATGTCTATGGCGGTTATATCAGTCTCAATCTCAAGGAGTTGGAAAACGATCCGATGTATAGCCTGATCGACATCGTTCATACGAAAGTAAATCCAAAGAACAAGGAAATATCCGGTGAAACGGAATTGACAACCTGGTAAATATATAAATTCAAAACAATTTGGAACATGGCTGGAACTTACATGCGACATCAGGCAGTGATAATATAACAATAGAAAACACAAAAGAACTGAGGAGGAAATTAAAATGAATACAATAAATGCAGGAATGAAGAATGAAACCGGAGCCGCTTATAAGGCGAAAACTGTTGAAAATAAAACTGAAACAAATGTCCCGACAAAGGGAGACAGTGTGAAATTGGGACAGGGCGGAGAAAACGAGATTGAGACACTGAAAAGAGAAATTGCCGAGTTGAAATCCCAGATGGGAAAATCAAATCTTCTGAGCACATCGGGTGATTACCTTGCCAGGGGTAAGGAGTATGCGAAAACAGCAGGGCAGACAGTCAGGGAAGGCGCACAATCCGCATCAGATAAGTGTGAAGAATTTGTAACTGAAAATCCCAAAATGACAACTCTGATTACCGCAGGCGCCGGGATTCTGGCGGGAATTGCCATTGAAAAGACTGATGTTATGGGAAAAGTTAATGATAAGGTAGCCGGCACTGTAAGGAATTCAAAAAGAGAAATCAAGAATTTTCCTAAAAAACACCCGGTTGTAAGTACAATTGTTAAGGAAGGCTTGAGACTGGGAACAACGGCTGTAGTCGTTGATGCAGTTGTCAAGCGGAGAATGGAAAAGATGAAAGTGGCATAGGAAAGTTGAAGTTAACATACAAGCGGGAGATGACAATAATCTCCCGTTTATTTATTTAAATAAATGTTTAACAAAAGTTCACAAGGGGTCTGAATAATACGAGAATTTGGAACATGACTGGAACTTACATGCGACATCGGGTAATGCTATCATAACATATAGAACGAAGATGAAAAATTCTAAAAACAGGGAGAAGATGAAAATGAACGCAGTAGCAACAAATGATAAATCAACACAAATATCGGATCTGAGAAATCAAGTGGATATGCTGAAAAATGAATTAAATAGTAAGCCCACAGTGGATGAGAGCAATGGACATGGAAACATTACCGATAAATTCACATCTGTTGGGAAGCATGTGGAATCAGCGGCAGATAAGCTCGGTAAATTTGCAAAAGAACATCCCGTAGCGACCCAGGCGGGAATATTCGGCACATCTATGGCTGTAGGGTATGGTGTTTCCCGTCATAGTGGTGGCATTCTCGAAAAGGGAGCGAAGACAGTTGCCGATATTAAAACAGGAATCAAGGGAACTGTCGGCAAGGTTGTCGGAGGAGTATTCGGACTGGCGGCGGGAATCCATCTTTCAGGAGCGGTTATTCCTATCGTAGCCGGAGTGGCAGGCGGACCTGCCGGGCTTATTGCAGGAATCGGTTTTGTGGGCGTTACCACTCTTGCCGCAGCCAAAATTGGAAAGCATGTTGGCAGAAAACTATAAGGCAGGAAATTTATATTAATGTGAGATGAGGTGGATAAAGTGAATGTTACCAATAATAATTGCAAATTAATTGAAAACAATAAAACAAAATGCACTAATAATCGAGGCAATCAAGCAGAGCAATCTTTATCCATCTCTGAAGATAAAGTCACATTGACAGGAACGGAAGACAGGAAGGATGAAAAATTATGGGGAAAAATACGCAGTGAATTAAAGGCGTGTATGAATTTTGCAAAGAAGAATCCCAAAAGTACAGCCGCTGTAAGCGGTGGAATGGGTTTCCTGGTAGGAGCGGCCATAGGAGGCAAAGGGAAAGTGAATGACCTTGAATCCCAAAAAGCCCGGTTGGAAAAAGATACCCTCAAATTGGAGTCAGATGTTGCAAAATTGGGTAAAAAATCAGGGCATTCAAAGTTAAGAAACCTTATTGTTAATGCCCCGGAGACATTGGTTTACTGCGGAGGGATGGGGGCAATGTCCTCCATGTTTGCTATGGTTTTTGGCTTAAGCACTATTGCCACTATCGGGGTTGGAGGAGTAGTTACAATTGGACTGAGCGCCCTGTATCTGTCGTTGCCTGACTAATATTAATTAGTTGTTGTTGCCAATATTAACGGGGTAAAGAAAGGGTTTTAACTGTATTAATATAAATTATCCCTGAATATGTCAGAATACGAAAACAATAAGAACAATTCAAGCCGGAGCGATAAAAACGGCAAATCCAGCGAAGTCGGGGACTCATTTGTCCGCTGGCTTTTATATTTAAGAAGACATTGCGTTGTCGTTGCTGTTACATTTGTGCTGTTCCTTGCTGCCGGAACGTTTTATACATTTCTCTCCCCAAAATATTACGAAGCAAAGGCGAGCTTTTTCTTCCCTCTTACCTCACCCGGTGGAGGAATACTCGATTCCCTTGGGTTGTCCGGTCTTATAAGCGCATCTGGCGACCTGAGCACATATGCCGTTTCAATCCTTGAGGGAAATACGGTTTCAAATAATGTTATAGATAAATTTGGATCGCAAATATTCGGTAAGGATATCAAAAAGCCAAGAGTTGAGCTTCTAAAATTACTTCCCCGCTATGTGAAAATTAAACTCGAGGAAGCCAAAGTCGTTGAAATAACCGTGGAGACAAGGAATCCGAAACTATCGGCATGGGTGGCGAATTACTATGTCGAGGAATATAAAAGGTTTTCGAAATCTTCCAACATGACCCTTGCAGAATTGCATCGTATCAATATGGAGAAGCAAAGGGATAAGGTAAAGAAGGAGCTTTACGGGTTGGAGAATAAACTGCTTGCTTTCCAAAACAGGGAAAAAGTGGTTGATCCCCCCGCGGAACTTCAGGCGATGCTTGAATATTATGCCAACATAAAAGCTATGAGCGTTGTTTCAAGCGTCAGTTATAGTCAGATGAACAGCAGGCTGTCCGCTCTCAGGAAGAAGTTTACCCAACAGGCGGAAAAATCAAGCAGTGAACTTGATTATTCGCAACTCCTGGGGAACGAGGCAATATCGAAACTTTATCAGCAGCTTATATTAAAAGAGGTTGAGCTTGCAAAGGAGCTTCAGACAAAGACGGAAGAGAACCCCACGGTGATGAAGATCCAGGGTGAGATCAACGAATTGAGCGGTCTTTTGAAAAACAAAGTCAAAGCTCACCTTGCAACAGTCCGTTCCGACCTTACCCCGTTATTGATTGAATCGTATGCCGAGACAATCTCCCAGAAAGCGAAAAGCCAGGCGCTGGACGGGGTTGTAGCGGAATTGGATAACAGATTCGAGGAGATCCCCGATCTCGCATACTCATACCGCCGCCTCAACAGGGATGTGCTTATTAAAGAAAAACTGCTGGGATATCTGGAGCTTGAGGTGGAAAAAGCAAGGAGCGAGGAATACAAGAATCCAAACGAAATCCAGATCCTGGACGAAGCCTCCGCTCCGGATATGTATAGCAAGCCAATTCTCAGATGGTACATGCTGGGCACTGTAATTCTAAGCTTCATAATGGCGCTTATTGCCGCCAAAATAGCGGATACGTATCAGAAATACAGGTCAGCAATCGCCAGCATGGAAATAAGGAATAAGGGATAAGGAAATGAAGGAATTTTACCGCTAAGGAAATCAGGAAATAAAGAAATAAGGCGAACGGCGAACGGAATGCGGCGAACGAGAGGGGTGAACGATGTGCGGGTCCCGTCTCCCGTGCCGCGATAATACGGCGAACGGAATTCGGATGCCGGATGTGTTTTTTTACAACAATTTGCACTGAACTTGTTTCAGAGAAGTCACGGAGATCACGAAGGAAAGGATTGGTGGCGAAGTCCGGATGCTGGGTAGCGGAGGTTTTTAAACCTCCCATGAGAATAACCCCCGGATTCATCCGGGGAAGATGGGAATACACACAACCCTCGCTGTTTCAGACGCTTCAGCGTCTTCCCGGTAAAGAAGGTGACAGATATGTTTTTTCATCACAGAGGACACAGAGAGGTTTGGCGAACATAATTCGGCGAACGGCGAACGGCGAACGGATCCCGCTTCCCGTTTCTCACATCCCAAAATGGGGGAAAGATTGTAATGATAAAAAACGAAAAAATCCTGAAAAAATTTGAGGACAATTTTAAACGACAGGAAAAAATGGATCTTGAAGAAAAATATCGTATCCTTGACGCGATGTATGATGAGGCGATCGCCCTCGGAGTGTTTCCTCCTGAAAACCCTCTCGAGGGGATTGACGTTAAAATAAAATTGGCGAGGGTGATAAACAGTGTTCCTTGAACTCATGGGAAAAATTGCAAATAAGCTCGATGACAATGGTATTCCGTATATGGTGATAGGGGGGCAAGCTGTCCTGTTCCATGGGGAGCCAAGGTTTACAAGGGATATTGATATAACCCTGGGAATTGGAATTAAAGAATTGGATGTTATATACTGCCTTTTAGATGATCTAAAACTGAGAATCCTTGTGGAAAATCCCGGTGAATTTGTGGAAACAACAATGGTGCTTCCCGTGATTGACGGCGACACGGGGATGAGGGTTGATTTTATATTCTCTTTCACCGATTTCGAAAGATCCGCTGTCAAAAGAGCGGTGGAGGTAAGTACAAATGCCGGTAAAATCAGGTTTGCAGCCGTTGAGGATTTGATAATCCACAAGGTTTTTTCAGGCAGGGCAAGAGATATTGAAGATGCAAGGTCTATAATTCTGAAAAATCCTACCTTTGATATTGAACACGTGAAACACTGGCTTGAGAAATTTGACGATGAATTGTGCGAGGATTTTTCAATGAGATTTGATGAGATTCTAAAAAGTATTGATTAGTCTCGGACTGTCTTAATTATTTTTATCACTCATCTTGTCACCCTTTGTAGAGAGTAATGAAACAATGAATAAAAACAAAATAGAAATCCTCGCTCCCGGGGGAAGCCCGGAGCATGTGAGGGCGGCGGTTGAAGAGGGAGCGCATGCCGTGTATGTGGGTCCCAGGATGATGAGCGGCCGTTCCGGGTATGCCGAGATGGATATAGAGGATGTCAGAACCTCCCGCAAAATAACAAGAGAAGCGGGTGTGAAGCTCTATGCGGCGATAAACCGCTCCATACCCATCGGTAAAGAGGATGTATGGAAAAAACTCCTGTCGGATATGGCAAAGATAGAGCCTGACGCGTTAATCGTGGGATCATTTTGTGTTTATGAGCTTATCAGGGAAATGGGGATTGATCTTCCCCTCCACGCAAGCACATTTATGGGGATATACAACCCTTCCGGGGTTCGTTTCGTGAAATCTCTGGGATTTTCCAGGATTATTCTTAACACGAGTATTTTTATAGACGAGATCGAAGCGATAACTTGCGCCGTTCCCGATATGGAGTATGAAATAATTGCGTATGGCGGTATATGTTTCAACGACAATCACAGGTGCAACCTTCCCCACGGATCCCGCCTCTCGCCTCCCGGTTCTCACCTCTATTCGCGCGAAAGCACATTCTGCCAGCTCAGGCTCAGCTTAACAGACGGTGAGGGTAATATTATAAACAGGGGCAGGCTGATGTGTTATCCTGTGATTGATCTGTCTCCGATTCTTCCACTTTTTATCCGTTCCGGCATAAAGAATTTCAAGATTGCAGGTCGTGAGAGATCGGTTGATTTTGTAAGGCAGGCCGTCAGGTCGTTGAAAAGAGGGGTTGAACTTGCAAGAGAACAGGAAGGATCCCCGGTTGAGAATTATGCGTATATCAAATCGAATGCCGGATGCCGGAGATGAGGGTGTCGAAAAGGCATTTTGAAAGTAGGATTATAAAAACAAAAGGATTCAAAATTCTAACATTGAATATCTATATTAAATATCTATTTGTAAGTATTCAGCATTAATTACAACGGGAAAATGCTGATGGAATAACCGCCATATTCTGAATAGGTACATAAATGGGCGAATTTATCTCGTTCATTGACTATTTTATCAAGGAGGCCATTATCATGAAAAAAAATAATAATCTCAGGATAGCAATATTTTTAATTGCTACAGGTTTAATAGCTCTTTCATTCGTTGTCTATGCAGGATGTAGTGGCGGAGGCAGAGGCGATGGAGTCATCATGCCCACCGGCACTCCCACAGAAAGCGGGACGGTGACAGGAGTCGTATATGATCAGAACGGAAGTCCCCTGGAAGATGCCACTGTGGCGTGGGATCTTAACAAGGGCAAAGATGCCGGTAAATCAACATCAACAGACTCCAGCGGAAGCTACACTCTGACAGGTGTCCCCACAGGTCAGCAAATTATCACGGCGGTAAAAGATGACTATGCCGTTTCAACACAGGTTATTGTCGAGACCAATTCCAGTGTCACGGCAAATATGAATGTCGAACCGGTGGGAGGCGTTAAAGGATATGTCTATAACGCCAGCACAGACGCCCCGTTGTTGGGAGCCAAGGTTTCGATTAAGGTGGATAATTGGAATCTTACCCTGAGTACATCAACCAACTCGTCGGGCAAATATACAATCCCATATGTCGAAGAAGGAACCCATACTATCAGCGTAACAAAATCGGGTTATAACGATGACTCTACTTCCGTTACGGTAACTACGGGGGAGACATTTCTCCAGATTTTCAACCTTACCCCAACTACATCTCCCACAACAACACCCACAACATCGCCTACAACATCACCTACAACTTCTCCCACCACATCGCCAACTACATCACCAACAACATCGCCAACATCCAGCCCGACAATAACACCTACCCCCGCTCCCACAGGCAATTATGCAACCGTACAGGGAACTCTCTCCGTGCAAAGCGGAGGTCAGACATATACGCTTACGGTTTACAGACCAGATGCGGCGGGCGCATTCCCCGGTGTGTTTGTCCTTAACGGATTGAGCGCCAACGACCTCGCCGGCAAGGGATTTTACGTGGTAACAGGCGAGCCTGTAAGCACGACTGTTTCAGGCGATATAATCGACACCATGAAAGCACAGTCGGAATGTACTAACAAGGTCGGCGTCACAGGACATTCCTGGGGCGGAGCGATGTCATTGGAAATTGCGGCAAAAACCAAGAAAGCCTCCGCAGTTGTGGAGTTGAATGGTCTCCTTGCACCAGAAAATAATGTCGATCTTAAAACGGATATGCCCAATCCCGTTTATTTCATAACCGGTGAAAATGACACATTGGCCTCACCTGCGGATACTCAGAAAATGTACGACGATCTTCTCGTCAGTGGACAACCTGCCCAAATTTATATCGTCCCCGGAGAAGGACACAGCTATTCAGCGTCAGGTTGGGAGGATATCTTCAACAAGTCAGTCAATTTCTTTAACACATATCTGAGATAGAGGTCGGATAACGGATAACGGATAACGGAGGCCGGATGTCGAAGGCGGAAAACGGACACCGGATGTTGGAACTGTAGGAGGGACGTCCCCGTCCCGATTAACAGAAAACGGACGCCGGAGGTAAGAGGTTAGAGGCGAGGGTATCGAAAAATCTCAAAATCCCTGTTATTTCCCGTTTCCCGCCTCCCGGCAAGTCGGAGGTCGGGTTACTATTTTTCGTATGAAAGGTGATAATTCATGAAAAGAGATTTATTACAACTTCTTGCCCAAAAAGAACTGAAACTTGAGTTGGAAAGTGAAAGAGAAAAGAAAAAAGAATTTCCCGGCGATAAAGAATCCATAACACACCATGTAGCGCAAATAAACGGAAAGCCTCTCAGGTATAAGGCAACGGCCGGGTACCTGAAAATAAAAGACGAAAAACAGAAAATAAAAACCCGGGTGTTCTATATCAGTTACGAAAAAGAAGGATTGAAAGACAGAACAAAAAGAGCCGTAACATTTGCGTTTAACGGTGGTCCCGGAGCGGCGTCCGCATGGGTGCATTTCGGGGCGATGGGTCCAAAAAGAGTTAAGTTCACGGAGGAAGGAAAAGTCTGTCCACCCCCATACGAGTTTGTCAATAATGAATATTCCTGGCTCGAATTCACGGATCTTGTATTTGTGGATCCCATCGGGACAGGATACAGCTCTCCCGGTGAAGATGAGGATTCCGGGCAGTTCTATGGGGTTGAGGAGGATATAAAATGGGTAGGCGAGTTCATAAGGATCTATATTTCCCGCAATAATCGCTGGCTATCTCCAAAGTTTATCGCCGGCGAGAGCTATGGCACATATCGAGCCGCCGGACTTATAGCGACCCTCCAGGAAAAATATGCCATGGATTTTAACGGCGTTGTCTTTATCTCATCAGCTCTGGATTATCTCTATTTCGATTTCAGCCCGGGAAATGATCTGCCATATCTCCTTTTCCTGCCTGCATATACGGCAACTGCATGGTACCATAAAAAACTCCCCGAAGAACTCAGAGCTGACCTTAAAAAAACCCTTGAAGTCGTCGAAGACTGGGCTCTGAGTGAATATTCACAAGCTCTTATTAAGGGAGACCTGTTGTCCGATGAGGAAAGAGACAGGATCATCGGACAGATGTCACAATATACAGGACTATCAAAGGAATATATTGACGACAGTAATCTGAGGGTAAAACCTCACAGGTTTATGAAGCAAATTCTCAAAGATACAAAAGAGGTAGTTGGACTTTATGACAGCAGACTGAAAGCTCCGGATATCGACCCGATGTCAGACAAGTTGAAAACAGACCCCAGTTTGTTCAACATATATGGCTCTTGCATAGGTTGTTTGCACGACTTCCTCAGAAATGAATTGAAATATGAAAACGATTTGCCATATAAGCCCCTTTCAAGGGATGTAAGCAAGAACTGGGACTGGGCTTCAGGAATAGATGGCGGCATGGGGTATGTTAGCGTCACTGAAAAGCTTGTTGAAGCTATGAATTATAACAGGTATCTTAATGTATTCTTCGCCTGTGGCTATTTTGACCTGTGCACTTCATACTTCCTGCATAAATACACAATCGCACACATGGGGCTCGACCCCAGGCTCAAGGAAAACGTTACATATGATTGTTACGAGGCCGGGCATATGATGTATGTGCATATGCCATCAAGGAAAAAGCTTTTTAATGACCTCTCGGAGTTCTATAAAAAACGTAACTCATATGAACCGGGTGAATTATAAGCTAATTTGATATATCCCGCCTGTTTCTTTTGGACCTCGGCAGAAGGTTCCTTATAGGATCTGATCTTTGTATTTCGTGAATAAATCTCTCATTGTTAACAAAGTATATATTTTCTTGCAAATTTTAATAAAAAATTATATAATCAGTTAATTGTAAAGCAATAGCTTTTATTTTTTACGTTTATCAATAATTATCCAGTCCTTCCTTGCAGGAGTGGTATCTTGCCACGAAAATCGAGACAGACAGTCTTCCTGCAGGCAGGGGTCTGAATAAATACTTTTTTTCAATCATGTATTGAGGGGAAATATCGATGAAGGATGAATGCCCTTGTAGTTATTGCAGGACTTACGCAATTGTAATTCTGAGCGGATCACGAAAGGCTTGCTTTAATCCGATGACTTTCTCAAAGACGGTATTTCCTTGATCTACGGAGATTTACATAGCGAAGAATCTCTTGAATAATTGCCTGTAGGAGATAATTTGTCGTGGGTAGAGATCCTTCGCTGTGGAAGACATCGGAGGTAAGTAAAACCCGTTCTTGCCAAGGTTCATTCAGGAAAGGTAAAAATCGTATTCCGCTCAGGATGACAGTTTCATTAGCTTTTTTTCCTGGGTATGCGTAAGTACAATTAATAAATTATTATAAGCCTTTTACAGAGAATATTGTCTTTTTGCCTCCCCCCTTCATCCCTTCTCAAAGAGGGAGGAAATTACCTCCGCCGCTTGCGGGAGGGATTGGGGTGGTAAGTTTGGACAATACTTCATGAAATATCGCTTGCAGGAGGAATTTTCCAAAGCTGGTATCTATCTAACAACATAAGGATGTGGAAGAAGCGTATTGCCACCGCAGAAGCCTGCCCAACCTGCCCTGAATTAATTTCAGGGAACTTGTTTCAGGGTTCGCCGGGATCACAGAGGATTTGCGGTGAATATCAATAATGAATAGCGGATTACAGATCCATTCTCCATTTTCCATATTCCAACATCTACAAATAGGAGGCCCTTATGCATTACGAGCACATCGAAATCGAGAAAAAATGGCGCAGAATCTGGGAAGAGACAGATATGCACAGGACAAATGATGACACACCCAAGCCCCGGCATTACTGCCTGGACATGTTCCCATATCCCAGCGGCGAGGGACTTCACGTGGGACACTGGAGGGGTTATGTCCTTAGCGATGTCTGGTGTCGCCATATGAAAATGAAGGGATATGAGGTTTTACATCCCATAGGATGGGATGCATTCGGACTTCCTGCGGAAAACGCCGCCATAAAAAAGAAAGTTCATCCCGCCGAAGGCACGATGATGAATATAAAGAATATGAATCGCCAGTTAGTCGAAATGGGCACGATGTATGACTGGAGCAGGGAGATCAACTCATCTTCACCCAGCTATTATAAATGGACACAATGGCTTTTTCTGAAATTGTACGAGAGAGGACTTGCATACAAGCACGAAGCTCCCATAAACTGGTGTCCCTCGTGTCGTACAGGACTGGCGGACGAGGAAGTCATTCAGGGCAAATGTGAGAGATGTGGAACGGAGATAACCAAAAAAAACCTGAACCAGTGGTTTTTCAAGATAACCGATTATGCCGACAGATTGCTGAGAAACCTTGAAGACCTGGAATGGCCTTCGCGTGTGCTGACCATGCAGGCAAATTGGATAGGCAAATCCTACGGAGCGGAGGTTATCTTCAAGGTAAAGGAGTGTGATGAGGAATTACCCATATTTACTACCCGCCCCGACACTTTATTCGGTGCTACTTATATGGTTCTTGCCCCGGAGCATCCTCTGGTAAAAACATTAACAACCGATGAATGCAGGGAACAGGTTGATGAGTATGTTCGAAAAGTACAATCAATAACCGAGTTGGACAGGTTGAGCGAGGACAAGGAGAAGACCGGTGTATTTACCGGAGCGTATGCCGTAAACCCGGTGAATAATGAGGAAGTTCCTATATGGATATCAGATTATGTCCTCATGTCATACGGCACGGGGGCGATCATGTCTGTGCCGGCGCATGACGAGAGGGATTGGGAGTTTGCAAAAAAATTCGACCTGCTCATTCGTCAGGTAATCCTGCCTCCTGATGGGAATAATAATCTCGAATCGGCATATACGGGCGAAGGTACAATGATGAATTCGGGCGACTTCGACGGACTGTCGTCAAGAGGTGGGTTCGAGCAAGTTGTTGATTGGCTGGCAGAGAAAAATCTGACAAGGAGACAGGTGAACTACAAGCTCAGAGATTGGCTCATTTCCCGCCAGAGATACTGGGGAGCACCGATTCCCATGATTTATTGCAGCAATTGTGGGATAGTTCCCGTCCCCGAGAGTGACCTGCCTGTTTTACTACCGTATATTGAAAATTATGAGCCGACAGGAACGGGTGAATCACCCCTGGCGGCAATCCCTGAATTTGTTAAAGTTAAATGTCCCAACTGCGGTTGCGATGCAAAGAGAGAGACGGACACAATATCACAGTGGGTATGCTCGTCGTGGTATTTCTTGCGATATGTATCACCACACGAGGACGCGGTACCGTTTGATGAGGAAAAAGTCAAGATATGGCTTCCCGTTGACTTGTACGTGGGCGGTGTAGAGCACGCCATATTACATTTGCTCTATTCAAGGTTTATAACAATGGTGCTGTGTGATGCCGGTTATGTAGATTTCCAGGAGCCATTCGTCAGGCTCTTCAACCAGGGAATGATATGTCGCAGGAGTGAGACTTCCGGCAGATTAGAGAAAATGTCCAAGAGCAAAGGAAATATCGTCAATCCCGATGGTCTGGTGGAGAGATATGGAACCGACTCTTTAAGAGCATATGAGCTGTTCATCGGTCCGCCGGAGCAGGATTCCGAATGGGACGACTCCGGCATCGAGGGTGTCTATCGTTGGTTAAGACGTGTGTTCAATTTTGTGATGGACACTAAATTCCTGGAGGGAAGGGAGATGTCCAGGGAGGTCAGGCGTTATATTCACACAACCATCCAGAAAGTTACGGAAGATATCGAGAGATTCCATTTAAATACAGTAATATCAAGCCTGATGGAGTGTTTTAACAATCTGCAGGATTTCAACAGGAAACATCCCGGCCGCTTCTATAAGGAATCCGTCGAGGAATACCTGAGATTAATGTCGCCGGTGACTCCCCATCTTGCCGAGGAATTATGGCATCATCTGGGCAATATTGACAGCATTTTCAACGAGAAGTGGCCCGAGTTCAATTCCGACTTTGTCAAGGAGGACACAATGCTGATTGTTGTTCAGGTAAACGGAAAGTTGAGGGACAGACTCACGGTTCCTGTCGAGAGCAATCAGAAATTCGTAGAGAAAACAGCGAATGAATCGGAAAAGGTAATGTCGGCAATAAAAGGGAAAACCATCAGGAAAATAATATATATACCCGGTAAAATATTGAATATTGTAGCGAATTAAAAGCCGGGAGCATTTGCCTCAGGCTAAAACAGATAGCTAAAACAGATAATGGAACATTCCTTTATAAAATAAGGTATGTTCCTTATTTATAAGCAGTATAAAGTTTTTTGAAGATGGGGTTTGAAGAAGAGATTTTTATTAGAAAAAGATTTGTATCAGGACTTACGCAATTGTCATACTGAAACAAGTTCAGCTCAGGCAATATTAGACGATATTAACCCTAATAATGCATTTGGAATCTTACAATTACCGTATTGTAGCCTTTTACCGGTGAAAGAATCCATTTCTCGCCAATATAAAATTATATCGGAGAATGCCTGAAAAATGATGCGATAAATTAACAGTGAACCCTCCATATAATAAGTTCTCTGCGACCTCCGCGATCTCTGCGTTGAATTTAAAAGCATTATCCGGGTTAATAGTGATGAGTATATTATCTAATCTTTATAAAGGATAATTTCCAGGCTTCGTTGTATTGATAGGAATTAGAGAATTCATTTGTGTCATAATTTTGGTGTTGGAGGTATTTTATGTTCAAAAAGTATATTATAGTTGTATTATTAATGGTGGTTTTATGTGGTAGTTGTCTGGCTAAAGAAAAATATGACAACAAAACATACAAACAACTTCTTGGAAAAGCTTTGAAATTTGATAAATCACTCGATTTCGAAAAGCTCAGGTTAGCTTATGCGAGAACTTCGTATTATAATCCATATGATAACTCTCAGAAGAAAACGAAGGACGAAATGATGGCCGCCCTAAAAGCCAAGCAGTATAAGAAATCCATAGCACTTGCAAACTCTTTATTGAAAAAGAATTTTTTAAATCCCGATGCCCATCTCATATGCTTTTACGCTTATAGAGGCTTGAAAGATAAAAAGAACGCCAGCTTTCATAATTATATGCTGAATGGAATTGTAGCCTCCATATTGAAATCCGGAAGCGGTAAAACTCCGGCATCGGCATATAAGGTAATTTCCATTAAGGAAGAGTATGCAGTATTGGGTTCTCTGAGCCTAAGTGTGCTAAAACAGAAATTGATCCGGAAAAACGGTAACGATTACGATAAAATGAGCGTAAGAAGCAAAAAAACGGGAAAGACATTTGATGTTTATTTTAATGTAAATATCCCGCTAAACTGGATGGCGGAGCGCATAAAGCAGCAGAAGAAGAAGTAAATTTGTAAACATTAGTCCAACCCTGTAGGAGTGGCATCCTGCCACGAAAATCGAGACTGGAAGCCTCTCCTGCAGTGGAGTTTGAATAAATATATAAACATTATTAAAAGCCGAAGCTTCTGGCGCATGCAATGTTATGAGTGTGGTCGGTAATTCTTTCCAGGTTCCTCAAAACATCGACATAGAGGGGACCTGCCTCGGCACTGCATAACTCTTGCGTCAACCGCTCAAAATGATTCTCTTCCATCTGTTCGACCATCTTGTCAACATCTTTTTCTAATTCCATTATCTTATTGATGGATTTTTCATCATATTTTGTTATCGCTGCTATGGAAAGCTCTACTGATTCATCGGCTTTGTCAAATACTTCCTTCAACTCAGCGAACGCTTCGTCGGAAAACCTGATTTTATCGCTTATTCGACGTTCGGCAAGCTCACATATATTATTTGCATGGTCGGCGATTCTTTCAATGTCCGATATAATATGTTTTAATATTGCCAGATTTGTTTTTTGCTGGTCAGATAGAGCTTCGTTGTCAATTTTCTCCAGAAATATCTCTATTTTATCATCCAGTTCATCAACAACTTTTTCTTTTCCCTTTACAACCTCAATATGCTTCGGGCTTTTCTCAAAAAGTGCCATCCTGCTTGCTTCTATCATTGTGAGAGTGATTCTTGCCATTCTCACTGTCTCTTTTTTCGCCATCGAAAGTGCTATCGCCGGAGTCTCAAGGGTATGGTCGTCAAGGTATAAGGCTCCGCCTCTGACCTTGATTTCCTCTCCCGGTATAAGTTTCGTCACAACAAATAGTAAAACACCGGACAGGGGAAGAAGTATGAGTGTGGTTACAACTTTAAAACAAAGGTGAGCGTTTGCAATCTGTCTTCCCAGATCGGGGGATGTCTTTTGAATAAGACCGACAAACAAGCCTATAAAGGGGAGGAATAATAATACTCCGACAACATTAAAGAGCACATGAGAGAGTGCCGCTCTTTTACTGGACAGAGTGGAGCCGATTGACGCCAGAACGACCGTGATGCAGGTACCGATATTTGCTCCCATGATAATTGTAAATGCCGATTTCAGGTCGATAAGCTTTTTCGCTCCCATGCCCATAGAGATCACCAATCCCGATGTGGCGGAACTACTCTGTATGATACCGGTGAATAATGCCCCGGTAATTATTCCAAGCAAGGGGACTTTTCCCATTTCAGCAATAAAGTTTACCACCCTGGGATCCCCCACGAGTTGCTTCGACTCCGATGACATGAGGGTCATGCCCAGGAAAAGAATACCAAAACCCAGGATAATCTGCCCCACATATTTTAAAGTATTTTTCTTTCCCCTGGCCTTGTCGGAATCTTCCTTGCCTTTCTTTATCAGGTACTTTTCTAAAAACGGGATCCTGTATCTCTCAAGAGAATACAGGACAAATCCTATGGCAATGATAGGAAGAGAATATTTTCCAACCTTGAATGCGACTAGCTGTGCGGTTATGGTGGTTCCTATATTCGCTCCCATAATTATGGGAATGGATTGGGCAAGCGTGATAAGCCCGGCGTTGATAAGTCCCACAAGTGTTACCGTTGTAATGCTGGAGCTTTGAATGATAGCTGTAACCAATGCTCCAATTCCAACACCGGCAAGCTTATTGTTAGTGAGTTTCTCCATGAGGGTCTTAATCTTGTTTCCAAATGCCATCTGGAGCCCTGTGCTCAAGATTTTCATGCCGAACAAGAACAGAGCAAGCCCGCCTATGAGACTGAAAACAATAAGCTTTATGTTCATGTCAAATTATCTTTCCTTGTCGATTTTGCTGGAATATTGTCAACAATTATTGCTTGATTTTATTTCTATATTTTATATTTACATTATTATTCCCTGCAAAAATCCGGAAACGGTAATACCCTGGCATTGGCATAAGTTTTATCAAAAGCCGAAGCTTCTTGCGCATGCAATGTTATGAGTGTGGTCGGTAATTCTTTCCAGGTTCCTCAAAACATCGACATAAAGGGGTCCTGCCTCGGCGCTGCATAACTCTTGCGCCAACCGCTCAAAATGATTTTCTTCCATCTGTTCGACCATTGTGTCAACATCTTTTTCTATTTCCATTATCCTATTAATGGATTTTTCATCATATTTTGTTATCGCTGTTATAGAAAGCTCAACCGATTCGTCGGCCTTGTCAAATACGTCCTTCAACTCAGCGAACGCTTCGTCGGAAAACCTGATCTTATCGCTCATCCGACGTTCGGCAAGTTCACACATATTATTTGCATGGTCGGCGATTCTTTCTATGTCCGATATAATATGGTTTAGTATCGCCAGGTTTGTCTTTTGCCTGTCAGATAGAGCTTCGTTGTCTATTTTTTTCAGAAATACCTCTATTTTATCATCCAGTTCATCAACAACTTTTTCTTTTCCTGTTACTATCTCAATATGCTTCTTGCTTTTCTCGAAAAGCGCCATTCTGCTCGCTTCTATCATTGTGAGAGTGATTTTTGCCATTCTCACCGTCTCTTTTTCCGCCATCGAAAGTGCTACGGCAGGAGTCTCAAGAGTGAGGTCGTCAAGGTACTTCGCCCCGCTCTCAACCCTGACGTCCTCTCCCGGCATAAGTTTCTTCACAACAAACAGTAAAACACCGGACAGGGGAAGAAGTACGAGTGTGGTTATAATATTAAAACAAAGGTGGGCGTTTGCAATCTGTCTTGCCATGTCGGGGGATGTCTTCTGAATAAGACCGACAAACAAACCTATAAAAGGAACGAATAACAATATTCCGATAACATTGAAAAGTACATGAGACAGCGCCGCTCTTCTACTTGAGAGAGTGGAGCCGATTGATGCAAGGATAACCGTGATGCAGGTGCCCAGGTTAGCTCCCATGATAATCGTAACCGCCGATTTCAGGCTGATCAGGTTTTTTGCCCCCATGCCCATAGAGATCACCAGTCCTGATGTGGCGGAACTACTCTGGATGATACTGGTGAACAACGCCCCGGCTATTATTCCAAGTATAGGGACTTTTCCCATCTCAGCAAGGAATTTTACCACACCGGGATTCTCCACGAGTTGCTTTGATTCCGATGACATGAGGGTCATACCCAGGAAGAGAATACCGAAGCCCAGGATAATCTGCCCTACATATTTTAAAGTGTTATTTTTTCCTCTGTTCCTGTCCATGTCCTTGTTGGAATTCCCCTCGTCTTTCTTTGCCAGGTACTTTTCTAAAAACGGGATCCTGTATCTCTCAAGAGAATACAGGACGAATCCTATGGCAATGATAGGAAGAGAATATTTTCCGACCTTGAATGCGATTAGCTGTGCGGTTACAGTGGTTCCTATATTCGCTCCCATGATCATGGGAATGGATTGGGCAAGCGTGATAAGCCCGGCGTTGATAAGTCCCACAAGCGTTACCGTTGTAATGCTGGAGCTTTGAATGATAGCAGTGACCAACGCTCCGATTCCAACGCCGGCAAGTTTGTTGTCGGTAAGTTTTTCCATGAGGATCTTAATCTTGTTTCCAAATGCCATCTGGAGTCCCGTGCTTAAGACTTTCATGCCGAACAGGAACAGGGCAAGACCGCCCAGGAGGCTGAAAACAATAAGCTTTATGTTCATGTCAAATCATCTTTTCTTGTCGATTTTGCTGGAATGATATCCATAATTGTTGCCTGCCTTTTATCTACATTCTTTAATATCGGCATAATTATTCCCTGCAAGAAACCAGGTATTCCAGAAGAATATTATTTGTCATCTTCTGCGGCGTCCCGCCACAGCTACCGACATTGTTATAATGGTGGGGGTGGCGTCCCGCCGCCCGAATAACGGAATAATTATGCATCTCCCCGGTATCTTATATGGGAAGGTGATAACAATGAACGCTGTTAAGAGAGAAGAGCACGAGGAGAATGTTGAAATAGTCCATCTGAGACAAGACCCTTATTCAAAAAAAGTGATTCGGGTTACATATGACAGGAGAATATTAAATGGATCAAGCCGACTCTGGAAAATGGTAAAAATCATTTTTTCCGTCGCTGTTGTCCTGCTTATGCTTCTGTTTCAAAACACCGGGATCACAATGGCAGGTGAGAAAATGAAGAGCAAGAATTTATCGATAAACAAATCTATAGAACTCAATAAAATGGGGTTAAAGAGCATCTCCGACAGAAAATATGATGAGGCAATAGAGAAATTTACAGGGGCAATCAGGATTTACCCGGAAAATTCGCCGGCATATTGTAACAGGGGGCTGGCCTACCTGCATAAGAGAAAGTATGATAAAGCCATAAGGGATTTCAACCGGGCGTTAAAGATTGATCCCGAGCTTGTCGAAGCTTATAATAACAGAGGTATTGCATATTATCTCATGACAAAATATGGCAAAGCTACAGAAGATTTTGACAGGGCGATAAGCTTGAACCGGAAGTTTGTAAAAGCATATATAAACCGCGGGCTTGCATATTGCGATGGAAAGAAGTATAAGAAGGCAATTGAGGATTTCAACATAGCGATAAAGCTGGATCCCAAATCCTGGATGGCATACAACAACAGGGGCTTGACATACCATTTAAAGGGCGAAGAAAAAAAAGGGCTGGCGGACGTCAATAAATCCCTAAAGATCCACCCCCGCTTTCGTGTAAGCTTCTATGGCAGGGATATTGCATACGCGCGGTGTAATTATTCACCGCGGGGTATTAAAAGATGAGTATATGGGAGTCGGATTATCAATACCTTATAGATGACCTTGATATTGATACTGCAGATCATTGGACGGACTGGGACTGGAAGAAAGTTATGCCGATGATCAGTTATGAATTTGCAAGGCTCGAAGAATATAGAGACCGGATTATTGTCGCATTCAGGCTTTATAACCTGATTGGGTTGGAGCATCTCAGGCGTGAGTTGGGAGGTGTTTCGAAAAATGCAAGGATTCTTGATGCCGGTGGAGGCACGGGCAGGAAGGCGATTCCCCTTGCAAGGGAGGGTTTCAATAATATCACCGTTCTCGACCATGCGGAGGGTTGGCTTCGCCTGGCGGAGGAGAAGGCGGAATCTGCGGGTGTATCTGACAGGCTGAAGATTGTGAAGGGAGATATACTGGACATGTCCGACTTCCCCGACAACTCCTTCGACCATGTGTTTTCAATGGGCGGAGCGGTTGTGTATTGTGGGAATCCTGGAAGAGCTTTAAAGGAAATGGCACGCATATTAAAGCCCGGGGGAAAGATGATAGCCGACGGGATTCACAATACCCTGGGGGCAATGCACTTGTTTGCAATAAATGGCGATCTTGAATCGCTTGAGAAAGCCGCCGTAAATAACAGTCAGCATTCAGGAATTGTAAGTATGCTTCCGGAAGAGCTTGAAAAAGATGCCTCTGCCGCCGGTTTTTGTAATATAAGAGTCCTGTCGGAATGTATATTTACTCCCGATGATTCGATTCGCACGGGCACAGATACAAAAAGATGGGAGCAAATTGTAATTGATCTTGAGATGAAACACTGTAACGATCCTCGTTTTCTTGGCGCAGGTGGACTTATGGTGACAGGGGAGAGAGAATAAGAAAGGAGAATCTATATGCCCACGATCCAGGTGTTTATAAGAAACTTTAGCGGGACGACAAGAGTAGTGGTGGAGGGTGATCATTATTCTCCCAGAGATGTAACCGCTTATGGATATTCGACAATAACTGCGGAGTTGATGTTTAACCCCGACCACGTATGGTTTTGGATTGACATTCAGGACGGTGATGATTACAAGGCGAATATAGAGGTGAAATGGGTGGAGAGAAACCTTGTGTTATATCGCCTGATCAATCCCGACGGCGTAAAGGGAGAGTTTGCAAAGGTTGCAAGTCCGCATTTCAAGGGTGCGATAGATTCGCTCCCTCCACAGGTGAGGGAAGATTTTTCCGGCAGGATGAAGACAAACCCCATATACCATGTTGATGATTTCGCAAGTTGAATTAACTCGGATGATGCTTTTTAATTCACCGCAGAGGACGCGGAGATCGCAGAGAATTAATAAAATATAAAGATTTGCTGAAAATGAGGAACAACAATTCTCAGGTACTGCCCTGTATAATTCCATGCTCAGAATATACAGATGCTTTTCTCGATAAATAGTCATAGAGCGGCAAGGATCTTTTTCTCCAAAAACAAAAAAGGAATTCCCAAAAGACAAAGTAAGTAAAGACTTACTCCTCCTCTAAAAATTTCCCTGTTGTCCCGGACCTGAATTTTTCCGAATATATCTATCGGGGTGATCAATCCCAAGTTTCGATTTGCAGGTACCCGCCTTTGGTGAAGCATAAAGGTCATAAGAGATGGATGTAAATCATCCTCTCACGCAACTCCAGGCGGAAGGAGGTGGCCCGGACACTTTAACATCGTCCAGGTTCTCCACTACTGTCCTCTCCTCGAAAGTCGTAATTGAGGGTTTTTCGTATTTCTTCTTCATAGTTATTTACCCTCCCTCGGTCGGCCTGTTAGCCTCTCGAACCAATATTATAGCATAATTTTTCGAATTGTTCAATGGTAAAGTAATATATCGCCATGATTTACTTCCGGTAAAGAAAAAAATAATGCTATAATAAATAAATGAAAAGAAGAAAGGATTTTTTGAAATTGAAAATTGCTCTTATCAGCGCACGAGGTGCGGAAAGATTCTATGCCGACAGCATTTTTGAAGAATTGGAAAAAATACTCCATCGTGAGATTATTTTCCTCATGGAAGATATGGAATGGATGCCCAACCTGGGGCTTATTACCCTTGCAGGGGTGATTGATCCATCTCATGACTTGTTATATGTGGATGAGGAATACCTGTTGAAGGAGACCATGGACCGCATCGTTCACGAAGAAGACTTCGACCTGGTATGCCTCTCGGTGATAAACACTCAGTATAAAAGAAGTTATCAGATGGCTGATATATATAGAGATAGAGGGATCCCCGTGGCAATGGGAGGCATACACCCGACAGCCCTGCCGGAGGAGGCCGGAGAGCATGCGGACTTCATCTTTGTCGGGGAAGCGGAGGATACATTCAGGGAATTTCTTGACGACTTTCAAAAAGGCAATGCCAAACAAGTATATCGTTCCAAAAAACTGGTTGACCTGACCTTACTCCCACCTCCGAGGTTTGATCTTCTCAATCAATTTAACTATATCGAAAAATACAACCGTTTCCCCATCCAGGCAACAAGGGGTTGCCCCCGGAAATGCGATTTCTGTTTTCTTCCCCATATATATGGCGCGGTTCACAGGCACAAGACCGTTCAACAGGTTGTGAACGAGATAAAAACGGTAAAATCGATGGTTGAACAGCCTTTTATCTCGTTTACCGATGAGAATATGTTTATTGATGTGGAATATTCAAAGGAGTTGATCCGGTCACTCATTCCCCTTAATATTCTCTGGGAATGTTATTGCGATATCGCAGTTGCGAAAGACAAGGAATTGCTTGATCTCCTCTATCAATCCCATTGCGCCCTGTTGCTTATAGGGCTTGAAACAATAAACCCGAAAAATCTTGAGGGGCATAATCCCTGGAAACACAGCAAGATCAAGGACTACAGGCAGGCGATAGATGTTATTCAATCTCATGGAGTGGGTGTATCAGGCCTTTTTATCGTGGGTTTTGATGACGATGATATATCTGTTTTCAGACAAATAAGGGATTTCGCATACGAGACGAATCTTGTTGATACGGAGGTCTCCGCTCTTTGCCCGTTTCCCGGCACAAGGTTTTACGACAGAATGGAGAGAGAGGGACGAATATTGACCCGCGATTGGGAGAAATTCACATGGATTCATATGAATTTCCAACCCAAAAAGATGACTCCTGATGAGATTATGCGGGGACTTTTCTGGCTTTTCAAAGAAATGGTAAGGATAGACAGGTTGATATATATGAAAAAATATTTCAGGTCAGTTGCCGGGAGATTATATGGTAAAGAAATCACAAGAGAGGGTAAGCCCACGTTTCTCAGTTCATAAAAGGGGAGAAGTTTTATTGCCGTTTATCAGGTCGGATATGACTTCCCTTGCCACTTTTCTCCCATCACGTACCGGGCTGTTCGTGCCTCTGTCCTCAGGGTAAATCTGCGCCATTGTGGATATATAAAGTCCTTTTATGGGAGTTCTTATCGAGGGGATCATTTTGCTGTAATTACGTACCGCAACGGGTTGGGCATACCTGGAACGAAACACATAGCTATTCAGTATCATCTCGTCCCTTAAATCTTTAAATATCTTTTTTAAATCCGAGATAAATATTTCTTTGATCTCAATATCTTCCATCTTGTAAAACCTGTCGGTTTCATCGAGGTATTTCGTGAGATATACAATGTGCCTCCCACCGTAAATCTCCGGGGAAATGAAATTTGTATGCTCAATCACTCCCACGAAGTTGTATCCTGGGTCGTTTATATTAAGCCAAAAAATATCGGACAGGTTTTTCTCAAGCTCCAGTATGAGGCAGATGTTTGCAAGAAACTTGATTCTTCGAAGAGATTCCACATATTCAGATCTTACATGCGGCTCTACAATGTTCGCAATTATCGGCAGGGCGGCTGTCATTATAACGGCGTCGGTTTTAATGAGATCATTTTGTGTCCTGACACTTGACACCTCACCGTCTTCAACCTCTATTGAAATTACCGGACTCCCGGTTCTTATTTCTCCTCCATATTTCTTGATTTTTGCGGCAACTTCATCCAGGAATGCGGGAAATCCCCCCTCATAATAAAAGTATTTCTCAACGCCGCCGCCGTTTCTGCTTTTACCCCTTCTTTCGAACTTATTCCATAACCAGGCGGCGGATATTTCCGGGGCGAATTTGCCGAATTTTCCTTCCAGGAGAGGACTCCAGACCACCCGATATATTTCATCCCCTCCAATCCGGGAAAACCACTCCTTTATCGTTACAGGGTCCAGTTCTTCCCAGCTATTAATTACATGGGATTTCAGAACCTGAACACCCAATTTTACCCGATCAAGGAAATTCAACGGGGTGAACTTGAGGAGATCGAGCGGCGAGCTGAACCTGTAAATATTTCCGTCATAATAAATCCCCGTGCGTCCCCGGCTGCCTGTAATCTTGTCACGGATATCAAGCTCCTGCGCAAGGTTCAGAATGTGCCGGTCTCCGGTAAACCAGAAATGATAGAACTTTTCAAGGGGAGTCCCGTTTAGAAGAAATCCCGACGAAAGACCGCCTATTTCCTTCTCTTTCTCCAGGACGGTCACGCGGATACCCTTTGATGCAAGTTCGTACGCGGCGGCTATTCCTGTGAAACCTCCGCCAATTATAGCCACATGATGCTTCTTTTTCGTCTTGCTCACTCCGATTATATTTTTCATTATACAGATCGCTGAGGATAAATCTGCAAGAGGGATGGGTTTTGCACAACAAATCCACAAAAAGGATAAAAGAGAAAAGAAATTGGAAAATGGATCCGTTCTCTGTCATCAGTATTCCATTTTCCTTATCCCATTTCCCCCTGTTTCTTCTGTGGTGATTGGGAAATAAGAAATGGGAATCGAGAAATGGGAAACGAAATCCGCTTTCCATTATCCACTATCCGTTATCCGTCTATCGGGACGGGGACGTCCCTCCTACAGTTCTGACACCTGGCTTCCGACATCTGACCTCCGACTTCCGCATTCGTTAACTAATTATATTATAACCGGGAAATCCGGGAAAATAAAGGGCATTTATTTTTATTAGTAAATTATTAAATATACATCGAAATAATAAACAAAAAAGTTTACTACTCAGTCACTTGAATGTTTGTCATTATATGACTGTAAAAAAAGTGATAAACCGCAAATCTACAAATACAGTTTCTAAACTTTGTGGACTTTGTAGTTTTTTGAGATCTTTGCGGTGAATAGATACAATAGAACCATAAGTTGATTTTTGATTTGAATGATGAACATTAAGCATAAATTGACCGATACTTACAAAAAGTACCTTAATATTGATTTTAAAAAACGCTTGCTTTTTCTGATAATTGTTGCGCTTTTATTCAGACTGATTTTCTTACAGCAACTAACAATGGAGTTGGATACCCATTATTATGGGAACCTTGTAAGGGATATAAAAAGCAACATATTTACAGGAAATATATTTTCATTTCCCGTTGACAATGATCACTACTATGGCATAGAGTTTCGTTCTCCGCTTTTTGCTCTTGTATCAACGCTTTTCTATATAATTACAGGTAACGTGGAGCTTTCTCTAGTGCTTGTCTCGCTCATTTGCGGATGCCTCCTCGTTGTCCCGGTCTTTCTGCTTGCGCGCCGGATATGGGGGGATCCCGCCGGCGAGTTGTCTGCCATTATTATCATTTCATTTCCCCTTTTAATTATCATCTCAACCGGAGGTCTTACCGAATCCCTCTACCTTTTATTATTTACAACCGCCGTGTATTTCTCGGTTATTGCTTTTGAAGCGGGGAAATGGCGTGATTATTTCCTTTGTGCAATATTCTGGGGACTCTCGTATATGACCCGTTTTGAGGCGATTGCGGCGGCAGGAGCGACATTTTTTCTTTTATTTGTCAGGATGCTGGGGAGAAGACGAAAAGAAAATATGAAAGTCTCCCTTCAAAAACTTGCCACTTTTGTTATCACTTTAGCGTTAATAATGTCGCCCTACCTGGTTATTCTATATAAAACATCAGGCAGCATTCATTTAACTTCTCCCACAAAAGAACTTTACGATATGAATGAAGCTCACTGGATTATATCCGGGAAAGAGGGCTCATATAGCACACTCAATTATTATTTCGGCTCCCCCGGGGAATACAGTTATCACAAGTTGAGCAAGCTTATTCCCAAAAAACCGGAACAGATATTTAAAGAGAATTTGAAAATTTTTGTCCCGGCTATTTTCATGGCTATACCGGTAAATATATGGACATTGATCCGGAATTTCAACTTGTTTCTCTTATTAATTCTGTTGACAATACCCTTTGTGAGAACCCACAGGAGAGATCCCAGGACAACCGTCGTTATAATGTATTCCATCATCGCAATACCAGTAATTCTTCTAAGCTTCTGGGCGCCGGATCCAAGATATTATGGCTTCCTGATCCCCATAGTAGCAATTTTATCCGGCGGAGCATTGAAGATGATATTTGAGGACGAACGGGGTATCCTGGTGAATAATCCCCGGTGGAGATTCAGACTCTCATGGATCCTGATCCCGATATCATTATTTGTCTCCTGGTATTTTTACCTGTCGGAAGCCCTCATGCCCGGATGGTTCCATCTTAATTTACATCTGATCGGAACTGCGATCCACAGATCTTTGGTGATTCTTCTCTTCCTTTTTATTGGAGTCGGTATCCTTACAATCTTACTTGCAATAATTTGGAAAAGAATATTCCGGTTCCTTGTAATACCCACGGCAGGACTGGGACTCCTTCTCCTCACCGCAGGGCTCATCACCGGTAAACCGGCAAACCCGGTTCAACTCTCGAATTTCCTGACAGGTCATTTTTATTATTCCGTAAGATCAATAATACTGTGGCTTATCGCCCTGGGCTTGTTTTACGAGGGAATTGCATATTTACAACGGATATTCAGAAACCCAGCGAGGTATCAAAAGGCCTTGTTTGCTTTTTCGCTTTGTGTACTGTTTATAATAAATATTCAAAACATTGTTGTAATAAATCAGGAGCGAACCGCTTATAGGTACAGGAATTATCACCCGATAGCGATGAAAGTGGTGAAAGAAAGCAAAAAGAATCCGGACTTTCCGTCATGTGCCGCCACCCCAGGGATGCATTTATGTTAGGAGCAAGATGGATTAGGATTCCACCTATATATAATTATCAAGAATTTGAAAAAGCGTTTAAACAAGATATACCCGATTATATAATTCTGGATAACCTGTCGCAAAAAGAGGGAAAGCAACAGTCGATAGATCACCTTTTCTTGATTTTGAGAGAAAAGGGAGAGATAGAAAAATTGAAATACTATGAGAAAGACAATTCCGGGCAAGATTACAGAAAGATAAGAGTGTGGATCTATGAGAGAACGGAGAACGGAGGACAGAAGTCGGAGGTCGGAGGTCGGATCTGTAGGAGGGACGTCCCCGTCCCGATAACGGATGTCGGATTACGGAGGGCGGTCATCTTTTCTCCCCTCTCGCCTCCCATTTCCCACTTCCCATTCAAAGGACCCGGAAAAGGGGCAAAGGTCGCCTGGAAATTCAAGGCCGGGCACGAGATATTTTCATCGCCTGTAGTTACGGGGGAAGGACTTGTTATATTCGGCTGTGATGACTCAAATATATACGCAATTACAAAAAAAGGGAAGCTGAAATGGAAATACCGTGCGGATTATTATGTGAGCGCGTCTCCCGCTGTATCTTCCGACGGTACTGTCTATATCGGCAGTGACGATCAGCATCTTTACGCAATTAACCGAAAAGGAAAACTGAAATGGCGATATAAAACCGGCTACTACATCTCATCCGGATGCTCCATAGATAAAAAAGGAAACATCATTTTTGGCGGTGAGGACGGTTTTATCTATTGTCTTAATCCGGCGGGGAAATGCCTATGGAAATACAAAACCGGGGGCGAGGTTATAGGAACACCTGCAATATGGGGCGGCGGAGGATTCCAAACAGGTGGAGAATCCGGCAACAACGACGTTGTTATCGCCACATGCGGCGACGGGAATATATATGCCATATCAAATAATGGAAAGCTTATATGGAAATACAAAACCGAAGGTGGAATCATTTCCTCTCCTGCGATAGACAGGGACGGCACGATATACACAGGATCCCGGGACGGTTATCTATATGCCGTAAAAAAGAATGGAAATCTAAAATGGCGTTTCAAAACCGGGGGAGAGATCGTTTCGTCTCCCGCCATTGGGAAAGACGGCAAGATTGTATTCGGCTCGTCCGACGGCAATGTTTATGCAGTATCCAGAGTGGGAAAGCTTTATTGGAAATACAAAACAGGGTTCAAGGTTGAATCTTCTCCCGCCATAGATTCAAAAGGCAATATATATATAGGCTCCCATGACCGCCACGTTTACGGACTTTCAGGGAAAGGGAATCTATTATGGAAAATCGAGACCGGCGGCGCGGTATATTCTTCTCCGGCAATATCCGCAGACAGAGCGGTTTATGTGGGTTCGATGGATAAGTATTTGTATAAGATAAAATAGACTATCTCCAGGTATCTATTCACCACAGAGACTGCATAACCTAAAATGCCAGTTATATTTTTTTGTGGGAACCCTCTTGAAAGAAAGTTCTCAACCTTGAGCCGCTTCAGCGGCTTAACGTGGGAAACGGGATCCAGCCTCCATCCTCCGTTATCCGTTATCCGTCATCCGTTTATCGGGATGGGGACATCCCTCCTACAGTTCAGGTCTCCGACATCCGTTATCCGGCCTCTGTAATCCGCAATCCGTTCTCAATTCTCCTGATTTCCTAATTTCCTTAGAGGTAAATTCCTGCTTTCCTTAAACACAATGGACCCCATCCCCATCACTCCGTCGAGTTTGAAGTTTTCGAGGCAATGGTCGCAAAGTTTCCTGAACGTGATTCTGTTTATTATGTCAGTGCCTGGAAACGAGTTGAGATAAATAATATTCCAGTCAAAGCTTGTCTTGTCAATTATATTCAGGAATTTTTCATTATTTTTATTCCATGTCTCAAGAATAAGTCCATCGAAATTAAGCGTTAAAAGACGGCAGCCGCAGCTCCTTACATTCGCCGCGATATTGGTCATAACGCAACCTTGAACGTTGCTCTCTCGAATTTCCTTATCCAGTTTTTTCAGCTCATTGAATATCATAGTTTGGCTATCTTTTTGCGTTTATTCAGTCCCTTTTTATTGGTGATTCTTAAATCTTGATTTCACAACGTTTTAGACTGGTCAGGAGACCGGCCTCTACCTTTTCGAGTTTTTAAGACAGCACCCGATTTTAATCGGGTGGTTAGAAGCCTATAAAACCTACCTCCCCCTCCAATTTAACCGTTTCAACGGTTTCTTTATGAGATAAACCACTGAAGTGGTTGGGACGTTGTAGTGGTGGGGATTACGCTCAATTCACCACAATAAATTGTGGTGTTGTCTTAAATACCTTAAAACACCTGTTATTACCTTAATGCACCTGTTATCACCTTAAGGTGCTTGAAATTAATTCTATTACTTCTCAACAAATTCACATGTGCGAAATGTGAGAACTTCATTTAAGTAAGATTCCGCGCTCTCCGCGAGCTCTGTGGTGAATAATAACCTCAATTATCAATAAAGATCCTCATATTCCCATTCTCTCATCAAATCCAGATACTTTTCCTCGTCATCTTTTTGTTGCTGGATTTCTTCATAGTCTTTCAGTCTCTTGAGGTATTTTTTCTTGTTGGCGAGTCTTCTTTTAAGCTTGTTGTACTGAGCGGCTTTTTCCTTATAAAGTTTGTTGGTTTTCAGATATTCATAAAATTTGCCCAGAACTTCAAGGTAGTCTTTTATTGTCTTCTCCGAGGCCTTGTCGGTTTTCTGCATAAGCCAACGCCCCAGGAAACTGTCGATATAGCCTGCGGTAACAGTGTCAATTGTGATTATTCCGCCGTCCTCATTCTCGGGGTCCTCGTCCATTTCCGATTCAAAGTCTATCAGGTATTGAGTTGCAAAGAAATCAATTTTCTCTCTATAATTTTCTTCCTTTTTATTTGAGATTTTGCTCTCGGTTGAGAGATGTTCGAAAAATTTGTTAATTACGCTCTTGTTATAATCTATCCATCTTTCTCTTAACTTTTCCAAATCCATTTCCTTACCCTCTTTCGTTAGTTTAGCAAATTTGATTTCTGTGTTTTTACAAAGCTTCCTTCTCCATTTGGAAAATGTATTTACATCTGATATAATTGTCTGGTTATGAAAATTTCACTTGTCAGTCCCCGCGGAGCGGAGAGAAATCAACAAAACGATATTATATTTGACATATACGAGGAGATGGAAGGACACCTCGCCCTGATGATGGATGATATCGAGTTCATCCCCAACCTTGCCCTTCTTACCTTGGCGTCATACCTGGATCCCTCATGGGATCTTCAGTTCATCGAGGAAGACTACGTGCCGGAAGAGCGGGTTGAAGAAATGCTGTTCCAACAGGATTTTGACCTTGCTCTTATCAGCATTGTCAATTATACCGCGCCCAGAGGATATGAAATCGCCGACAGGTACAGGGAGATGGGCGTATATGTTGTCATTGGCGGGCTTCATGCCTCTGCCCTGCCGGAGGAAGCGTTGCTCCATGCTGATACTGTAGTGGTTGGCGAGGGCGAGGAAATTCTGCCGATTTTTATGGATGATTTTCTTAATGGAAATCCAAAAGAAATTTATCGTTCTGTAACTCCCGCTGATCTTACGAAAATTCCACCTGCAAGGTATGATCTGATCAAAAATCCCGGGCGCTATAACAAGATGCCTGTTTTTGCCACAAGAGGATGCCCCCGGAATTGCGATTTCTGCTGTTTTCCCAATCTTTACGGCAGGAAATACAGGCATAAGACGGTTCAACAGGTTTTAACGGATATAGGGAAAATAATAGAGATTCACCGGGAGCCATATATCCATTTCTGTGATGAGAACCTTTTCTGTGACAGGGAGTTTTCAAAAGAACTGGTAAGGGCGATAAAGCCGCTGAATGTCCCCTGGGAGTGCTTTTGTGACATCGGTATTGCCGAGGATGATGAGCTTCTTTCTCTTTTGGAGAACTCCGGTTGCCGGGATCTCCTCATCGGGCTTGAGACGGTAAACCCGGAGATAATGGAGAAAATCGATCCCTGGAAATACAGGAAGTTGAAAAAGTATAAGGAGGATATAAGGAAAATCCAGTCATACAAACTTCCCGTCACCGGGCTTTTCATACTGGGATTTGACGGCGATGATACTTCCGTTTTTAGAAATATTTGCGATTTCATCAGCGATGTCGGGCTTTATGACATGGACTTCGCCATACTCACACCCATTCCGGGATCCGAGCTTTACACACGCTTGAAGAGCGAGGGCAGGATTATATCTGAAAACTGGTCTCATTATACCTGGACGCATGTCAATTTTCAGCCCATGCATATGACTCCGGAGAAACTGCAGGAGGGACTCTTGTGGATATTCAGGGAATTTGCGTCAAGTAGTATGCTGCAGAAGAGAGAAAGAGCGGGCGTGAGGGGACGACAGGGGATATAACATCATAATCTGCAGGAGAATTTTTATTATTAAGGGAAATAACTTTTCATGAATTATTTACTTACCGGTGCGGCGGGATTTATTGGCTCTCATCTTGCCGTAAACTTGTTGAAAGATGGAAATAGAGTCTTTGCTATTGATAATTTCTGCGATTTTTACAGTCTGGATAAAAAGCGGAAAAATATAGAAATAATCGGAAAATCATCCGGTAGGGACGATCTTTTTCGATTATATGAGGGTGATATACGAGATTCAAGTTTTCTTAAAAAAACTCTCGGGGATATTCTGAAAACACAGGTGAAAAGTGAAGATTTAACCGTTATTCACATTGCCGCGATGCCCGGAGTAAGGCCTTCTCTCGAGAATCCCGCGCTTTATGTGGATGTCAATATTAACGGTACTCTCAACATGCTTGAGATATGCAGGGAATTCGGACTGAAAAGGTTTCTTTTCGCTTCGTCATCTTCCGTTTATGGAAACAACAAGAAAGCTCCATTCTCCGAAGACGATCCCGCCGAGAATCCCATTTCCGTCTATGCCGCCACAAAGAAAGCCGGCGAGTTGATGTGTCATACATATTCAAACCTGTATGATATAAGTGTGATATGCCTGAGATATTTTACTGTATATGGAGCGAGGCAGAGGCCCGACCTGGCGATCTACCGGTTCACGGATCTTCTTTCGAAGGGTCGGCCTATAACAGTATTTGGCGACGGATCTTCCAGGCGCGATTATACCTACATCGACGATATTATTGATGGCACAAGAAAGGCGGTCGTGAGGCTGGAGAATGACCGGCCGGCTTTTGAGATATATAATTTGGGCGAATCCAGGACAGTTGAGCTTTCATACCTCATCAAGCTTATTGAAAAGGAATTGGGGAAAAAGGCGAACATGGTCAGGAAGCCCGGTCAACCTGGGGATATGGCAATAACATACGCGGATATATCAAGGGCAAAAGAGGTGCTGGGGTATAATCCAAAAACTGATATTGAAGACGGCATAAAACTTTTCGTCAGGTGGTACAAGGAATCTGAAACATCCTGATTTGTCCGATAAATTTCTTCAGATATTTCGTTTTTCATATTAAAACCTTTGCATAGAACCCCTTTTAGTGGGAAAATGTTTTAGAGGTTTCCGACTTATGTCCACATGATAGTACATCATATATGTGCCGTCGGGCAATTGAATCACCGATGGACTGGAAACAGGGCCGTCTTCTCCGTTTTTTATCCCCGCGCCAGGTTCGATTTTCATCCCCATCTTACCCATTTTTGCGATTTCTATTCCCTTCATTGTGCCAAAAAATATCATGTAGGTCCCGTGAAAATTGTATGTGCATGATACTCCGCCGTGTCCCCAGAAAAAGTCCTTCACAAGGCTAAATGTATCGCCGCCGTCATCAGAAACAAAGAGGCGAAGCCCCGCTCCCTCCGAGAGGAACATTCTCCAGTCTCTATCGGTTTTAAAGACATCGGGGTCAGTAAGCCGTTTTTTTAAAGTCTTATCATTTAACTTTATCTCATGTTGGGTCTCCATAATGATTTTTGGATTGGTGAAATTTATCCCGTCATCGGAAACGGCAGAATATACTCTTGTTAACCGACTAAGACAATAGAGCTTGATCTTTCCGTCGTCGGTAACTACCGGATTGGGATCGACCCCGTAAACATTTGTCTTGTATTTTTTGTAAGTTTTTCCCAGATCCTTGCTTATTGCAATGGATAATTGAAATTCTGAATAATTCGCATCTACGAAATAGACATATATCACTCCGTCTCTGATTATCGCTCCCGGTACAGACGAATGATTAAAAACCATTTTTTTCTGTGTTTTCCAATTCAATCCATCTTTTGAAGTTGCGGTATAGATTTTATGATAGTACGGGCCATGGGGATCTCTTCTTGTTTTTGGCACATTTTTATTCTCTTTACCTTCACATTTATGTGTGCAAGAAGAAGGAGTGAAAAGCTCATAGTCTTTCTCTTTTTTAGATTTTACCCGATCTTTTGGATCTATTTTGTTTATTTTCTTTTCAAAAGGAAAAACGAATAAAATTACGCCGGCAACTAAAAAGATAGCTAAAAATAAAATTAATGACTTTCTCGAATCTCCGCTCCTTTTGGACCCCGGATCCTTCTTGTTTAATTCCTCTGAAGACCTTTGCATATGTTAATCACACTCCATTATTCCCATAATTCATTATTAATGACCGATCCAATTTCTTCTATATTTGAATTGTTCTCCGATCAGGCAGTTCCCTTCCTGTCTTTGTATTTTTGTCATTGGGGCGGCGGGACGCCACCCCCACCATTATAACAATATCGGTAGCTGCGGCGTTTCGCCGCAGATCAAAAAGGATAATGCTTATTAGAAATAGCTTGTTTATTGACGGGAGATAAGGAGTCCGCAAAGAAATCTAATAAATATATGGTGAAGCATTGAAAAAATGACTCCAAAGGGCGAGCAGAGAGGAAGCTGAAGGAGATGGGTAATTCGATGATGAATGGAATGCAAAGATGAACAAGAACTCTCCCGATTCGAAATCAAAAGAAAAAGAAAACATTCTCACACGGAATCTGATAGATAACAAGTATATCATAGTACTATATCTGGTATTCCTGGTTTCACTTTTTCTTTACCAGAATTACTGTTATATAAAATGGGACGGAGCATCTATTTTCTGTGATATGCAGACATTCAGAAGCTGGAAGTTTTTTTACGTACTCAAAAACCACTCCCATTTCGGGATGCTCGATATGAAATATCCTCCCCTGGTTTATCTTGTAAGCTCAGCTTATTATGTGATACTCGGGTATTCTCCTGTTGTGGCCAGGATGAGTCTCTTTATTTTCAGCATCATATTTATCCTCTCAATGTACGGTATCGGGAAGGAATTCGGAGGCAGGATCGGCGGGATATGTGTCAGCGCCATTGCCGCGTCTTCGCCACATATAATAAGCTTCGCACACAGGTATTATATTGATTTTCCTCAGACCGCAATGACAGCCCTGGCGTTTTACATGCTTCTTCTTACAAAGGGATACAGGGACAGGAAATTCTCCTGGATCCTTGGTGTTGTACTGGGACTCGCGGTATTTACAAAATGGTCAACATTGTTTTTTATTCTTGTACCTCTTGTCTGGTTTATTATCCCGTATATATTTAAAAATTGGAAATGCCCCGCCGTTCTTGGCGGGACACTTGCACTGCAGGCATTTGTCGGGTGGAGGTTGCATTCCTATTATATGTCGCTTCAACAGGCCGATCATTGGAAGGTATTTTGGCCGAGGGCTTATTTTGTAAATCTTTTCCTTCCCGTGTCCGCCTTTCTTATTGGAACGGTTCTTCTTGAACGGAAACTTGAAAAAGATGAGAAATTCCCTGAATCGGGTGTGGGAAATATACTCAATTTCAGTCGTGTCGCTACTCTCCCGTTGATAATAGTAGGTCCCTGGCTTTTCTGGAGTGCTCGCTCTATAATGAATAAATTTGCCGGGGACGTAGCATGGCACAGGGTCTTCAGGGATACCCTGGATTATTATATTTATGCAATAAAATATCAGTATTCATTTTCCACAATACTCATATTTATCGGTCTTGTGTTTATTTTCGTTTTTCGTAAGGATATTTATAGAAAGCTTGTTCTGCCGGTGGGACTCATTTTCTCATTTTTCCTTATGGCAAAGATAGGCTTCCCTTTCATGCGCTATATACTTTCATTCCTGGTTTTTACGGCAGCATTGGGCGGTTATTGGGTGGGATATGCAGGGAAGTTGAGGAAACCTGTCGCCGTTTTGATAGTAACAATATCCATCATCTCGCTATTGGGATGGTTCGCCGTTCCGGGATATTCGGGAATATTTCAAAATGTTGATTTTGGAGTGCCCGAGCAAGTTTTGGCGGAAAAATTGACCACGTTCAAAATTCTTCGCACGAATCCGCCGGTCCGAAATATTTTTGACGCATCAATTGCTATAAGCTGCATTGAAACGGAAAGAAATATGGATAAGGAAAAGCCCGTATTCCTGCTGATGGATCTTAGAACGCCAAGCTCTCATTTTCCTGTCACCGGTGAAGATTTCTGGAACGAGGGGATACTGCAGAAGAAAAGATTTCTCATATTCGAATTCTCACGCCTTGAGGATCTCCTCAGGAGGCAAAAAGAGGGCATCAACCCGAGGCAGAGGGATCTTTTTGTCGGCGATTATATTATTGTGACAGAGAAATCACGAGAAAAATTGGAGTCTGTCCTGGAGGGTATTTCCCGCCATTATCCCGGTTGTGAGAGAATTGTTTATGAATGGGAGAGACCCGGTGGGATAAAAATGTATCTGGTACAATTCAGGCAAGATTAAAAATAAGGTAACTATACACCGCCGAGTTCGCGGAGAACGCGGAGATGAAAACGACTATGAGCTATGAATGTTTATCCTGCATCAGGATCAAGACTTCTCGAATCTGTTTGCGAAACATATTCAATTTGCCCTGGTCGCTGGACAAACTGTGGAGAGCGTGATTAATAAATTTTCTGATTCTCAGCGCTCTCTGCGTCCTTTGCGGTGAAAAAATAACCAGGCCGGACAGTTACAATAAAAAAAAGCGGCTCGATATTTTGCCGCTTTTTTCACGTTTATTAAAACATATTATTTACTTTTTCGGTGGCTTTGCCTCTTTTTCAGGAGGAGCTTTTTTACTCTTGTCGCTGGGCATTACCGGTTTGGCTCCCTTGGGCGGTTCAGGGATTTTTGCCCCTTTCTTGATTGTCTTGGCGTCAAGCACCACGACATCGGGTGATATTCTCCGCGGGACTTTCTTACCTTCTTTCAGGTATTTCATTACCATTTCAACAGTTTTTGCACCCATTGTGCTTCTGTCAGGCATTGTATTTCCCTTGTAGAATTTATATTTCATTATTGCCTTCTCCACATCGGGATTGAAACCATATCCAATAAGTGCGGCGTTCATTTTCTTCGCGCTCATTTTCTTGGCGGCTTTCAGGGCAATGTCCGTATCAACTGCAAAGACTCCCTGTACGTTTTTGTGTTTGCTCAGAGCCTGTGCAATTCCCTTGTCAGCTTTAAGCTTATCACTCATTACGGTTTCAATTTCCACTTTCATTCCTGATTTCTCAGCTTCTTTTTTGAAAGCTTTCCCCATGTTTTCCAGATCGAGTGATGTCTTGGTTGAAAGTACCAGTACTTTGCCCTTCTTTCCCAGTTCCTTGCCCATAAATTTGGCGGACTTTTCTCCGATCTTGTCATAGTCAATCGCTATCTGTGACACAACATCTCCACACATTACTATTGATTCGAGCATGAAAACCGGTGTACCCTTCTTGTCGGCAAGTTCGACGACTTTCTCGGCATAGAGGCCGTCCCCGGGAGTAAGAATCAATCCATGAACTCCCTTCGCCATGACCTTCTTGGCCTGCTTTACATATTGCTTGGGATCGTTACTGAACTTTTCATAAACGATTTCAACTTTACCGTTTTTCTGCATTTCCTTCAGAGTCGTATGGACTCCAGCGGGATCCTCATGGATAAGAAGTAGGCCTATTTTAACCTTGCCTGATATGGGTTTTCCCGGCACCTTAGACTCAGTTGGAACGGCTCTTAGAGGCGGTGCAGTTTCGGCTTCCCCTGGCATTACAGGCGGTTTTCCGGGAGGTTTGGTTCCTTCCGGAACCTTTGCTCCGGGTTCGCCTTTCTCTGGCGGTGCTCCCTTTACCGGCGGTGTTCCAGGTTCACCTTTCACCGGCGGCGGTGGCGTTCCAGGCTCAACCTTGCCAGGTGGAGGAGCCGTACCTTTACCCGGGGGCGGTGGTACAGGTTGATCTTCTTGTGGAGCCTGTGTCGAACAAGCAACCATAAAGAAAAGTCCCAGCACTGCCAGTCCCACCAGGAAAACTGTTAATACTTTCCTGTTCATAATAAAACCTCCTTATGATATTTAATTTCATCTATGGTGTTTTACATTTAAAAAACACGTTGTATTCCATTTGAAAACGCATCGTATTCTATGCTCAAGCTTTTATATGATAGAATCTATGCGATTGTCATTCTAAAACAAACCCGCCTCGGCGAAGGCCGGGATTCAGCACAAATATTAGGAAAGGATAACCTTATTCCAATCACTTATAGAAACACGGAATATTCTTGATTCACATAGCGAAGGATCTCCACGCGCCCTGGATTGGTTTGACGAGGTCCTTCGCCGTGGAAGACATCAAATACAACTAATATACTTGAAGTTTATACAGATCTCTATTATTTCCTTCCCTGACAGAGAGATTTGAAGTTGGCATGTAAGGATGGCAGGCAATTCGTATTAACACATTGTAAAATCTCGAAAATCAAAAAGCATAGCAATCACAACATAAAGTATTTTATATAATAATAGACTATGGGTATGGTGAAAAGGTAAGAGTCAATTCTATCAAGGACTCCGCCATGTCCCGCCAGAATACTCCCGGAATCCTTGGCGCGAACATCTCTTTTGAGTATCGACTCCCAGATGTCTCCCAATTGGGCGAATATCCCACATAAAAGACCAATTGTGACAATGTCTGTTACAGCCAATGGAAGCTGAAGTCCCACAAAGAAAGCTCCGGCGAGCGCTCCCAGTATCCCCCCGATTGATCCCTCAATGGTCTTACCGGGACTTATGTTGGGGCAGAGTTTATGTCTGCCCAGGAATTTTCCTATGAAATATGCGCCGGTATCGGACAGGGCGGTTGAGAAAACAAGGATAAGAACAAACCCCGCTCCCTGATCAATTTTCATACCGAAGAACCTGAAAAACCCCTGAGTATCGGGGATGTTGAGCTTTCGCATAAAAATCATAAAGCAAAAGAACCACCCCAGATAGACTATCCCCATTATATCAACACTCACATCCATGAAAGACGAAACATGAAGACCTTTTCTAAAGATATAAAACAGCATCGTGATCAGAGCGATTCCAATTACAAGAGGGGTCATGTATTCTTCCTTGCCCCAGCAGGAAAAGCCTATAAGCACTACAACACCAAAGACGGCCATCGTCCTGGATGGCCTGATCTTATGCTTCATGGCAAGGTCAATAAATTCATTGATGCCAATCAAAGCAAGTATCAGAATAAAAACAGCAAGAGGTATGACACCCCAGAGAATAAGTCCTATTGCTGTAATTGCAAGGAGTATCCCTGTTATTATTCTCTTGAACACTTTTTTGTCACCCGCATGCCTTTTATAACTTGGTTTTGCCGCCGCCATAGCGACGATCTCTTTTCTGGAAATCAACTATCGCCGCAAGAAGAGCTTTTTTGTCAAGGTCAGGCCAGTACTTGTTTGTGAACCAGAACTCGGAATATGCATTTTGCCAAAGGAGGAAATTGCTTATTCGAAGCTCGCCGCTTGTGCGTATCATCAGATCCGGATCCGGTTGACCTACCGTATAGAGGTAATTGGAAAAATCGTCCTCGGTTACTTCGTCAGGGTTAACTCTTCCTTCCTTTATGTCGTCCGCCAGTTTCAATGCTCCCCGCAGAATCTCGTAACGCCCGCCATAATTTACACATATATTGAGCTTCATCCTGTCTCCATCTTTTGTATATTCCCCAGCTTCCTTCATTGCTCTGGAAACATTCGGAGCAAGAGCAGATATCTCACCAAGAACATGAAACTGAACCCCTATTTCCTTCATGAGCTGTTTCTCGTTATTGCAATAATCCTCAAAAAGCTTCATCAGAACACTAATTTCTTTTGACGTTCGCTTCCAGTTCTCCATGGAAAAAGCATATATAGTAAGATGTTTGATTCCCAACTCGCACGCCGCTATCATAATAGTTCTGAATGACTCGACACCCTGCTTGTGGCCTAAAAACCCGGGCATACCTTTTTCCTTTGCCCATCGCCGGTTTCCGTCCATTATTATGCATACATGCCGGGGCATTCTTTCGAAATCTACCTGTTCCAGTAATTCTTCCTCTGTAATATCATCGTCGATCGTCGCTATAAACTCGTTTGACATTATTCCTCCTTGAATTGTTCTTGAAATTTGATGGATTAGCGGTAAAACTGAAAAGTTTAGAGAATATATTTTTTGAATAGTTATCTGATTAAGCTTTCTATATATAATATACAATCTTTACCCATTCAGTTTGCGCAAATGACGGGAAATCCTTCCGGGATTATATTATATTGTAGAGATGATATTTGTTTAACACGGAGTTCGCAGAGTTCGCACAGTTCGTGTAGTGTTCATGAAGTTTAACCACGAAGCCACGGAGGACACGGAGATGTTTAATTATGGAATTCTTCGTGAACTTCGTGGCTTCGTGGTGAAAACGTTCGCCCTGCGTTCTCCGTTTGCCTGGGAGGTTTGAAAACCTCCGCTACCCAACTTCCGATCTCCGCTATCATTCATTTGCTTCGCGAACTTCGCGGCAAAACGTTCGCCCTGCGTTCTCCGTTTATTAGGGAGGTTTGAAAACCTCCGCTACCCAACTTCCGATCTCCGCTATCATTCATTTACTTCGCGAACTTCGCGGCTTCGTGGTGAAAACGTTCGCCCTGCGTTCTCCGTTTATCGGGATGAGGACATCCCTCCAACAGATTCGTTCTCTGTCCTTCGTTCTCCGTAATCCGACTTCTGTTCTTCACAATCCACGACAATCGTACTTCCCAGCATATCTCCCAACCTCTGATATCTGCCGGTAAATGCGATCATAAGGATTCCCACGAGGCTATGAAACATCCCGTCAACAACCATAGCGATATTTCTTCCCAATGCTCGTAAGAATCCGCAATTCTCAAGGTCGTCCGCAGACAGGACTTTTATTTTCATAATGCGTTTTCCAGGGGTCTGGCCGGAGCTACCCTCCATGTAACTGAATACAAATAGTATGAGCGCGGACCAGAGTATTACTCCCAGTATCATCAGGAAAAAATGACTCGGTAATTCGAACGGGAAAAATATCTCGAAATTGAAAAAAGCTCGTATGAAATAGAGGTAAACAATAACCGCAGGCGCATAAAATATTGCGCTGTCTATTATCTTTGCAACCGCCCTTTTCCATAGCGGGGCATATTGTATTTGTCTCTCTTTAAATGAGAATCCGATTATCCTGAATTGCTTTATCCATTTTGAAATAAACATAATTATCGCAAGAGGAAAAACTATTGCTATCAGTATATTGAAGAAGATCATCATACCAACCATAATGGGGGGAAACGGGGAAAATCCCCTCTTTCCAAACCTGTCATCTTTTATGATTTTGTTTCCTTTAATCGAAAGAAGTCGATAGCTTCCGGGAAATCCTCCTGCGAGGAGGTACAGGTCATCCCCTTTGCCGCTGTGAAAAACTCCGATGTTTGTAACGATTCCAACTTTGTGTTTAAAAATTTCTTCCCATTGCTCCCCATTCTTCCGGACAGCTTTGATTTTGGGACTCTGGAATGGAGCAGGGAAATCTCCCATTATTACCGTTGGACTGTCTTTAAAACATGTGGTCGTCCAATCCCCACCAAAAATTTTTCCGACACTTTCCCATTTCCCTGAAAGATTATCGCCCTTATTAGGAATGCCTTCGAAGCAGTAAAGCCCGGTCTCCTGCCTGTGAAAAAGGTAGAGTTTATCATTACAATTAAGTACCTGGATATTTGAGACCGAGGAATAACACCCGCTCTCGCTCTCGTCAATCAACTCGAATTCCTCACCGTCCTGCCATTGGCCCTTATCAAAATAACGGATTCTGAAAAGATGACTCTGTGCCTCGACGACCATCGCGGGGTGTCCTTTATAGAAAAACGGCCTGGATATTTCAGCTTTAATTTTCTTCCTGAATACCTCTGATATCTTGCCGTCCCTGTACTCGAGCAAACCGTTGCGGGATACTATCCACATCCTGTCTTTATCGCTCAGCAACCAGACATCCCCCATAGGAATATCGCATACGGTTTCAGGCTTCGAACCCCCCGTAACATGAAGCCTTTTAAGTTTAGGCCCATCACTCAGGTTGGTCTCCGTGTACCATATACATCCCCGGTAAAATGCCCCCCGATCTATCTGCCCGACACGCATATCTGTTATCGTACTAAACATAAACATCGGCCCCATAAAAATCATAAGAACAAATGGAAGTCCCATCTGAACAACAAACAGGATCACAACAAGGGTTATGACATAAGTTAAAAACTTGTTCTTTGAGTCCGCAGATTTGTAGCCATCAGGAACTTTTGGCTCAGTATAATGATACTGTTGCATTATTATCCCCTCCCTATTTGTTTAAATCCACAACCACGGTCTTCGCGGCAAGGTCGCCGACCCTCTGCCACCTGAAAGTAAAAGCGATAACTGTTATCCCGACCATATACGAGAATATCCCGTCAACATACAGGCAGAAATATCGAAGAACGGCACGCAGGAATCCACAGGGCATCATATCATCAGCCCCGATAACCTTTATGCCAAGTATCATCTTGCCCGGGGTCTGACCATATTTGCCTTCAAGGAAACACATAATTATCGCCATAAAGAACATCCAGACAAGCCAGGCTAAAAAGAAGAAGAGAAATTTGAGGATAAATTCAAGCGATATCATATTCAGCGGGTTTTTATAAATTTCACTGAAGAAAAATTGTCCCACTATTACAGGTGCAAAATATATCAAGGTATCTATAAACCGGGCAATTCCCCTTTTCCACAACGAAGCATAGGGCGCATTTCCTGCTTCACAGGAAAATTCCGTTACCCTGTAATTCTCAGCCCACTTTGAAATCACAAACACAACGATAAACGGAATAGATGTGATTATAATCATAAACACAATTATTATATAACCTATGGAACCCAGATTGAATGCCCTGTCAAAAGTTCTGTCCTTTATCATCCTGCCGTCTTCTAATATCACAAGACGAAGTGACGGTGGGATCAACTGTGAAAATACAATGAGGCTTCCTGATTCGTTATCGGCAAAAACCCCCATGCTCCCCACTATCTTCTCCTTGAATCCCGCAAACTTCTCCCACTTATCGCCGTTTTTTATGAACCCGGCGATGTCCTGCCCCGATAAATTCTTCTTGATCTCTTGCATCGATTTGAGAAAAACATCTTGGGTTTTCATGTTTTTATTTTTTAATGCCTTGAACTCCTTGAATTGTGCCACAACAACGGCAGGTTTGCTATTGTAAAGAATTGCAGACCAGTTGGCTCCAACCTTGCAGATATTCTCCCAATTGCCTGATAACTCGAAGCCGTCGCCGGATTTTTGGCATGTGGCATAATTTACCTTGTCTTCCCTGCGGTGAAATACTATGAGATTATTGTTATGTATTAAAACCTGAACTTCTTTTATCTTGGAAGGAGCATATCCGCTTTCATCAACTAAAGAAATCTTTACATCTCTTTTCCATTTTCCGTCCTCAAGCGTTGATATATATACTTCTTCGCCTCTTCTATCCAGGACGGCGGGAGATCCGTTGTATAAGAATGGCTTGGATATTCCCCCAAAATCATCTTCGCCGGATATTTCCGACAGATTGCCCTCAAAATATTCCTGCCACCCATTCTTTGAAATTATCCATATCCTGTCTTTTCCAGCCAGCAGCCAGGGATCTTTTAACTCAATCTTTGCAATTTTCTCTGATTCATTCTCTCCCTTTACAGAAAACTTTTTGAGGTATGATACACTATCTTCTGCCCGATTTCCCTCAAAGTTCTTTTCCACATACCATATATGGTCGTTCTGGAATGTACCCCTTGATGTTTCTGCATATTTGATAGCTTCGACCTTCGCTGCAAAGAAAGGTCTCATACCTTCGGGCAATCCCCTGCTGAGCATGAAAAACAGTGCGATGATGATTATTACTCTTGTGGTAAATTTCTTCTTTGCCTCTTGTGAAATATACCCGGCGAAATCGGGTTTATTGACAGGCTTGTAATTCTGCATCTGTGGTTGCATATTATATTCCCCCCTTGACAATCATTTTACCATAAAAAATCTATTTTACCACTGCGGGTTGAGTGTGATTATTGATTGATTTGAAGGTGATAAAACACCCCCGGCAAGAAAAAGCTCATCTTGATAATCCCTATTGCAGAATTATGAATCATGCTTGCCGCTTTCTTATTATTCCGATTATATCCTCGACAAAGGGCTTGAAGTTCTGATTGCATATTGAAGCCAATTCCCGGTAATCAACATTTCGTAATATTGCCGGCCCGTCTTTTGTTTTTTTATATTTCTTATTGCGAACTCTAAATATTCTTTCGATGATTTTTGAAGGGGGATTAATATCATTCTGATCTTCCGGTGGATGTTTCCAGGTAATTTCCAGGTTGTCTGTCCTAAGATATCTTTTCAAATTATTCGGTGAGGCGAGGATTAGCGTTTCAAGCTCATATTTAAAGCAATGTACAAAAAACCTTTTTCTAATATTTTCTATTTCATTTCTAAACCTTGATTGAATTATTTTTCTCTCGAAATTATTAATTAATTCTGTTTTCAATTCCTGATAATTATTATGGACAATTCCCTTGTTTAATGGATACAAATCAGGAACAATAAAAATGAAAGCATTCAAATCATTCATAAGGATATTTGCTGACTTTATCATTGTTTTAGTAACAAGATCATCTTTCCCCCCTCTTTCATGAAAAGTGATAAGTGTGTAATTCTCCTCAGCTTCATCCACGACAGGTCTTAAAATGCTCTCCAATACGAGTTTATCAGACGGGCCTTCAACATAAATCATAATCCTTGAAATGTTCACATCAAGGCCTCCATTTCATCATTCCTGTGCATGATTTCCAATTCGTTTTTGCCGAATTCCTCCAGGTTTGATATAAGAGCCTTGTTATTCTTGGGTTTAAAATATAGACATTCTCCCATAATTTTCTTCATAACGGAGATATTCTCAATATCAAATTGCATCAGGAAATAAGAGGAATGTGTGGCAGTAATAATTTGAGTTCTCTCCGCCGCACCTTCGATTAACGAGGCAATCTTTGGCAACGTACGGGGATGTACACCCTGATCAGGCTCATCAATACATATCAAGGTGGGAGGATTGGGGTGAAGAAATAGTGTAGCCCAGCATATGTATCTCAGCGTTCCGTCGGAAAGATCGGCTAATGTAAGCTCATCCTCGAATCCCTTTTCCGACCAGAAAGCCATAACCTGCCCCGGTCCGCCACGTGCCTTGACATTAAGACTTTTAAATCCCGGTATAACCGAGTGGATATCTGACTGTAATTCCTGAAATATCATCGGATGCTCCGTCATCAAATAAAATAATACCGCACTGAGGTTCCCTGCATCCTCTCTTAAAACCGGTTCTTCAGTGATTGATGCGGGTTTTCTGATTTTTTCATTATTAATGTTAAATGAAGAATAGAATCTCCAGCTCCTGATATAATTTCGAAGCTCATATAATGTTTCAAGCGTGGGATCGGTAATGCTACTCAAAGCCAGCTTGTTTGGCTTTTTAAAATCCCATTCTTTTCTCTTCATTTCTTTATCTATGAGATCTCTTACAATTCCCTTTCCCTCCCTGAATTTCAGGAAAAGGTAGGGTTCATCGCAACCATTGTGGATTGGGGATTTTGTGACAACTTGCTCAAATGTAATCCGTATTTTCCCGGGCGGCCCCATTAACTCACCCTGGAATCTGAGAGGGATTCCTCCTCTCCCCAGGTCGATTTCAACACTCCACCAGAATTTTTCCGGTCCGGGCTTATGAAAAATTTCCTGTCCCGATGAGCCCTGAATAATTTCAGATGGAATCTCATCACGATAACAGGAGTCCCTTAAAAATTTAAAAAACTCAAAAAGGCTTGATTTTCCCGAGCCGTTTGCTCCCACAATAATATCTGGATTTTCAAAGTCAAATCTGGTATTTTTAAAGGGACGATAACCCATTATTATTATCGAATTAATTTGGGGCGGTTTATTAAAAGACATAATATTCTCCTCGGGTTTACATGTTTTTTGGGCAATCCTATATTTAGATAAAAGTATAGATTAACATCTATGAAGATTTTTACAAGAAGCATATATTTCCCTTGTTGAATACTTTTTCATTTTCCATAAAGAGAATGCTTTTAACTGTCAAGATATTTACATGTAACGGTCTAAAACAGGATTATTCAATAATAAATAGAAACTCCTCATACGTATGAATTGGGTAAGGAGAATGGGTTATGCATTCGCTTCCTGTGGGCAGTATATTAAAGAATAGATACAGGGTAGCAAAGATCCTCCATAAGAGTAAACTCACCAATGTTTATGTTGTTGATGATACTCATTTGAGGGGGAATCTATGGGCTGTCAAGGAAATGAAATTTCTTGCGATGGATAGCTTCGAGAGACAGAAAATCATCGCTCAATTTGAGCAGGAAGTAATAAAGATGACGGAGATATCTCATCCCAACTTTGCCAGGGTAATCGATTTTTTTGTGGAGGGCGCAAATCTTTATATAATTCGGGAATTTATACCTGCATACGATATAGAAACACTGATGAAGAAGAATGCCGGACTATTGAGGGAGAAGGATGTATTGAACTGGGGGATGCAGTTGGCGGAAGTTCTGAATTTTCTGTTCAACAAGAAATTCCCGGCTATTTTCTTTCGGGAGTTGACTCTTACCAATATTCTTGTTAATTCGGAAGGCAGCATATCATTGATTGACCTGGGGCTTGCACGGGTATTCCAGACGGAGACCGATCCAAGTAAATTGAAGGTTATGGGCGCGATGGATTACGCCTCCCCGGAGCAATTTGATGAGAACGGGATTTTTGATCGCAGGACACTGGTTTACAATTTAGGCGCGTTGCTTTATCATGTATTAACCGGGAAGAATCCCGCCCAATCCTTATTTAATCTTCCTGCGATACAGGAGTTGAATCCTGAAGTATCAGTGGCAACCCGGAAGATAATAGAAAAAGCGGTGGAAATTGAGCCGCGTCTGCGATATCAGAATCTGACCGATATGAAACGTGATATGAAACATGCTCTGAGAAGTCCGGATCTGAAGATGCAGGTAGTTAATCCCGGACCCACCTCATGGTTTGAAGATAATAAAATTTCCTACTGGAGTTGCGTAGCGGCTATTATCATATTCTTTCTAACCGGTGGAGTTATCTTTTTGATTTACAGATTGTTTTTTTAAATTATTCAGGCCCTGACTGCAGGAGAAGTTGACAGCCTTGATTTTCATGGCAAGATGTCACTCCTGCAAAGGTGGGACTGAACTTTGCATTTTTTAGCAATTGGTTGGTGTGAATAAGTGTTAAAACCCGGACATAAGCTAGGCGGCAGGTACCAGGTAATAAAATGCCTGGGGCAAGGTGGACAGAGTAATGTTTACCTGCTTAAAGATTTAAGATTAAAAGGAAAACGCTGGGTCGGCAAGGAGATGACGGCTCAATATACGGATCCGCGCGACCAGAGCCTGGCAAGAAAACATTTCGAGCAGGAAGCAAATATGCTTGCCACGCTGGAGCATCCCAACCTGCCAAAGGTTATGGATTATTTCAGCGAGGGCGGAAAGCATTATCTGATCATGCAGTACCTCAAGGGCGAGGACCTGGGAGTGATGCTGAAAAAATCGAAAAAACCTCTGGACGAGGAAAAAGTTGCAGGCTGGATGATGCAGACGGCAACAGTACTCTATTATCTCCACTGCCAGAAACCGCCAATTATTTTCAGGGATATAAAACCTTCGAACATAATGATCTGCCAGGGGCAGGTGAAACTTATTGATTTTGGAATCGCAAGACATTTCAACCCGGCAAAAAAAGGTGATACCCTGCGAATCGGCTCCCCAGGTTATTCGCCGCCGGAGCAATACAGCGGTCAGACCGATCCCCGATCCGATATATATTCAATGGGAGTTACAATGCATCACCTCCTGACACTTCAGGATCCTTCGACAACCCAGACTCCGTTCAAATTACCCCCCATGAAAATATACAATAAAAATATTTCTCCTCAAATGGTTTATATAGTGGAAAAAGCCACCCAGATTGAACCCGATAAAAGATACCCGACGGTGCTTGACCTGAAAAATGACCTCAGGGAACTGGCCGGAGGCGGCAGAACTGTGCTGACCTCTCCAACAACCGCCCCCACGGTTCCCCATTCACCTATCAGCAAAACGGTTCCATCGGGTCCGCCGCAATCCATCATTTCGCAAACAGGACCGGAGCAGGAGGCACCTTCCACAAAGTTCATGCCGGGAGAAGGAGATACAGGCAGAACGGAGCCGGTTCAAGTTGATCTGCAAAACCCCTCAATACCACAAATAGGAAACGGGAAAGGAGAAACGGGAAACGGGAAAAAGAAAAAAGGAGCTATGGGCAAGATTATCCTGCTTTTCCTTGTAATAGGACTTGCCGCACTTGCTTACTTTGCCGTGACAAACCCGGAGTATGTAAAAAAATTCATACCTTATTCAACACCGACACCCTCTGCAACGGAAAAGCCCGGATCGGCGCTGGAAAGAGGAATCGAGTGTTACAGGCAGGGCGAATATCGCGAGGCGGTTATTGCCCTCTTGAAGGCTAGAAAAGAAGACCCCGACAATCCGGAAATACTCTTGCATCTAAATTCAGCTTACGCGGCAGTCTCCGGCAAACCGATAATAAATATCGGAATAATTCTTCCTTTCAGTAAAAAAAAGGATAATCCCGCCGCCAAGACAGATGAATACCTGTCCGGAGCGGCTCTTGCACAGCGCGAGATCAATTTTGCAGGCGGAGTCGGTGGAAAGCGTCTGGGTTTGAAAATATGCCGACTGACAGGTGACAGGAAGAAAGATGATGAGATATTATCGTCATTTCTCAACTCATCGATTGTAGCAGTTGCAGACTTCACAGGCAAGACCCGGAATAAGAAGATAAGCAAGATTGTCAAGAGCAAGGAAATCCCCGTGGTTGCCATAAAATCAGCACAGGGAGGAATTGCCGCTTCAAAAATACTCTCCTGGGGAATTACCGGCAAACGCTTGGGCGGCGCGCTTGTGAAGACGGTAAGAATCTATAACCCTGACGGTGTCTATATTATACATGAGAAAGAATCTTTCAAACCGGAGATGTCTTTTATTCAGGAAGAACTTTTAAAGGCCAATATCAATATAAATAAAAAGTTTGTTTATAATACCGACAAACCCGACCTTGACAGGCATATTGACGAGATCAAATCATCGGGTAAGGGTGCATTGATTATTCTCTTGCCAAAGAGATCAGCAATTCATGCCCTATCCTCGATACATAAAAACAGGCTTGAAAACAGGGTGTTTCTCCCTCCGGATATGGCGACGGGCGAATTCCTTGCTGAATTGGGCGTGAAACCTGAAAACCTGGTCTCGCTGTCCCCGTTTTACAGGGGAGTGCATAATTACAGGTCAAACTATTTTATAAGCTTGTACAAGGAGACTTTCGATAACGAGCCGGGAATAAAAAGTGCAAGGGGATATGATATAATAAACTTGATGGCATACGCCGCAAGAAAATCATTCCCTGAATCTCGAAAGATATTCGCTTTTCTCTCCTCCCTGGAAGCGCAGGACGGTTATTCAGGAATTACCGGTAATTACGGAGGAAAAGCCCGGAAACGACCCATGTGGTGGGCTGTATTGGAATCATCGGATGGCAAATGGAAGGAAACGGGAGGCTTTCAGTATTAGATGATCATAAAAAGACTGGGAATATTTTTCGCCGTATTAATCATAGGCATAGGCGTGGGTATCTTCGCTATAGATTATTTCGGCAAAATTTTCCATCTTTCAACTGAATATAGTAACTTAGTGATGTTGGCATATATAATTGCATTTATCTTGATAGCTCTGAAGGTAGGTAAAAATATTCCAAAGGAAGGAGAAATAGAGGAAGATATTGTCATACCCTCAGAGATGACAAAAAGCAAGGGCAGGTCATACGCATGGCTTAATCCCTACGGAACGGAGGCAAAAGCAGGCTACCCCATCACAAAAAAAATGATGATCATCGGACGGGATGTAAATGCCGACATTCTTATTAACGATCTCTCGATGTCCAGGAAACATGCACACATCCTCTCTCTTGCCGGCGGATTTATCCTGAGGGATCTTGAGAGTAATAACGGCACATTTATTAACAACCAGCGAATAGAAGAGTCGTACCTGACAGACGGGGATGTAATAACATTCGGTGAAGTGAAATTCGTATTCACCTGCTCCAGTGTGAGACCTGTGCTTGAGCCGGCCTCCGACGGCGGAGAAATCACCCTGGATATTGATATTGATATGGATCATTCGGGTACATATGTGTCGGGCACGAAAACCGGTTCAAGAATCACCGGGACCCGTACCGGCACGAGATCAGGCACACGCTTCAAGGACTTTAACAAGGAAAAACATACACCGCCCGATAAAAGAATGGATAATAACAAAAAAGACACGGGAACGAACCCGATAAATGATTGAGACGGATAACGGATATCGGATGACGGAGGTCGGAAGTATTTATTAACCACGAAGTCACGAAGAACACGGAGATACGGAGATGATGAAGATAAAGGAAAACAGAGGACGGACTGTAGGAGGGACTGTAGGAGGGACGTCCTCGTCCCGATAAAGGGAAAACGGAAAAGGGAAAACGCAGAACGCAGAACGGATGACAGAGGCCGGAAGACGGAGAGCGGAGGACAGGTCTCGTTTCCCACCTCTCATTTCCCCCTTCCCGGACTGTAGGAGGGACGTCCTCGTCCCGACAAAATAGATAACGGATGTCAGTCATGTAGGAGGGACGTCCTCGTCCCGATAAATTGAGAACGGATATCAGAAAGGAGATGCCAATTAAATGAAACCTGCAAGTGCAAAAGAAAATGTTGAGAGAATAAGGGAATTCTTGGCCGTCGTAAAAAAAATGAAAGCTCCGGCGTTGATATATACTTCAAAAGAAAAGAAACCTGTTGTTATCCGGGAAATAAAAAAAGCTTTCACGGGGAGAAAAACGCATTTTATCGATCCGAGTATTGATGAAAAGGAAGAAGTTGACCGTATTTTCTCTGCCAGTTGCAAGGAAGGATCGCTCCTTCTGGTAAGCTTGGATAAGTCGTCCCTTCCGGTGGTAACCCGCCGCCTTGAGCAGATTATGGAAGACGGACATATTCCAATCAACGTTTCCGGTAACTGGAGAAAAGTTGAGCCTACCGATACATGGCAGACAATTGTCTGGATTGACGCAGACCAAATAAACGAAACGGAATTTAAACTGCGAGAGCAGTTTGTGTATAAACTGGTACTATAAACGAAGGGAGATAATACATGCGTATTAATATTGCATATTTTACATCAACAGGAAACACCCTATGGCTTTGTTTAAAGGCAAAGGAAACAATGGAAAAACAGGGTCATACAGTAAAATTATATGAGATAATTAAAGACGGAGAAGCATTTACTAAGGACGAATGCGACTTGACAGGCTTTTTCTATCCCGTATGGGGTTCCAATCCTCCGGATCCAATGAAGGAATACCGCGAAAATATGCCGCCCGGCAACGGCAAAAAAGTTTTTTTGGTTGGAGATTGTTGCGCTCTGAACGGAGATACGGGGTATTACTTTAAACAAATTTTGGATAAAAAAGGATACGATGTATTCTTTACTGATCACTTGATTATGCCTACGAATTTTAATTTACCATATGAGCCTGAGAATTATTGGAAGAGAGTCCCCCTGGAAACTGAACGGGATAAGATTCTTTCTGATGCAGAGAAAAAACTTCAGGAAATTTGTGCATCAATCTTAAAGGGAGAGCGAAAATTTGATGGGAAAGGTTTAATTGACAGAATGGCGGGAGCTCTTCAAAGAAAAACCTATTGGATAGCAGATGGATATAAATCTCATTTTTCAGTATCTAAGGAACGATGTGTTAAATGTGGTTTATGTGTCCGCATGTGTCCGTCGGGGAATATTTCTGAAACTGAAGATGGAGATAAAGTTTTCGGTGATAAATGTATGTTATGTGTAAAATGTTATAATCTATGCCCGGTTAATGCAGTGTTAATCTGTGAGGTAAGCATTGATGATAAGAAGTATAGAAGATACAAAGGACCCGCTAAGGATATAAAACCTGTTGAGTATCGATAATAAAAGGGAAACAGACAAAAATATGAGGTGTATTGGAGTGACAAAAAACAAAACATCGGGAACGGTGCAATTTTCATACGTGCGAAATACAATTCTTCTTTTAGCTTGTATTGTTATCGTTTTGAGCGTCTCCTGGTACACATTTACATATTACAGCCTGAGAAAGCCTATGCAGGAAGTTTCTTCCTCCGACGACCTGTTCAAGGGGATTGTTGTCGATGTGAAATATGGCGAATTTTTAAAGAGCGATGTTTTGATATTCAATTTAAAAAAAGTGCCGGAAGATTCTCAGAAAATTGCGCCGTTCAAGTATTTTATTGATTACCTTGTCTCGGTTGAAGAAAATGGGCGAACTTTCACAGAAGTCGTTCTCCAGTACCGGGGGAAATCTAAATTCAAAATATCCGGGGATGCCGCTCATAAATTGGTTGCCAAATCACATTCACAAGAGCTTCTGGATATTGCCCTGGAATTCCCGGTGATGCTGATGACTATCGGGGGTAAGTTCCCGTTTGTTGAGCCTCAGGGCGATCCCCAGTATGTCATTCAGAAAAAAGCCCACAACTTCGAAAAATTCCTTAAAGACTGGTTCATTTTCGATATGTCAAAAGATTACAAGAAAAAGAAGAAAAAGACCCCGACCTCGAAACCGACGAAAACCCTCGCTCCCCCGGAAGAAAAGGGAGATATTCCTGAAATCCCCGATTCCCTGCCGTCAAAATCCCCCTCGGTAGAGGCGAAACCTGAATCTTCACCCACTTTTGAGGTGCCTCCAATCGAACCGGAGCGAATATGAGATGAGGAAAGCGGGAGTTTTACCTTTTACTTCTAAGGAAATAATGAAATCGGATAACGCAGCCTATATGAAGGATTTGTTTTTCACCAGAGAAAAAAAGGTTGGCGAACGGCGTACGGTGAACAGATATGCAGGAGAGGTTTTTTTACCCGGACAAGCCGATGATTTATGGTGGACGGAGGATTTGACTTTTACCACAAAGGACACTGCAACAGGTTTAATGAAGACATAGGAGTGAATGGCGGAAAAGGGGATGGCAATAGGGTTACTTCCTGCGAGAACAATTCCCGGATTCATCCGGGGGAAAAAGAGAATGAACACAACCCACACTACTTCAGACGCTTCAGCTTCTTACCTGGAAGAAAAACTGCGAACGACGTGTGGCGAATGATGAACGAAGCGTTCGGCGAACGGCGTTCAGTGAACAGATGTGCAGGAGGTGCCCCCCAACCCTGATAAATAGACACTACAGGGCGAACGAAGGTCAGATCTGTAGGAGGGACGTCCCCGTCCCGATAACGGATTTTTTTTCACCACAGAGGACACAGAGATTACGCAATAAATAAAAAACTAGGGACAGCGCCCTAGTTTTGTGGATGAACAGTGGTGGATATATGCTTATTTCCTAGCTTCTCCTGCGCCCCCCGGATCCTGATAGATGCCTCTTGTATGCGCGGACCGACGGGGGATCAGATAAAATTTCTTTCCACATCATCGCTCTGCGGATTTCTTCAACGCTGAATGCAGGCTCCTGTGTCTGGTCGGAAATCGCCCGACTATAGTCGAACATATCCTCCCTGTGCATCTTTTCCGAAACTTTTTCCGTTTCAAATTTATCGCTTACTGACTCTCTTGCAAAACTGTCGCTTATAGACTCGGTAACTCCAGATTCAAACGAGGTCTTGAAAGGCATTCTTTCCTTCACAACTTCCCAATGTATTGCCGGTTTGGGTCGCGCCGATTCAGGCTTCTTATGGGTAGCGATCGGAGCCAGAGAACCTATAGATTGTGATATGGGGACAAATTCTTCGAGTTTTTTGTGGCCTTTCTCAAAGAAATCCAGGTCAATCATATCCCTTAACTGTGGCTCTGAAAAATAATTCCTCAACCTGTCAGTATGTACATATTTTGGCAGATCCTCTTTTTTAACACCCGATTTCAGGGCGTCCATATCAAAACACTCCCGAATCCTTTCGGGTGTCATATTGAGCTTGATCAGGTTCCAGTTAATGGGCGGTCTCTTCTTTTGACGTAACAATGTGGGGGATTGCGAGTTAATCATTCCGCTGGAAACTCCGCCCTGCCAGGTAGTTGTATCGCCCATCTTCTTGAGGGCTTCACCGAAGTTTCCCAGAATATTCCCGCTACTTCCACCCGTTTTATTCATCTTTTGCATGTTTGAGACTACATTAATAACCACAACAATGATGATAATAAATATGACAAAAAACGGGCCGCATTCCGACACGGCGGCATTCAATATATCCATTGTAAAGTCCCTCCCTTAATTTTAAATGGAGGTTGTTTTGTAACTATTCACCGCAAAGAATGCGGAGAACACTGAAAAAAGTTCAGTGCAGGCGCAGAGTTTAAATCGAATTTCACACTCTGGACAATTCTTAAACCTGCATAAAGCTTGGGTAGAGGCTGGTCTCCTGACCAGCCTTAAACCTGGGCGTTAGTCAAATTTCTTTTTTTCCATTGTCCTTTTAGTAAAGATTCTGAATAAATTCAATAAATCAGATACCTCACGATGCCTTGGGGCTGCCAATTGACTTCCTCATTGATGTGTCAGCCTTGATGTTTTGCAGGTTGTAATAATCCATAAATCCCATTTTACCGGAGCGCAGAGAGTCTGCCAGCGCCATCGGCACCTGTGCCTCTGCCTCGATGACCAATGCGCGTTTTTCCTCTGCAAGAGCTTTCATTTCCTCTTGGCGTGCTTCCGCCATGGCTCTTTTCTCCCTCGCCTTCGCCTCTGCGGTTCTCATATCAGCTTCAGCCTGGGATGCCTGCAATTGCGCACCAACGTTCTTACCCACATCAATATCTGCAACATCAATCGAGAGAATCTCGTATGCGGTTCCTGAGTCAAGTCCCAGATCCAGAACACGGGCTGAAATTCTATCAGGATTCTCGAGAACATCCTTGTATGATTTCGCAGAGCCTATCTCCGCCACGATTCCCTGTCCAACACGGGCTTTAATGGTCTCCTGTGTAGCTCCACCGACGAGGCGTTCGATATTTGCTCTCACAGTAACCTTGACCTTGACCATAAGTTGAATTCCGTCAAGAGCGGTTCCGATGATGTTATCGATGCTGATAACCACCGGGTTAACGCTGGGTTGAACACCCTCTCGAAGGACATCTCGTCCCGCAAGGTCAATCGCGCATGCACGCTCAAAAGTGAGAGCGATTCCCGCTCTATCCGCGGCAACAAGCGCCTCGATAACACGCCCGACATTTCCCTTTGCAAGGAAGTGACTTTCAAGATCGTCCACCTTCAGTGAAATTCCGGCCTTGTGAGCGGTGATCATCGAGATCACGATTAGATTTGGATCCACACGCCTTAACCTCATGCCGAAAAGTGAAGTCATCGGAATATGAACATCGGCAAAGTGAGCCTGAAGCCAGAGATTAATCGGAATGAAGTAGGAGATAATGGCATAAGCGATAATCAAGCCAAATAATATAGCTCCCAAGGTAATCATTATAGTCATGATTTGCCTCCCTTAAAAATATTTTTATATTGAATTATAAAACAATACCAGGAATCAATTTTATATAATCGGAGAATTTCAACCCCGGTTGTTTCAAATACTATTTATCAAACTATTTCACTAATATGATGAAAAATCCTTTGCCCCACTATTCGACCAAAATTGGTTAAAGTCAATAGCCTGCAGAGATATTACAGGTTTTATCCCTCTTCAAAATATTTCCAAATTCCTCGCTCTTTGTCTGAAAGCGCACTCTCTCCGGCAAGATCAATTGCGCAGGCTCGCTCAAATGTGAGGTAATATCCTGCCCTGTCTGCGCGAATCATTGCGTTTACAACCCGGGAGACATTTCCCCCTGCAAGATAATGAGTTTCCAGTTGATCCGTAGAAACATCCACTCCTCCTTTCTTTGCCTTGATGTAATTCCGGATTATTATATATGGATCCACCCGACGTAACCTCATTGTAAAAAGTGCAACAAGAGGTACGGGGACTCCCGCTGACAATGCCTCTATCCAGAGGGAGATGGGCATGAAATACGTTATCATAGCAAACATAATAATAAATATAATTATAATTGCAATTAAAGCTATTATAAAAGTCACCATGTTTTCCCTCCTACATCTTGGGAGACGGGAAGTGGGAGGTGGGAAACGGGAAATTGGATCCGTTCTTCAACCTCTGACCTCCGTTGCACATTATCTGTTTTCCTTTTCGGGAAGACGCTGAAGCGTCTCAAGGTTTTGTGAGAGAGACGGGGAGTGGGATTCCTTCTATCCCCCGGATAAATCCGGGGGTTAATCTCATGGGAGGTTTAAAAACCTCCGCTAC
>JAIORV010000155.1 GCA_021107945.1 Vulcanimicrobiota bacterium | reverse complement strand
CGCTTTCCTGGGAAAATCCTTTATGCCGATGAATTACTAGGGGCTGAATAGTTACCATAAGCCTAACTATAACGGTGATACTAGCTTTGGTAATTGTATTCTGTATTACTGTGCTCGTACTCATACAATCAAGTCCAAAAACTCCCTCTCCGACGATTCTTCCAACAAGTATAACTTCTACAGAATCCATACCACCTCCTCCGCCAAGTGTTACTCCTCTCCCAACTCCAAAAACACCTTTTCCAATTCCATCGCCATCAGGGAGAGTAACTGACATTAATATTGTATCTCCTGCGAACCAGGCTTCAGTAAAAAGAGTTGAGTTGAAGGGAAAAGTAAAGATACTGGAATCAGGCAAGGTCTTGGTTGTCATGAAGCAGTCCGGTGGTAATATCGGTTGGGACTATGTAGTGCATACAGATAAGGTCGATAATAATGGATATTTTGGCCCCATTACAATCAATTTCGAACCTTCAACGAACACTGGAGATAGCATGAAGATTGTTGTCCTTATTGATGCTACTGGTAATCTCGAAAAATATAAGGATGCCTTAAACAAGAGGATAACAGCCTTTGGTGAATATAGTCATATGGTGATTGTCTATAAAAGGTAATCTTGATGGTTATTACAGTTTGATAGCTTCAGCAAGAAATGAATTATGAGCATTTGAATATTGCAGTTCGCTCACATTTTTGCGATAATTGCTTGCCAAGTGGCAGACTATCCAAGCTTTTTATCGGATACGATCGGAGGTCTTAGTAGGCATGAAGAATAACGAGAAAATAGACGGGATCCTGGCAAGGTTGGAACAGCTAATTTTGATTGCCGGGAAGATGAAAGTCACTATCGGGAATATTACACTCAATGATGGTAGTACCCTCAATATTGCAGAGAAGATTGATGATAAAAAGACCATTATAAACCTGATTAGCGAAAACAAGTTGGATCCACGGCAATTAACAGAGAAGATTAATGAAAGTGAGCTTCGTAACACATTCCATATTGTTGCGGTCATTGTCAGTAGAGCCAAGGCAGATGAATTGAAACAGTATCGCCATAAGTACGCCAACCTCTCATATAAAAAGACACATCGAATCACTGTAAAGAGGAAATGATTCGATTGCTAAAAGATGCAGGAGGAGGTGATTGAAGAAAATAGGTTCTGGATAACATCCGCTTTGAGCGGCAGATTCAAATTAGTAAATGAAAGGATGTATTAGCAATGAAAATCAGTAGAAAGACAGTCATAGGTTTATCATGTTTATTTCTTATCATCGTTTTTTGTGTCTCTTCTTTTAGTTACAGTTATGCACAATTTTCAGGCAAGGAAGAGATAGAATTGCTTTCGATGAAAGACGGTGCACAAGGGAAGCTTACTTATTTTGGAAAATGTAAAGGTGTTTTGAAGGGGCAAGTGAAACTTTCAGGCTTAACGCCAAATCATTTATACATGCTTTGTCTTAACGGAAAGCCTGGAAAGCCAGGGAACAAATTGCTCATTGATAAATACGAACCCTATCGCAATGGGGGAAAGGTAGATTTTGCGAGATTCAGGACTGATGCGAAAGGGAGAGCCACCAAGAATTTTACATTATCACTCACTCCCGGCAAGTATGATGTGAAGTTCTTTGTGAAAGATACATCAGGTTTTAGATGTGTGTTACAGGAGCACGATCTGAAATTCACCATAGCACCATAAATCCTCTGATGGGAAAAGAAGACTGCACTCTTTTATCAGAAGATGCATCGAGTCATGGTCAAGATTAAATGACCTGAATTATTGATTAAAAAGGAGGATACTATAATGAGAAAGCCTATTGTTCTATTAATTTCTGTCATTCTTTGCTCCATATTGATATGCGGGCTTGTGGCAAAGGCACAGAGCGAGGTGCCAGAGATTACATCAAAGGTTGTAAAAATCAAATATCCCAAACATGGTGGAAAGGTTGACCAGGAAATCAGTGTACTTGGAAATGCTAGACTGAAGCCAGGGGAAGTCCTTGTTATTCTTGTAAAGAATGCGCGGTTTGGCTGGTGGTATCAACAAAGTACTGATAAAAGCGGAGATTTCGCGGTGGATCCGGTCGGTATAGGTCAGGAACAAGATGCTCATAAAGGAGAAAAGTTCTACATAGCCGCTGTCGTTGTGGATAAGAATAAAGCTCATAAAATGAAACAATGGCGTGAAAAATATGCTTCCCTCCCGGGCGGAAAGACACATCGAATTGTCGTTTTTAGAAAATAGTCTCGTCCAGGCAGCAAGGGGCAAACTCCTTGCTGCCTGCCTTCCTTAGTGCTTCATTTCATAAATTATATGACATATTTCAAGTGACTTTAACAAAGGATTCAAGGTATATAGTAATTCAAAAAAGAAATGCTCGAAAACATGAAAATTGAATATGATGTAGAAATAGATTTCTATGGGAAGACATTGTATATTATCGAATAAGAAATCTGGCACTCCCGGTCAACTATTGAGAGAGACTAAAAGTGCAAAAAATGCAAGACAGCTTATATGCATAAGATTCATGCTTTTAGTGATGAAGACAAGGCATAAAATTAGGTTTTACGAAATTGCACGGTTTTTCGGAGTAAACCCGAAAACTGCGAATCGACGGATTCGACCCTGGAACGAGGGAGGGGTGGAGGCACTTACCATCAATCCTCAACACGGTAGTCCGGAAAAGTTCAGAAGGGAGCATGGAAAGAGAGGTAAAGACCTGATTGATAATCAGGAAAAGCTTAATACAAGGCTTCACATCAAAGGGCTCTATGGTATTTCGAAGGAGGAATTTATACTCGATTTTTGCTACAGTACCCTTTGCTGGAATATCAAAAATATGGGATATAGACGAATTGTGCCTCGCCCCAGATCATATAGCAAATCTGATAAATATTGTCCGAAATCTTTTTTAAAGACGCAGAGCGGTTGCCCTTCAAAGACCAATTTGGACATTTGTTCTGAGAAGTACCATGGAATTGAGCGGAAATAAATATGTCAAGTGGTCCAGACGAAAGGCATACAAAAACAGGCGTTAAGTAATATGTGAGGCAGTTCTACCCATTATATCCGGCGGCATTACATTTGCCTTCTCACCGATCCACAACCAGGAAGGTTATTCTGCTTATCTTCTGGTGACATGTGCTTGGATGTCAAATATGTATTACGAAGGGCAGGCAAGAAGTGCCGCTCTAAGTTTTCGCTTACTCAGCATATTAATAGTTGTGGTTGGAAAATGAATTCCTATCCGTCGGTTCCTCCCTTTTATCTCTATTTCCTTAATGATACACTTCCCCTGTCATTCAGCCACCATTTGCTATCGCCCGTGGATGGAGAGTCAATGGCAATTTTTAATAAAGCCGGACGATCAATTCTCAGATTGCTCACGGAAATTTCAGTCACCATTTTAAATTTCTTTACTAACTCTACTGATGGATCGAAACAGCACTTAAGGGTGTCTTTATTTATTTTTTTAGCACACCTGGGATTGACGAATGCAAACCACTTGTCCCCGAGTTTTATAACGAGGAATGGGGCATATTCCTGTGGACCCAATACCGGTTTCTTATATGGATCCGGGACAAGGATGACGGTTGCCTCGACAAGGCTATTGAATCTTGGTTCCAACAGAGAAAATCTCTGTTCAAGGGGACTTGACCCATTCAATATCTGAAGAACGGATTTAATCTCCTCTTCGACATCCTTGTCGAATTGTTCTGGTGTCGGTTTGAAGTTACCTGTCGGAGTGCCATCATAAGCGAATCGGGCTTGCTGTGGTACTTCTGGCTGCTTCTTTTCATTCCAGGGTGGGACTATCGCACCTTCTTTTACTCTCAGTGGGTCCAAGCGAACCTTTGTTTTTAAGTGATCATAATTATTCGCTGAGGGTCTTCTTCGCGCCCTATACCCATGAGATGCCGCAGTATCTTTCTTTTTTCCCCTTTTCAGCAAACTTTTCTGATTCTCATATTCATTTTTTTTCGCCTGAATATCAGATTTATCAAACGCGGGCTCACCCTGTATCTCCAGTTTTTCATTTTCTTTTCTTTGCAATGAAGTCTCGAAGATCTCTTGTCGAACTTGGTGAGGGATCTCATCTATCTGATCGCCCATATATTGATTTTCTTGTTGATAATCGGTATATTGATTCTCCTTGTATTCTCCCTCATATTCTCCTTCAAATTCAGATGCCACTTGTTCTCCCGAGTATTCCATTTCTTCTTCATAGCGTTCTTCACCATAGTATTCATATTGATCTTCATCAACGAATTGGCTTGGCTGGTCAACCACTTCCTGGGATTTGTATGACGCGAATTCTTCTTTAACAGGCGGCTTCTCGGTTTGTTCATGCATTTCTCGATGTATTTCTTTTAGAGGGGAGGTTTCCTGTGAATGAGCCTTATCTGACTCTCTTGCCGATACTCCAGTATTTTCAAAATCCTCTTCTTTAATTTGCTCCTGAAAATCGGGCTTGGGAGGATCCTCATGTTCTCCATCTCTGTAACCAGTTACACTGGCACCGGTCAAATTTCTTATGGTTATTTTCCCTTTTGATACAATTTCCCACCTTTTTTTATCCCCCCCGGGCATCTTGATTTCCTTGCAATATCCGAGTTTGTCTATCCTGATTCTTGAGGGCGAAACCGGGGATTTATCCTTGTCTTTTGTTTCAAATTTAACTTCGAAACAAGCTTCCAATTGCGGAAAATCTCTATTCTTGGAGTCATAAGGATTAAGCATGAGAAGCCAATACTCCCCAATTCTGCTTAGCAGAATCGGGCCGCTTCGAAATGATTCAAGCTCCCGATTTCCAGTCAACTGAGTTTCCGCCAATTCATCGCATGCCTTACTTATACTAAAATAATGAACGTCATTATTGGATCGCACGCCATCGTTATATGCCTTTATTAAAGATATGAACCGTTCCCCCAAAATCTTACGCGATAATGCTGAGCCGCCGGCATCTTCTAGTTCGTCCCTTTCGTTCTTCTTAATAGTGGTGATGATTTTATTTTCTTGTACATATTTGTTATATCTAATACCTTTATCATCAAGGTATTTTCCGATAGTCGTGTTCAACCATTCAATTTTCCGGTTTATATTATCGAAATTTGCGGAAACTGCTTGCTCCATCTGTAGATTATTTTTACTAATTTCATCCAATTGTGATTTAATTTCTTTGATTTGCGATATTTTTTCAACAAGTCCTTTAGTATTCTTCCCAAATTCCTTATATCCATCTCTTACTGAATCGCCGGTAAATGCTTCCATTATGAATCTTGAGTCAGATTTGACATCTTTGACAAGCCCGTAAAGGGCTTTCTTGTCTAATTCACTTTTTGGCCATATCTCGAGAAATATCTTATTGTGGATCAGAAACAGAAGATAAAGCACAAGTCCAAGTAAAACAATGAAGATAACAGCTAACGCAATTAGCAGATTTATATGCCAATTTTGTATCTGGGTCGAGCCGGCTGCATAATTTCCTGGATGGGGAGTCTGAGTGGGTGTGCCTATCGGTGACGGCGTGGGAGTTACAGTGACACCCGCAAATTCAACTGGCGCCACAGACTTTATGACCTGTGGAAATGTGCCTTCAAGAATGCGTCGGTTTAGATAGGCGACTTGCCAGTCCTTCAATTCATTTCTGTCAATTTTTGCTATTTCTTTGTCTTTTTGCTCGATAATGATTTTATTCATATCAAAGATGCCAGAATCATAGAAATTCCTGTCTTTATCCTTAATAAGAAAATTAAGACTCAGAATTATAAATTTTTTTGCATCATCATCTGGCCCATTTGGATTCTTTGTCTTATTCCATTCGGATATGGCATCCTTCGCGTCCCAGTTCAGACTCTCCCAAATTCGCTTCTTTGCTTTAGATTGATTTTCCGGTGGCAGTTCTTGGTTTTTATTCAATGTGCCGCAAAGATTGGGCCACCTTATCTCTTCCTTCGAGAGGAGAAAATCCCTCTGTCTATATTTTTTATACATACGTACGGGTGATTGCGTTGTTGTGACCTTGGGCTTCTGTGTGGTAATGGGCGCTTTGCTTACTTTATTTCCTGACCGAAAGAAATATGTGAGGCAAAATGCTATGATGAGTAATACAATGACTCCTGAAACAATTCCAATAACAATCTTGCGATGACTTGGCGGAGATTCCTCGCCTGAGACACCCTCCATCTCTTTTCTCTCATTCTTTGGTACAAATTTTCCTTTGAGGCGTGCCCAAATACCGGGTTTCTTTGCAGATTCTTCTTTATCCGCTCCAGTTTGTCTCGATTCCCACGATCGTGTTTCCTCAATTTCTTCCATTTCCCCCCTTTTGCTTTGCACCTCCCTCATCAACCCTTTAAATATTTTTTTAAGGAGAAGCCTGTTGCTCTTTCGTAGCTCTTTTGGGTCAGTAGCGTCAAGGGCGGCCTGGATATCGATCTGGGTATCCTTGGGAATTTGCAGATTTTCCAATAGTTCAGGACTACAGAACTCCTTATCGCTGGAAATTATTATATTGAGGGATTCAACAATGCGATCCTGAGAACCCGGTTTCATCGTCAGTCCCAGATTATAAGAATTTATAATGGCTCGTGCGGTTGGATCCAGAAACTCCCATGTGCGCTTTGTTCCCAAGGTCGCACGCTTTTTGAGAGCATCCAAAAAGCCCTGCCAATCAGTTATATCTTCTCTCTTCAGCATATTTTGATCATTTTCCTCATTGTTCATAAATGATCCCCCGCTCTCTCTCTCAAATCAAATAGAAACCACATTGCTTCGGGAAATAAAATTCACAAAAACACTGCCAGTCACCAATTCGCGATTGAATTTTGACATTCTCATTTTGCAGCGGTTGTTACCGAGACTGAATGGTTCATGCTCGCTCCATTCCATAAGACTCCAATAACTTCCTTGACCTGCTCTGTGAAAAATGGCTGCTGAGGCTGTTTCCCATTAGCTATGAGGTTGATTGAATCGCTGATACCGGCTTTTATGCGTGCTTGAACGCGCTTGTTATTGTAATTCTTCCAGTTATCACTGAAATTGAATCGAGCCAATTTCTCCCCGATGGACTCGGCTTGAAGCGATGTCAGAAAAAGTTCCAACTTGAGGAAAGTGTTGGGATTCTCTATTTTTGCCCCTCCGCCAGACTTCAAAATAGTCCTCAAATCATCGAGGTATCCCACATCATTTCCATTGATTTTATACCCCTCCTCGCCAATGGGATAGACAAAAAAGCTCTCTGCATCTTTGTCGATCTCGATGTGTGGAAGAAGAAGCCCACATGATACAACCTCTTTTGGATCTTTTGGCTCATTAGTGGGTCTGTCAATTTCTTTTATTAATTCATCTCCAGCTACACCCTCTCGCGATCCCCTCTTCATCATATCCATTAGCGAAGACTCAACAGATTTTTTTCGGTCTGCCTGGAAGAGATCAAGAAATTTCTTCCCATTTCCTGTGATAACGATCAACGGATCGCTCCACCGCATTCCCGGTGAACGGGATTCCAGGTACTTGAATAGCATCCCGGTATAGAAATGCAATGCCGAGAATGTGAAGTATATGAGGTGGAGCATCCTCCTCATACCTATAGGCACTCCCCCCGCAGTTTTGACATCATGGTCATAGAAATCGAGAAATCTGTCCATCTTGTTCTTCATAACGTAATTGAAAAGTGAGAATTTCTTATTTCCTCGTAATTGATTCGCAAAATCGTCTTCTTCCCACTTCATTATCCGGGCTATGTATTCGACAAACTGTGGGTCGCTTCCCGCATAACTTGCGATTATGTTCCCTGCAAGACGTATTGAGGTTTGAAGCGCCAAATTGCCACCCACCCAAATTGCAATGTCGGTTGTTCCGCCGCCGATATCAAGACATACAACCGGGTATTCTCCTCCGGCTTTGACTCCCATAATATTTCTAAGATAAGTCACAGCGCTGAGCGCTTCGCTTCTAAAGTTGTCATCCGATTTTTCGTCCCAGGTAATATCCACTCCCAATCCTTGTTGCTTAATCCATTTCATAGCCGACTTAAACTGCTTCTGGAAATCTCCTCTGTCATCTTTTTGCATTGTGCTTGGATACGAGAATCGGATTCTCTCCATCTTGCCAATTCCTCGAGATCGGAGTTGAGCCATTATTAGAAGAAGAATGTGCCTGAGGAAGATCTTAACATATTCGCGTTTCGCTCCGATTTCCCATTTCAGGTTATCAAGTGTATGCAAATCCAGGAACCTCGTAAGAATATCGGTGTTTTCAATTCTGGAAAATAGGATCTGTCCATTTTTTATAGGCTTGTATTCGGAATCGCCGGGTTGGAGATGTCGCCTCCTGAACATGCTCAGGAAATTATCCTCAATTCCTGTTGCTGATGATAAGAAATCTCCAAATATCCCGGACTCATAGTACCTGTCATCCGCTCTCAATATTGGCAGAACAAATGAATCTATACCGGATTTCTGTAACTCCTTACCGTCAAGCGTATATCTCCAACATGTGCTAGATGTTCCGAAATCAAGAGCAAGAGTAACCTCTTTGTCAGGTTTTATCTGTGGGATATATTTTTCTTTGCCCGGCTCCTTCTCATCCCATGTTCTCGGGAACAATATTCCAAGCGCTTTGCCGTCCTTCTCGCAGATAATCGCTTCTGGAAATGAATCCATCTCCATTATCGTGGGTTCCCTTTGCCCCTTGATGATAATATCTGACATTTTGCCCGATTCAGTCCTGACCCGAATGTTCTCAATAATCTCCTTCCCGTAGCTTCCCAGATTGTTAAGAATTACAAAATATTTGCTCCAGACGTGCCCGAAATTTATCTCTTCACTATCTCTAAAATTTGGCCAGATCGCAAGAGTCGTTCTTTCCAGTCTTTCTATATTCCCACTGATGACTTCCCCGGTTTCTTCATTAATAGTGATACTATATTCTTTTAAGAAGACAAAGCTATTCTTGCCTGTGAGAGGGATTTCAAGCTTTACTTCCACCCTCCGCGTTCTTTTTGGAGCCTCCTCAACTTCCATATTTCCCCACGAGAATATATCCTTGATGGCACTCACAGGGAAGAAATCGAGGATTTTCTCATCGATGGGGGGAACCAGATTTTCATATTTCTTATCGTAGAGCAGATGATTTGGCTGAGTTTCAATTTCAAGGATTTTCTCTGTGAAAAAGCAGCTCTGGGGTTTGATCCATTCGCATTTTAGCTTCCAGAGATTTGACCAGGTTATCCGGTTTTTCTCTTTATCAACTTTTTTCCTCATAATCTCTATATGATTATTGCAGTCCATACTCTTATTCTGAAGGATATGTCCGATGGAATCTTTCATAAATGCATAAGAGTAGTATGCATATATTATGCTCCGATCATCATCATATTTATCAGCAGGCATAATGACGACAGCCTCCGAATCATCAACCCTGCTTTTCAGCTTATAATCCGAATAAGTACTGTGTTTTTTCATCTGTTCGACAATCGTAAGCAGATCTTTCCGGATGGTTTCCCTAACGTCGGCTTCACTTTTGAGCTCCTTCGTTTCAAACAGTTCGCCCTTCACATAATGAAGATCAGGAATCCCAAATCGCTTTGTTTTCTTGTCAATCCAGGGAACGACATCGGAGAGCCATGCGCCCAACTTTGTGGGAGTAAAGAACTCCTCTACTTTATTTTCTTCTTTCTTACCCTCTTTTTCCGTCACTATTTTCTTGGTCAACCTGGCTCCGATTACACTCCGCTTCTCTCCAAGGCTGGCATAATATATACAAAGCTCGTCATTGCAATCCCGGGGCCAATTGAGATTGGTGATAACTTTTCCAACCCGGGTGTCTTCTTTGGGCCTCTTGAAGCCGAAGGATTCAATTCTCAATCCCGTCATTTCCTTCATTACATCTTTCAGCTCAATCAGCGCCCTCAATCCCACGCATTCCGCAAGGACATTGGAATGTAATGGATGTTTATTATCATAAAGCGCCGCATTGAACATATAGAACCTGGCCCATATTGTGGGGATTCCCCCTTCATATCCCTCGGGATCTGTATCCTTGGAAACAGTGAGATAGTTCATTAACTGCCACAACAATGTGCGATCATTTCTCCATAGACCCGGATCCGTATCCGTGAGATTAAACCCCTCTTGCTTCGCGGCCAATGAAGGCAAATTAAAAGCCATATCTGTTCACCTTCCTCTATTATTATTCCTGGTAGAGCTCTTTATAATTCAACTTGCACAAATGTTTACAAGCCTTGAAAAGCATCTTGATGAATCTTGATTCGGCGCTCTTTGCGTCGTCTTCCCTGGTTCCCGGCATGTTGTTCATCAATTCCAGCAAGTTAATGTGTCCTTTGCCAATATGAATGGAGGATTGGGGATTGGCAAATTTGTGTTCATCAATTACCCCTTCAACGAACCTTGGGAATAGTATCTTGGAGATATTCCCACCTTCCTCTTGGAATGTTGAATTTGAGAACATCCTGTATTCCCTTTGAACCTTGTCATCGGATGTGTTAACATCTTCAAGCCATGCCAGGTAGGAATCAACAAATTCCTTGAGCGGCTTAAGTTTTTCTTTATTCAGATCTTTGTATTTCTGATGGAACCATTTGAAATTCTTGCGGTATGTCTCGAATCTGGAATCTTGAAATACGTCGTAGTAGAATTTGAACGCCTTGGCGAAAGTTGTAAAATGGAGGAGCCTTTCTTGCATTTTCAAGAACTTGTTTGCCGGAAGATCTCCAAAATATGCTTTCACATCGTCGTCCCTGGTGGAGAAGTATGTCTTGTTGTGCGCTTCCTCGTCCTTGAGGAAATGTATAGCAGCGAGGGAAGACAAAAATTCACAATAATGGGAAGGATTTCTTTGCTCCGCCCCCGCCTTGACCGTCTGCTTCACCTTGCGAGGTTTATCGTCCCCGATGAAGTAGAGAGAATTGTAGTATCCTTCCCATTTATCCTTGGTGATGGGAAACAGCTCGTAATAATATTTGAGTGCTTCCTTGGCTTTCGAGGTAAAGTTGGTTGATTTGAGATCTACTTCTCCTTTTCCGCCCATAACGGTATCAAACCAAAAGTAAGGCAACAGAAGAGCGCCTCCCATAGAGAAGTCCCGATCCTTCTTCTTCTCTTTATCAGTGTACTTCTTTCTAATTGCGCTTCCAAATGTGGGAAATCCCGAAGCTCCCATGCCGCCAAAAATAGACGCAAAAATGAACATTCTTACTTGACCGGATGAAAGTTGGCCCTCTATTTCATCAACCATCTTGGCGAAAAAACCTTCCTTATCAAAAGCTTTTTCGCATTGCAGAGCCATTACCGTTGAACCCACTTTTGCCTTTCCTACAAAACCCTCTTCCAGATTGATGTTAAGCTCCTCCTCGGAGTAGAATAGCTCAATAAGATCGATAATCTTGCTTATTTCATTTATTTCATCTTTGGCTCCCGGCTTCCCTATGAGCGAGCTCAATTGATTTTTGGCATCATCATATCCGATATATTCACGGAATCGAATCCCTTTTGCCACAGGCTTCCAGACCTCATCTTCATTAAAATCCTTATATAGCTCAACCTCCGCTGAGAAGAAATCAGAATCAACTGTGGGATCAATAATGTCCCGAGAACTTCTATACAAGGATATAAGATTGAGAGTGCGCTCGATATTCCCGCACGAGACATTCTGATCAATGAGTGTCATAATTATCTTGGGGATTTCCGGGCTCGTGACATGTTTTTTTTCTCTGATGACCGGGCGACCGTCATCATCAAGTAGCGGGCTTTTTCCGAAGAGACCTGCGGCGCAGGCATAGGTAAGAGCTTCAAGACAGCGGGCTCCTGTACCCCCGATTCCAGCGGCATAGCGACTCATTTGTATCCCTCCTGTTCATATCTGGGTTTTCGTATTGGACTGAATATTGGCTTAAATCTGTACCATGCAATCAAATAGAAAATGGTTGAGAAAAAAACGAAAGCAATCAATCCGGTGAGACATAAGTAAAAGATTACATGCCACTGAAGCATATACTTATAGATGCTCAAAAGCGCGGCAACAAAAGCTACAGCAAAGTTTCCCAGTGCCAAGAAGACCAAGGTCCACCGAATAGGTGTTGCAAGGTCGTACATATCACTTATTTTGCTGATAAAATGCATGCGATATGTCCAGAGCATGTAAATTGTAAGGATTATGAAGAAAATCGCGAATTCGCACACAAGGAACCAAATCCTGTACATACTCCAATAGATTTCTGGCACGCCATTGGGAGCTGGAAAAATAATATCCAGCATTTCAAATCACCCCCGTATAATAATATAAATGTATCCATCCGGATAATCTGACAGTTTGTTTCTGATTGTATCCAGCATATTCTCGAGGAGATAAATTTTATCGAAACTTTTCTTTTTCGAGTCATCTTCCGTAGAGTAGCCGCTGATCCACTTTGGCAACTTCCTTACGAGATCTATCCTGCATGCAGTCCTCCATCCTTCCGGCGGAACTGCATTAAGCTGCAAGGCGATACCCAATTTGCCCTGCTTGGTGGGATAGGTGGTTACCTGAAGACCTTTCTCGAAGCTTTCAGGTAGGTCTTTTCCCTTAAGTCCGATAATATGGCAATTCACGTCCACTTCTTGATCCGCAGGTCTATCAGTCTCTATGAATAATTCGGATTTATTCTCATCGCTATTCTTGCTCCTCTTATGCGTCACATAAACAAATCCATCCTTCAGATGGGTTGGATCATAAAGATGAACACCGCCTTTATAAATTGGCAAATTCTTGATGCTTAAACAGCGCGGTTCAGCGGGGAAGTGAATTCTCTTAGCCTTGCCCACTCTTTCCGAGATTTCCTCGAATAGTTTTTCGCCTTTATTCTTGTCTTTGGAGAAAATAAACATGCAGAAAGGCCGTGTTCCTTGATACTTGAAAGCTTCCTTGTAGTTGTATTTATTGGGATTCTCTCCAAGCGAAATCTTGCCGTCTTTGTTCAAGTCCTTTCCGATCAGTCCGCTCTTTCCGGTCTTTTGTCCCTTTCTTATCGACCATATTGGCCCGATGTATTGGCTTTCCACAACGATAATATCAAAATAGTACCCTTTGTCTATAAGGTTGCGAATAGCTTTCATACTTTCTTCTTCTTTGGTGTAACCAGCCACATTATTCACACCTGTGGTCAGAATCAGCATTGTCTCGGGAAGTTCGCTTGATTTGCACTTGGATATTGCGATTGGAAAACAAGCATCAATTACCAGGCGATTCAGGGTCATGATTTCCTGGTTGTCCAGATTGTTAATCCCTTTCTTTAGAAGTTTCTGTCCTTCTTTCCGAAGTCCGAGGGAGCCAAAAGCATCTTTATCGAAAAAATCCCCTTCACCAAGCACACCATTCAATCCGTTTAGAAGTGTGCGCTGCATCTCCGGCTCAATTGTTACTCCAACCTGCCAGTTAGAGATGATTTTTTTGCTGTTTTCATCAAGATATTCCCAAACTTGTGCCATATGTGGATCCACTCTTTGCTTGAGGCTTGACATTAATGCAGCCCAATCCCGGATATTATTTGCGCTTATTGTCGCAGATCCTGGATCTCGGGCGGATATGCGGGTCAGTAAATTACTTAAAACATTTCTGGACACTGATTGATAAAAGGTTGGATTCTTTAACTCATCAATCCCAAAATCTCTACTTTTCATTATATGACTTCCATATGCGTAGCAGTCGGAATCCAATAAGGAAGGGGAGAATTTGAGCGTATTGAGACATTGGATGTAGTCGCTATTGTCATAGACCGTATAGCCTTTCATTGAAGCGCTTTTCTGTATATAAATCTCAGTTTTGGCATTTGTCCTCAATTCTGACATGTTGGCAATAGGGGCTTTTTCGTTCAGTGCTGTTTCGATTTGATTCGTGCCCGGGACAGGATCCTTTTTTGGACACCCCGTAAGAAATAACAGTGATACCAAGATAGACAATAAGACAAGCCGATTCATCGAGAATTTACCGGCGAGATTGAAGAAAAACTGCATAATCATATTCCCTCCACAAAATATAAGAAACAATTCCACTTCTTTCTCAAAATTCCTTTACTCGAAAATTAATCAGGTATGGAAATCATTAGTAAATAAGTAGCGGAAGTGGATTGTTACCGAATATATTTCGAGATCCTTTTGGCTGCCTGCTGTGAAGTCCAATTTTGCCGACTAAGGTTTAATTTGAATTAGCTGCAGGATTTGCCAGACGGAAAAACAGAGTGGTATTGCTATTGCCAATACTGCCAGGATTAAATTGAAATCCGAATCCTTGTCCAAAAATGTGCAATAGAAGGCGTCAAAAGCTTTTCCGAAAGTTCCCGAACCTTTGAAATTGTGACAATCGCATGCATTCTTAATCGCCTTCGCATTTGGCTTTACCGCATATATTCGCAGAATTAGCAGCGGAAAAATCACCATTAGGATAAAATATAACAAGACATGTATTGGGTTTATTTCATAAAGGGAGGATCCACTCAAATAGCCTATCGGAGATCGTAAGACATCCAAAAAGCTCTCAAGGCGACTCAACGCCAGAACTCCGACAGACATGTAATATATAAATAGGTATGCAGCAAATTTTCTCCCAGAAAGCATATTAATTGATGAAAATGATATAGCCGTTGCAACTAGCAATACTAATATGTTCATGATATAGAGCGGAATCGAGGAATAGTGATGTTGAAAAGCCCCTACATGTAGAACCAATAAAAGCAGAATTATTGACAGTTCAAATACTGCAAACCATACATATGACGAAGAGAAGCTCTGCAATGTTGATTGATTTTTTATACAGTGTGGGTAAATTGATTCAAATAAGAGGCGGTTAAATCTCTGGATTTCTTTTGAATCTAAATTCTTCAGTCCCTTTTTTTGGAGCTTTTGTCCTTCTTCTGGTAGATTTATACCAGTGAAATTCTGCTGATCATGGAAATCCTGGGTTTTCAATACTTTATTTAACCCATCAATTATAGTATTTTTATCTTCATCGCTGATAGTAGTGCCAATATTCCAGGCGTTAATTATTTTCTTTTCTTTTTTCTCAAGAAGGTTATAAATTCGTATATTCCCAGTTTTTTTTGTGGGATTCTTAAGGCTTATCAGAAACTCTGACCATTTTAAAATATCCTCCATACTAAACAGCGAAGAACCACAAAGTATTATGTTAATTCTTGTCATGAGAAGACCAAGCTGATAGAAGACAAATAATAGAAAAAAAACAGGTAGAGCGTTACAGATGAAGTTGGCGAGATCCCATGTTTTTGTATCTGTTGCGTAACCTTTAATAGATAAATAATAATATCCACAATAAATAATGAAAGAAATGATAATAAAGACAGGACAGAGAATGTAACGGAAGTTGAAAATAATCCCCTTCACCTCCCAGTGAATTATCAAGATAGGGATTATGAATAATATTGAAAACATGATAAAAGCTGCCCTTGATTTTTCTAGCTCTCCACCTTTGGGATATATATAAAGATTTTTCCTGCTTCCAAGAATCACATTTGGGGGTTCTTGTTTTGTGCTCTTTCGAATAGGCCTGCTAATAAAATCTTTCGTTGGAATCCAGTAAACATCAGTCTTATTGCCAGCAGGTGTGCCAATATCTATTTCGAACTTATTAATTGAATCCAATTTTGGATTTATCTCGATATCCATAATATGTCTTAATTCGAATGCGACTTGTGTTCTGGCGTGAACGCGCGAGCTACTATTTTGCTGCGGATTTTTAAGTACAACAAATTTATCATCGCTCTCTGCACTGTCGTATTGATTTTCCATTCCTAAATCATCAGATTTTAGTCTCACTGACCTATGGGAAATCTTAATATTTTGCTTTTCTCCCCTTATGCATTGAGGTGTAAAAATCATTGCCACATCTGATGATGTGAGGCTTTCTGCCTTTAGTCTGACTTCTTCATCAATCGTTATTCGAATTCCCTCACGACCTCGCAGCCTTTGGCAGCGCAATTTCATCCAGGGAACTGTTTCTTCCAGTTTATCCTTACGTTTTCTAATATCTGAAGGGATGACATTCTTGTCTGCATAATGTTGCCTTAATCTGTCATGAATCATTATATCCGCCAGGTTTATTGGCAGATGGCTCTTCGCAATCTCTTTTGGGAAAATTGATTCGATCAGAGATCGATTAAATTTGATAAGATCCTTTTTATCCTTCTTATGTTTCTTATGTTTTTTATATAAATCTTCACTTTGTAGTATCTTATTGAGTTCTCTACAAATTAGAGCTTTATCCTTATTCTCAATAAAAGCTCTTGACTTAAGCTTTCTGAATGTTTTTTTTGTAGTCGGTTTTTTATATATTAACTCTCGTATTTCTATCTTGGATGCATCCTCTGACCCGTCAAGATCGCATAGCAGATCCCGCCATTCCAGTAATGATAATTCGTTAAAACTTGAATATTCAACATTCCAGTTATTCAATATGCGCTGCAGTAAAGCGAGAATGCGAATTATTTCATAATGTTCATTTTCTTTGTAGTAGTCGCTATTTGTAATCAATTCCTTCGTGCTCTTAGGAAATTGCTTCGGATCAGGATTGCCCTTACTGTAATTACTCCAGCACATCCACTTTATTATGTATTTTTCTGCAAGGCTATGGTCGCCGATCTTAAGACAAATCCATGCAGACGGGAGATATATCCTGCAAAAAAATGTTTTTTGTTCACTTTTTGTTGTGTACTCTCTTGCCAGCCCGTCAGCTTCTTGATAGAAAGCAATAGCATCCTTATAGAACATTCTTTCTTGTCGCTCATTGAAATAACTTTTCAGTTGCGGAAATTCATCCGATTTGCAGGAAAATGGTTCGATCTCAAATAGAATATCGCCAATTCCATCATAGATGCCTCCCAAACATGCATTGAAGAAGATAGCATTTTGTGGTTTTGCCTTATTTGCGTTAACCATATTGTATTTATTTCTAATAACACGGGATAAACTTGCCGCATCCGATATCAATTCCTGCAATTTGATATATAATTTTTTTCTCTTATCAGACACTTCATAATGTGGCGCAGTGCGTGCATCCATCACTTTGCTCTTAACTTCGCTAATGGAGCGGAAGCAACTCAATATCTTGCGACGGACAGAATTTTTCTTAGATTTCCTTGATGATTTTATGTCTTTATTAATTCTGTCTCCAAAGTAATTGAAATCAAAATAATAATCTTTATAGTTTTTATTCCTATTTTCGTTCTTCTTATCCTTCTTCCTGAATCTATCCAACGGCAATAGCGGATATTCATATTGAAATCCACTTCTAATTTTTAGGATTGGTTTATTCCTCTTATTATAATCAAAACAGGATGGATTCTCAAAAAATTCTCTGCGAATAACAAATCTAAACATGTCTTTAGAAAATTGTTGCTCTGGGAACTTCGCAAGTTCTATGATGTTCGGCACGAGCCAAATAAATGATAAAAGAGCACCAATCCAACCAAAGAATATGAAATACTTACTGATCTCAGGCTTTCCAGCACTCTTCCCTAACATTCCAACTATAGATATAAGGATACTGAAAGCAAGTAGGAACCAATGGGGGAAATCCTTGTTGCGATAGCCAGACCAGGAAAGGATAATTAGAAGAATAAGAATAGCAAATAAGACAAAGAGGCCCAACCGAGTAAATAATCTTTGTTTGGCGTCATTCTGCATATTGTAATCCATCCTTGATATATAATCAATAGGTTGCAAATACAACTTGAATTATTTAATAGCTCGCTAATAACTATTATACATATTATGTTAATTGCGCTATTATTATTATGTCTCCTGCTGATATACTTGATTATAAATTTAATTTTGTCTCAATCTTAAATAAAAATTATTCACCCCCCCTGGTTTTTAAGAGGTGTCAAAAGTTAATTATCCGGAATTGAGAAATACATCCGTCAGGTTATATCCCATCTTTCTGGCCGTATGAATCGCCTATAGCAAGGTCTCTTAAACGCGCTCCCAGGTTCTCCAGCGTGTTAATGTGAGTGGGGTTCCGGGGGACTGGTCAGGAGCCCGCCCCCAACCTAAAATGGCCAAAGTAAGGCTTGTAGGTGTAATAAAAGGAGAATTAGAAATCAATTGGGTGCATTTACTTTTTGTCAAAGGTTCAGGCGTAATTATTCAGTCTCCCAAGGCTTCTTGTCCTTCTGAGCGGATCAAGAAAGACTTGAGCATGTCATTCTGAGCGGATCACGAGAGAATAACTTTACTTCTATGATTTTCTCAAAGACGGGATTACCTTGATCTACGAGGATTAACACAGCGAAGAATCTCAACCCCCGTGGTATGGAGGAACAAATATTAATAAGAATGATTGTTGTGAGGAGATCCTTCGCTGATTTATGCATCGGAAGTAAGTAAAATACATTCTTACCGGGATTGATCGAATAAAGTAAGATGATCTTTTTCCGCTCAGGATGACAGCGTGGGCGACTCTCTTGCGGGAGATCCTTGGCTCCGATCGAGGGAAAGCTTCGTGAAGGAATGACATGGTGGTGGGAGCTGAATAGTAATAAATATTTTTGACAGGAAACATGTGCACCCAAATCAATTGATTGTTCGACGACTTCTATGTCAAGGGTGGAGAAAGAATGCACTGAAGGAATTTGATAAAATGCTTTGAAATATTTCTGTAGGAATTAACGGGAACCACAAAGGCACAAGAGTTTGAATTGGGAATATGTTTGTTAGCGTAGCTTCAGATCAATGAAAATTCTCGGGCACTCAATGATCACGGCATCGACATGGGTCTTTTTGTTCATTTCAGAGTAACAAGAATGGGAATTTCAGATATGGGCAATTATCCGATGGTTTCCTGAATTCAATCTTTGCAAAATCCAGTGAGTCCTAAGATGTAGTGGAGGTTTGTGGGATATGTTTGAACTGTTAATGCTCTCAATTATGGTATTGGTGATTTTGGTGTTCTTCATCTATTCTATCTGGCTTATAATTAATATAAAGTCATTAAAAAAAGGAAAGGAAAAAGCAGATGGGAAGTCCGAAGGGGAGACATCGGAGGAATCCAGTTCCGAGGTGGACGACAAGAAAGAGGCATCGGCGGCTATCAGACCCGAAGCGGTTGAAGGGAAAGAAACGCGGGAAGAGACTACCTCCGATGAGAGTGACAAGGAGGAGGTATTGGAGAAGACAAGCCCCGATATGAATGACGAGGAAGAAGAAAAAAAGGAGAGCATCCCCGATCTGGGTGATAAGAAGGGGGTAGCGGAGGAGATCATTCCCAAGGTGGGTGAAACGAACGAACCATTGGAGAAGATCATCTCCAAAGTGCCCGAGAAGGAAGAAGCGCAGGGCAAGACCACCTCTCGTGAGATTGACGGAAGAGAGGTGCCGGCCGAGACCGGTCATGAATTGGCTGAGAAGAAAGAAGAGCGGGAGGAGACTACCTCCAATGAGAGTGATAAGAAGCGGGTGTTGGCGGAGTTGGGTAAGGAAGTAAAAAAATTGGACATAAAAGAAGTAGTGAAGAAAGCCAGTCTCGAAGTGTCTGAAAAGGAGAAGACATTAGAGGAGACTACCTCCAATAAGAATGGCAAGAGGGAGGTGTTTGAGAAGGCCACTCCCAAAGCGGCTGAAGTGATAGAAACGCCGGAAGAGATCACCTCCTATAAGGGTGATAGAAAAGAGGTGTCGGACGAGACTATTCGTAAATTAGCTGGGAAGAAAGAGGCGTCGGAAGGGACAACCTCCAAAGAGTATGGCAAGGAAGAGGTAGAGGCAAGCCAAGCAAAGGAGAAGCTGACGAAATGGATGAAGATCCCTGACCAAGATCTCGATAAGCGCAAAGTGAGATATCAAAGCAAGGAGGTGGAGGATGAAGTCAGATCAGTGCTGCAAATATTGAATTCAACGGCATCAGCCGAGCTAAGGTTCTCCATGCTGCTTACCAAATTTGACGATCTTATTCAGGCCAGTTGTCCAAGTCAAGTTCAGTCCGATTCGGAAGTGACATTCCTGAAGCCGGAAGCACATGGTCCATTTCTTGTCATAAAACTCCAGAATCAGTTTTTTGCATTTCTGAATCCATTGTTTTTCAGCGAAGTTGAAAAAGCGGCAATTGCCCGTTGCTTCGATTTGATTGGTGATCCCACGATAGCAGGTAAGACGACGGACAAGCTTCTTATAGGAATATTCAAGACCGATAAGCCTGCCTTGCTGGAGAAGACATTTATCCCGACGACCTGTGAAACAAAATGGAAGCTTGAAGCCAGGGGAATCATTTCAATAAATCGGTGAAAATGTGTTGAGACGTCGGACAAGAAATAATGTAACTTTGGCCAGAAGTCCATTGTGTCGCGCCACATTTATTTGGCCATTAAAACTCGATAATAAGGCCATGACGAAGGAATAATAATCAACAGCGAAATAGAGGAATCCTGCAACTTGCAAAAGAATAAACAGCTGTTGATATAGGCAGATGACTTGAATGTGAGGCTGTTGTTGAAGACCCGGGAAATGAATTTGATGATGGGCCAGTCATAAGGTGATCATGCTTAGCGGGACAATATTTGCAATATCGCCTTTATGCAAAACAGAGAACCTATGCTGCTGGTTTTGCGATGTTATTGCTTGTCCACCAAGCAAAAATACACATGAACAGTATCACAGAAGAGTTTTTATGAAATATGACATGGTAGCTTAATATAGTTTTAATAGATGTCTCGATATCAGGGGGTATTGTTTGTGAAAAGAAAAATTTTATTGGTATTCTTCTTACTGTTTCTATTGCTATTTGAGATACCCGATACCCATGCCGAAGCAGACACCCCGTATGAAGAATATCTCCAGAAAGCCAAGGATAATATTAATAGGAAAGAATATGGCAGGGCTCTTGAAAATCTTGCGCAGTTCCAGAAACTTAAACCCAACAACCCATTCGGCTTTGCTCTGATGGGTTTTGTTTATTATAATCAAGGACAATACGATAAGGCCATTTCGCTATATGACCGCGCGATTGAGATCAAGCCGAATTATTCAAGAGCTTTCTTATACAGAGGCAGGTGCCACTTTCAGATTGGGGCTAAAGAGAAAACGCTACAGGATTATAAGAGGGCGATAGAACTAAGTCCAGATTGCGAACCTGCGCATTTCAGCCTGGGTGAATTTTATAGACTCTCAGGTCAATACAAGAAAGCCATTGAACATTATAATGAGATGATAAGGATCAATGGCAAAAGCGCCCACGCTTATAATTATAAGGGAATGGCTGAGCGCGAATTGGATATGTTGGATCAAGCGGTAGGCGATCATTCCATTGCAATTCAACTCAAGCCTGGTTGGTCGGCACCCTATTTATACCGGGCACGAGCTTACATACGCAAGGAAAGATATGCCTTGGCCATAGGGGATCTTGATAGAGCTTTGAAATTGGATCCGCAAAACGGAGTAACTTATTTTTATCGCGGCCTACTCTATGAAAAAACAGGTAAGCTTAATGAGGCTATTCAAGATTATCAGGAGTTCTTACGACTAAATCCCCGTGACAATGAAGACTTAAAGAAGACAGTGGTGGAGAAACTGGCAAGAATTAAAGAGGAAAATGCCCGAATGAGGACTATGGGCATTATTTTTATAATCTACGACAGAAAAGATCCCGCACAAGTAAGAGTAAGAAACGAGGCTGTGTCGTATATCGTGAAAATCATCGAACTTAATAAGAAGAATATTAATCCACAGCATAGGCCCATTGTCAATATTCCTATTCGCGAGTATTTTTATGATAATCCTCAACATCGCGATTATTGCATCAAAGTTATAGGCATAAACGAGGAAGACCTTCCTTGTGTCGGATTCGCTGGATTTGAGCAAGAAAGAACGGGAAAACATTTACACAAGATAACTCCCACTGTGAGCAAAATTACAAAATATAGCGAGCTCTTTCGCAAGATAGAGAAGTATGTACCCTGGATTAAGAGGTTTGAGATTGATAGCTAATTATGCGGATTACCGTTTTGGGTATTTATTGTTATTGAAGCATGGTAATATGGGGTTGCAAAGATCAGTCCATGCTCATCAGGTATCGGACTTTTCTCTGCGATGTGTCCCTGTAATTAACCATCTTTAGCCGGAATCTCCGGTGTTTGTGGCTTCGCTTCAGGTGTTACAGGAACTCCCGGATCCTCCAGAGGAATGGGCTTCGCGTCAGGTACGATAGGAACTCCAGGATCTTTTCGCGGCGGCGACTTTTCTTCTGGTTCCTTCTCTGAGGCGCCTGCCCGCGTTGGAGAAATTGGCTTGACTGGCCTTTTGTCAGAGGGAGTGGATTTCGCATTTGTAGGACGCTTCTCTATTTGGGTATGGATTGGGCGATGCCTTAAAATGGGAGCTATATGCCTTTGTATCCTGGTGGGCGGCTTTCGTTCATGGTGTTTTTTCGAAGGCGTATTCACAATGGCTGCATTTTTGTTGTTTTGAGGCGTCATTGCCCTCCCTGAAGGTATAGATTTTGGTGTAATATGAGGTTGTTTTGGAATTGCTGTTGGAGTTTGGCGCGAGGGACTATTTGTTGAAACATTGGAATCCGGAGGGGGTAAATTGACCGCCTCAAATACAACATTGGTAGGGATCTGTCCTTTACCGTATGACGATCCTCTTCCAGTCAGTTTGAAGCCTAAAAACAACAATAAACCAATTGCAATAACGCCCACAATAAACACTTTAAATGCTGGCGCTTTACCCCTGGAATGAGAAATATGGGCGATGGAAGCCATCTAATCACCTCTTTATGCACAATTTATCCAGGTGAGAATTCTTACAACCAAGCTAAAGTATAGCAACTTTGCCGGGGAAGGTCAACATGGTTTTTCCTCGCAAGCAGTTCTGAACTCGTCCAACCATCTCGACCAACCCGTCCTATTAGGCAAAATTGGAGAACATTCAGCCAACTTCTCCTTTTTTCATGCTATTTTTCAGGGGTAATTTCCAGGATTATCCACTTATCCATTTCCACGCACATTGAAGAAATCGGAATTGATTACCTCATCGGGGAACGAAGAGGAGGTTCACCCGACAGCAGTTCTCTAATTGAGGCAGCAAAAGGCATAGAAGTAAAAAAAGATAATACATATATCCGTCAATGGTGGAGGAAAAGTGGCGACTCAAAGGTTTGGGCAGATCTGGGGGAAATTACCTTCCAGGGGGAATTGAGACCATTTTTGCCTTATCTGTATTTTGGTAAATTTATTCACGTGAGGAATGAATGCACACTTGGCTTGGGGAAGTATGAAGTTATAAGCTGAGAGCATGTCTTTGTTGTTAATGATTTCCCTAACAATTGGCTTACGATTGTCTCAATGGAACCACCAATTTTTTAATGCACCCATGGCATTATATATTCTTTCTTGTAGATTCGTGGTTGGAACTCGTATTCACTGTGAGATTTAAGAAAGGAATTTTGGCATATTCATCAAATTCTGAAATCAGGGATCTTAGTAATTAAAGAAAGATATTTCTTTGGAGTTTCAATGTTATTTACCACTTCTCACTCAACAAAAAAATGCCACAATTTGCTGATAGATTATGCTTTGGTTGGCGATATAAAGGATATAAAGGACATCGCGGACAGAAACCGAGATAGTCTTGGATTCATTGTTCGATCGGCGGTGTCTGGTTCAATCGAGAAAAAGGAAGTTCTTATCGCCAGATATAGAAAAGAAGTTGTCGGCTTCCTGATATTTCATCAAAGACGTGATTCGCAGGTTACAATTTACGACATATGCGTGAAGCTTGAATTTCGAAGAAGGCAAATTGGGAAAAGACTGATAGAGGAGCTAATTCTTGAATCCCGGAGAAATCATAAATCAATCATTAAACTGAAATGCCCTGATGGACTTTCTGCCAATTTCTTCTATGAAGGTATTGGCTTCAAATTGACAGGCAAAGAACCCGGAAAGAAAAGAAGACTGAATATTTGGCAGATTGATATTCAGAAAAACGAAGAAAATAAAATAATGTATAATTGTTTTAAATTAAAAGAAATTATAGTTCCATTCACGAGGGAAGGTTTGTGACCGATAATAATAATGATTTTATTGTGAATAAAAATATTTATATAAATACCAAAAATGGAGAAAGAGTATGCATAACACATTTCATTGATTGTGCTTTTATTTGTATTACCGATAAAATATATCGCTCATTAAGACCTGAAGATCAAGAATGTCTGGAAATAGAAAGAGAATTATTTTGTTTGGATAAAATCCCTTTGTCTTATGGGGCATGGTTGGCTTTAGATGGGATGGAAATAAAGAAAAGAATAATTCAGCTGAGAAATAATGATTCCCCTGTGCTGGTGTTGGACATAGAATCCTTAGATGAACTATCCTCTTTAACCGATAGGTTCAGGAAGAAAAAGCTTGATTATGATGACTATATCCTGGATGAAATCGAGAGATTAAGAATATCGGTATTGAATACCATACTTGATATTTCGGAACAAGGAATAGAAGCCTATATTTCAAAATCAGATTTAGGGGAAGAATTATCCGGGGAATATATTATGATTGACTCGGGACAGGTATCCGGGGTAGTTTCTTGTATGGATTATGAAATCCAAAAGGAGCTTGAGTATGAGAAAATAAGGAAAGCCTTGAAGGTAAAGGAACACATAAAAGAGAGAAGATTCGATTCTATATGGGATGATTTGAATACCCACCCTGAAATTAAAGATATGGATTCCCCGAGCTATGAGTATTCAGATGAAGAAAAAGTTGGCTATGATGATGAAAAATGCGCATTTGATTATTTTTTGGACGATTTGAGGAATACCCCTGAGATTACACAAATCGAAGAAACACAAACCCTTGCTCAAATGGCACAGACAGGAGATATTGAAGCCCGGAATTTGCTTGTGGAAGGCTTTTTAAGACTCGCTCTGAAAGCGGCAAATAGCCTTTTTTTTCTCGAGGAGATTGAGGATATGGTTCAGGAGGCTTGTTTTGGGCTAATTGACGCGGTTGGAAAATTCGATATTGGGAGAGATCAGAATTTTCACTATTATGGATACACCTGGACATGGCAGAGGGCTTCCAGATATGTTGCAAACAATGGATTTATCCGTTTGCCAGTGCATATGATGGGTACAATTAATCATCTAAACAAAGTAAATTTGATTTTATGGGAAAGACTTTGCAGGGAGCCGAGTGATTGCGAAATTGCCAAAGAAATGTTTCCTGTAAATCTTGAGCAAATTCGGGAGGAACTTTCAGGAGAATTGGGATTCGAATTGCCAATTTACCATGTATTAGTTCATGAAAGGATATCTAAAAGAATAAGTGAAAATATAGAAAAAATCAGAGAACTCAAATACTTTATTGAATTACAATCGCTAATTTCGATTAAAAGCCGGGTCGGCGAAGAGGAGGACTTATATCTTTCAGACTATCTTGAAGATAAGAAAGCGAGTTCTTCTTATGAATGTTTTAATGCAGATTTCCTCAGAGAATTACTTGAAGATGTGCTTCACAATCTTACATGTCGAGAAAAGGAGGTTCTTTACCTTAGATTTGGCTTTGAAGACGATATTGACCACACTCTTGAAGAAATTGGAAGAGAGTTTGGGCTTACTAGGGAGAGGATTCGACAGATTGAGGCTAAGGCTTTAAGGAAATTGAGACACCCAACACGCTCCAAGCACTTGAAAGATTACTGGTTTGATTCGGCTGAAGAGTTCAATAAAGTGCCATCAATTTGCTTTAATCTTGACAGGAATTTATCGACCCAGATTGATAGAATATTTTCCCGGAATGATATTGAGTATCGGAATTTTCTATGGAATTCCCTTGAGGGCTTGTCAATTGAAAAAATATATAAAGCATACTATTTGAATAGGAATTTCGACCTGGAGAATAATTTTAGTTGTAGAAAAAAAATATTGCAATATTTTCGGAATCGAAAACCAGGCACAAAAAGGCGAAAGCATTATAAGCAGACTCTTAGAGAAATCGTTGAGATTATCCTGAAGGAGAATGCAAATCCAATGACCACTGAAGAGATTTACAGCGAAACCCTGGATTACGCTGACTATGCTGAATCTTCAATATCTTGGTCTCTTGCCGGGGATCCGGATACATTTATAAGAATTGGTGACAAATGGACTTTGATAGAAAAAATAATGATGGAAGACTCCGATCGTGAACAAGAGGTTCATGAGGAAGTATCCATAATTGGCAAGGTATTGGAAATCAAAAGAGATGAAAAAGCAAGAAAGGAATATGCGAATATTCAGCAAAATCTTAAGGCAATTGATTCGCTATTTGAATGGAATGATTAATATATATAAAAATAAAAAAAGAGGAATAAAGTTTGTAGCTTCAATGACTGAAAGTCCCGGGAGGGTCAAGAGAATCAGACAATTGTGGGATGATTCGGGAGATCCAAGGGATCCTTTTGCCTCGGTTCTTATTACTCCCCTTTTTGCTTCAAAGAACACTTTAAAAATAATAAGAAATTGGAAAGAAGAGAGAGGAACCGAGGTCTATTTCGATTCAGGAGGGTTCTGGGTTCAACAGGGAAAAATTTCATACAGGGATTTATACCCCGCTCTTATGGAATTCTATAAAAAAAATCAATGGGCTGACCATTATATATTACCTGACAATGTTCCGGTTTCAACAGATTCCCCGGAGACGGTTGAAAAAAAAACGTTTGAAACTGCACATTTTTCTTGTATGTTCTTTCATGAAATGCCCGACAACCTCAAGCCTAAGGCAATTCCTGTTATTCAGGGTCATACTTATTCGCAGATATACAGAGCAGTTTCATCTTATATCAATCTTGGAATAAAGTATTTTGGATTTGGAAGCTTTAGCACATCGGGAAATAACCAAAATATTAACCAATATGATAGTAACGCAGAAACAAGATTAAATTTAATAAACGAGTTCACCAGAGAATATGGCATTAAGATTCATGTGTTTGGTGTCGGCACTCCCCCTGTAATATGGCGTCTTTCTCTCAATAATTTTTTCAGTTTTGATAGTCTGGGTTGGATGAGAGCGGCGGGTTATGGCAATATTTTTATGCCTCTAATGCCTGGTAAATTATGTACTCATAATAATATTTTCCGGCCTCATATTTCTATAGATGATTTTGAAAGGATAAAGAGGATTACAAATCATAAATGTGAGTTCTGTAGTAATTACAATAGACTTTCAAAATCAAGAATTAACAGAGTTATGCACAATCTATCCTGTATTTTGGACACTATAGATCATATCAGAAAATTATCTCTGGAAGAAATTAAGAAAGTTATGAAAATCACCTCATCCAAATATCTGTATCAGGAGGGACAAAAATGAAGAGATTGACTTTTCATATAGACCATTCAAGTCATCCCGAATATTTGACTGAAATTATTGAATTGATGGAGAAAGGCATATTAATAGATGATCTATTTGGAATAGGGAAAAATCAGGAGAGGTTCTCTGCCATTAATACAGAAAGAAGTTTTGGAAATGTATTGTCAAACCTTAAGAGGCTCAGAATTATTGATGATTCCGAAAGCAGATGGTCTGATTTTGGAAGGATCCTAATATCACACTTACACGAATTTAAGATTGTGTCTAATCTTTTGCATTACAGGTTATTTTCTTTATGGAATCCTGCTGATTGTCAACGAAATTGCTTCTCCTGGAGTTACCGCACAATTTGTGGAATTCTATTGGATTTAGATGGACAACTTATTAATATAAAAGATTTATCCTCAAAACTCCAGGAAGTCATTGAGTTGGAGTTTGCTGAAAAATTTGGTGTCAATCCGAGTGATATTTCCGTTTCACAAAGGACAATTCAAGGAGGACTTAAATGGGTGGAACTTATAGAACCTCCAGTCTTGGATAAAAATGACAAGAATATAATTTTTCAAAGGCGTGATTCATGTCCCCCATGGCTAATCCTATTGGGTCTGGATCTCATTTATCGAGACCAGGGCATTCCTTACGGCAGTAATATTATCTTCAGTCAGGAAATTATTGACTTCTTATACAGTCTGACCCTTTTGAGTAATGAAGCTTTCAAATGGGTTTATCAGTGGATGAAGACACAATACCCAGATTTTATTCAGGAACAAGAAGGCGGAGGTTGGGCAACTCAAATCTGTCTTCTTCGAGAACCCAAATTACAAGAGGTTATTTACTGATGAAATCATACCTTTCAGCAATAAACAAAATAAAAAAAGAATTTGATAACAATTGGTTAACAGATTCTCAGAGGAAGGTTTTTGATAAGCTCAAAGATCATTTCTCTTTCTATGGGTCAATTACTGGTTTCTTGTATGGCCCTCCGGGGTGTGGCAAGACTTTCATTGGTTGGGTTCTCGAGAAAGAAGGAATTTTGGAATATATTCCGGGAGGAATGAAATCAAAATACAATTTTTCCTCAACCGTTAAAGGTGTAGTAATTGATAATATTGATTTTGAAAGGTACAGATTAAGAGATGTTATGAAAAATATAGCTCTTGACGATATCAATCGTTACTTGTTAATTGGAAGATTTCCACCGGATGAGAAATTAATGCGAGAATTCAAATTGAATTTAAGAAGGGATGATCTCATCAAAGCTAGAGAGAACCTTAAGAATATTGGTTGTTCTCTCCATGTTAATATAGAAAATGCAACATCTTTTTGGAGCTTATTAAAAGGAGGATATTGAGATGAATTCGGATTTCTTGAAAATATTTGCACCTCTCCTGGATAAAAAAGAAGTTGTTCCGACTGTGTCATCTACGGATCTTGTAGGGCGTCCAGCAGATATTGAAAATATGTTTAAACGGACAAACCTGACATATTATCCCCTCCATAAACCTGATGATCTTGAAAACAAGATTAATAAGAAAGTCAAACCAGATCACAGAGCTGTTTTTGGCTATATAACTTCGCCTTATGGATATGGAAAAACCAGTGTTTTATCTCATTTATGGCAGAAATTAGAGGAAAGGGGATTCCTGGTAACACCTCCTTTCACTTTTTCAGATCATAGAGATATAATTCATGCCCTTTATGGTTGGTGTAAATATAAGATTGCCTCAATTAATATAGAGCATTTGGATGAAATAGAAAATCATTATCAATATCTTACTGACAAATCGTTGAAAAAGAAAGCTGAGCTAATTGCCCTGAAAGAAGGTGTTTCAAAGGGTGATGCAACAAAAGTTGTTGAGAGTTTATATAAAGGGGGCGATTTGTTATTAACAATAAATGAGAGTGAACTTGTAGAATTCATTGAGAAAGCATCTAAGATTGCCATTGACGCAGGATTCAAAGGCCTAATTCTGTTGCTGGATGAAATCCAGCAGTTTATTTATCCAAAAGAAAAACAAACCATGAAAAACCTGACCAAATTATTTGATTTCTGGTCAAGGATGAGTATTCGCCGTCTTCCTGTTGGAATTATTATGAGCATGCCAAGCCATACTGAAGCAGGGGTGAGAGAAAAGAGGAAGGATATACTTGATCGCTTTCTGGAAGATGGAATACACAGTAATTTGTTAACTCTCTATGATCATGGCACACCTCAAATATTATGGGATAATATAATAAAAAAATTAGGAGCTGAAGAATACAGGGATATTATTGATAGAGAGACCCTGAATTCACTGGGTCAAATCGCTTTTAAAGAACATCTGGGAGACGGTCCGAGAACAGTTACGGAAGTATTCAAGAGGGTAATTAGATATTATCAAAAGAATCAATCACCTTATAAGCCAATTCAATTGATTGACGATTTTGTTAAAAAAGAAATAACCTATGAAGGTGCAAAGGGAAAAGTCGCCCAAGCGGTCAACAATGTCCTTTCCCTTCCCGATATTAGGAATGAAAGTGAACATAATGCAATAAAACTCCTTGCAGCATTTCCCCGGGGAGTTAAAGATGAGGTTGCTGAAAAATATGGAATGTCTAAAGCTGTAGATAAAGTTATTAATAAGCTTCTTGGAAGAGCAGTGATATACAACCTGGAAGGTCACACCCTGGGAAGTCTTATTAAATCAGAGGGACCAGCTAATATTATCAATGAGATGCTCAGCGGTTTTCTCAGGCATTATCAGGAGGAATTTGAGAATAATGTTACAGAAGTTATTGACAGCTTCGCCAAATATATCATTCCTCAATTATTCGAGTCAAAGGCTTCTCATACCCTGGAGAAGTGGAATCCATTTGGAATGACAGGGCAGAGAGAAAGTCTATTCGCCCTGTCAACAGGAACTTTCTCCCCTGAATATCCAAATCGAAGCGTTTTTATTGCTTGTACTTCCAACATTGTGCCTCCAATGGCAAGTGTTAAGAAAAGAGATATTCATTATTTTTTTATATTTGAATTTGATGGAACAAGACGGTTTGACATAACCGAACCGGGAGAAATATTAATTGAGGATGATCTAATTACGATAAAAATTAATCCTGATTATGTAATAGGGGATGAGATTCCCAGACCCCTGATGAAATTAAAGGAATTTGTGAGGCCCAAAAAAGTTACTATTATGTTTATATTACTTTTGAGAAGATACCTTGAAAGATGGGAGTCGGGTTCCGGTGACAGGTCGTTAACCAAACACCAAAAGGATGAAATAAAGGCAGTATTAATCGATCCCCTTGATAAACATATTAAAGAAGGAATATTTTCAAGAACTCAAAGTGTAGAAGGCCACTCTATTTCTACAATAGGTGTTTCCAGGTTGAAAGATGTCTTTGAACGGATTTCAAGAAAACGATGGCCAAATTATTCCACGATGATTTGCAGAACTAGTTATAAAAATGACATTAAACTTATGAGAAGAGTTCTTGAAAGCAGTATCAAGTTGAGGCAAAAGAGGGGAAATGAAGCAATTGAAGATGAGAAGCTCTCAATAGCGAAAGTGTTCGGATATAATTCAACAGCTACATTTGAAAATTCAATAGGCACTTATCTTGGCAAGTATATAAGAAAAGTAAAATGGGAAGGTAAATTCGGAAAAGTATTATTAACATTACATCCTTTGGAGGTTCTAATACTTGAAAAAATTCAGGGAGAAGAAAGAATTATAGACGGCAAGAAGACTATGGCGATTTCAGACCATACACTGGCCAATGCTTGTATGAAAGAAGGATATTTGGAAGAAGAAATAGTCGAGGCGTTAAGGCTTCTTTGTTCGCGAGTTATGATAGGCATAAGAGAAGAAGATAAGTTAATTTACTTGTTACAGGCAGACGTGCCTTTAAAAGAAAGTCTGGAAAATCAATATGATGAGTTGATAAATAGATTGGAAATTCTATATTCTTTTACCGGAGAAAAGCAAATTAAGAGAAATGTTGAATCGGCCAATCAGATGCTACAGCAAATTCATATCAGGTTAGGTAGCTGCGATGAAGATGATGATGAGGAAAGAGATGAGATAGATTTTGAATTGAAGCGGGTGGAGAATACTCTGGAGCATATAAGAACTTTACTCCTTGATGGTCTTAAGTGCAGAATAGATCGACTGAAACTCTGTGCTGATACGTATATCTATAAACCTAATTCAATTATAATTCAACTAGATAAAGAAATTAAGAGTAGTGTTCTATCCTTTGGACAAAACCTTGTAAGTATCAGAATTAAGTTGAAAAAGAAATTCGAAAAGAACAGAGAGCAAATCGAGGAGAAAAAGAGAGTGATTTCAAGATTACTGATGAATTCAAGTAAAATAACCGATGAGGATTTATCTGAAATAGAGATCAAGATTGATGAATTAGAAAAAAGCCTATCACGATTAGTTGAGGATCAAGAAAAAACTTTATCTGCCCATAATAAGGGCTATACGGAGTGGCGTCATATTCTTGAAATCGGATCGAATCTCTTCAGACAGTTGAGTGAATTTCAGATGGATGATCTGTCCAAGCGTATAACCGAGGAAATTTGTCCTGAAATATCTCAGATGTTTTCTTTAAGAAAATTAGAAGGCCTTAAACAACATAAGCTATGGAAAGAGAAGTTTGACAGAATCAAGGATGAAAAGGAGAGCAGACATAATGAGGCACAAGGCATCTTTAATGAAGACAATGAAAAATACAGCCAATTGTTGAGAAAACTTAAGGTGGAAATATCCAGGATAGGAACAACATTTAATTATTCTGATCCGGATAAATCCGGAAAAAACAGAATAACGGAAGTATATGAAAAGGTTTCTATCAGAATAGGACAGATAAAAATAAATATATCAGAATTGGAAAATGATATTATCAAAGCTGAGAATTTTCAGAACCTGGAGGCCGATGAACAAAAGCATCTCTTGAAAAAATCAAAACAAGAATATAATGACCTGAAGAAACAAACAGAAAAGAATATCCAGGCTTTTACCGAAAACTTGATAGGCGATTACGAACAATTTAAATTCTGGGTGGACAGGATATCGGAGCTTCCTGATAAGGTAAATAGCTTAAGGGATCAGATAATTTCCAGGTTACTGATACCGGGAAAAGCAACTGAAGAAGAGAAAATTTTCTTGAAAAGTATAGAATCAAAACATAAAGAAGATTTCTCCAAAATTGCCCTGGAACTTAAGAAAGACAGAAATATGGAGTTGGGAGAAATGTTTAGCCTTCTAAAGGATTTATTCTCAAAGAACCTGGTTAATATCCAGGTACAGAGGAGAAGATAATGAAAGTTTCATTGCAGGAACTTGAAGAATTGCTCGATTATTCACCTGTAATTTGCAAAATGGATCCCTTGTCCTCTATTTATTTAAAAAATATCGAGTTAGTCGATGATGATAGATTCTTAGTTGAATTGGATGAACCGAACTTTTTTCACCCTCCCAAAAGATACCTGGTGAAATATCCTGCTCAGAAACTTAGAAAACGCTTTCAGGTGGTGGAATTGGTTCATAATCCGTTAACATCTGAGATAAACCCGTATCTACCAGAAAATCTGGATTTCATTCGCCAAAATTGCATTACAAACAGAACAGTTTCAAAATATATCAAGGAATATATCTTGAAATCCAGTATCCAACCAAATTCAATAGTTCTTATTCTGGTCGATGGGCTATCCTATGAAGATGTCAGGGACTTGGAATGTCATATTGTCCCTGTATTCATAGATTCAGCTTCATTAACCAGGGAATCTTTTCCCATAATTACTGACAAGGGATTTCTTCCAACCTATTTTGTCAAACAGGGATTTGAATTGTTGGGTTTCAATTATTGGGATATTGAAAAAACCGAGTTGTCATCAAATATTTTTTGCTGTTTTTCCAGTGAACAGGTCATTCCAGTTGATTCATTTGAAAATATTTTGCAATTCCCATCAATTAAAAATAAACACAGGATTTTTATTCAGATTGTAACAATGGGACTGGATCAATGGACTCATAAAAACTACGAATCACCTCCCATAAAAACATTTATTAATAGAATTACAGAAAGAATAGAGAAGTTATCTGAAATCATTCCAAAACCTGGATATATTTTTGTTATTTCCGATCATGGCATATTATGGAAGGATAAACATCAATTCCAGGTGATTGAAAATAAAAGTAAAAAGCCTAATCCTCAAATGCGCTATTATTGTAAGAATGAGGTTGGCAGAACGGGAATTCCTATTGGAAAAGAAGATAATTATTGGCTATTGGAATATCCTTATATACGGAGAAACTTTCGTAAGAATGAGTGGGGTTGCCATGGTGGCTTATCATTTCAAGAATCATTTGTACCATTAATTATAGTTGAGGTGAAATAAGATGGCACTTTTTATTGGTAGAGATCTGAAAGATGATGAAGATATTTACATTGAAGGCGATAAATCCAGGTCAATATTAATTTGTGGTAAACGGGGCAGTGGAAAATCATATACCATGGGAAATATTATAGAGGACATTTTTGAAGATATCTATTCTACACAAAAAAAATTGGTGATAATAATAGATCCAATGGGAATATATCATACCATGGTTGAACCAAATTATTCTCAAAACAATGTGCTCAACAAATGGGGCTTTAATCCGAAAAGTTATAATGTAAAGCTTCTTGTTGCAGGTGATCCTATCGAAAATTATGCCTTTGGTGAAGAAAGGATCCTTGACAAGATGAAACAAAGAGGAGTAAAATTCGGTTCATTTAAGATAAATCCTTCTGATCTTTCGCCAGATGGTTGGTGTGACTTTTTTAATTTGGGAATGACTGACGTCCAGGGTATATGCCTGTTTCGAGCTATTCAAAATTTAAAAAGACGTATGGGAAAGAGCTTTTACCTTTCAGACATTATCAATGCTGTGGAAATGGATGCAAAAGTTCAGGATAGAACCAGAGAAGCTCTTTTAAATCGGTTGGAATGGGCAGAAAGCTTGAATATTTTTTCTCAAAATTACCAAAAATTTCTTGATATATTCGAAACTGACCATATTAACATCATTGATATGAAAAGTCTTGACCCGGGCAGATACAATTTAAGAAATCTGATAGTCTCAATACTAACCAAACAACTTTTTAAGGCCAGGCTAAAAGCAAGAGCCATGGAAGAATTGGAAATATTTACAGATATCCCGAAAGTCTGGTTGGCAATTGATGAAGCACATCAATTCGCTCCTTCCGGGAAGAGCACGCTTGCGAAGGAGCACCTTATTCGTTTTGTAAAGGAAGGCAGACAGCCCGGGCTCTCACTCATAGTCGCTTCACAACAGCCTTCTGCTATTGATTCCGAGATTCTCTCACAATGTGACCTCATTCTATGTCATAAATTGACATCAAAGGGAGATATTCATTCGATCAATGCATTGAGTGCCGATTATATGGGAAATGAATTGAAAACCTATATCAGAAAACTGGGGAGAGTGGGAGAAGCTGTTTTAGTAGATGATGAAAAAGAAAAGGTCGGCATTGTCTCTATCAGGCCAAGAAGGAGTAATCATGGGGGTGGAGAGAGTTAACGCTCAATTCCGAAATTACGATGACATTTTAATAAACTCCCACCGATTGTATTATCCCAATCTCAACCCGATAGAAGTCTTGTGCAGAGCAGTGATACTATCTCCTATAGCTTTTTTGATGTTACAGGATGGATTTCCGAACCCGACGGCAAGTCGATCATCAATAGAAGAATTCCGAAGAGCCAAATCCTATTTACAATGTCAGTAACTAATTCATAATATACTTTTCAGAGATAACAAAAAATCTTTCCCTGTTACCCCAAAAAAATTCCCTGTTATCTTTTCAGGGAATTTGGGATTTTGCGGGATTCTTTGAGCGGGGGAAGTCCCTTTATTACTATATTTGTTCCATTTCGATTTTTCCTTATGCCAGTGTACCTGTCCAAAAAGTTAATATTTCCCTGTAAATTCCCTGTTATTGTATGCTTTGTGGGTGAGATTCTAGTATGGTTGAGATAGGGAATTTTTAGTTCACCGCCATTTTATTTTCGGTTAACTTTACATACCCGAATCAATCTTTTTTCAGGCGAAAACCCCGTGGTGTGGCGGGGTTTTGCGCTATGCGGATTAAGTTTGACTCAGGTAAGCTTGCAAAAACGGGCATTTTTTGCTGGAATCTTCCATTTCCATACATTGGGCTTTTTTGCAAAGTCAATCTTTTGCGGTAGTCACGCAATTTTGAGACAGAATGGCTTGGATTCGTCCCTGAAACAGGTTCGGGGCAGGCATCCTGAAGACGTCATCCTGAACTTGTTTCAGGATCTATTCATCAAACGACGTCGCTATTAGTTTCCGAAACAAGCTTAGCCCAGGTTTCGGAATGACCTCTGCGAACTCCGCGATCTCAGCGGTGAAAAATGCCTTTTTCGACAGTCTCGTATCAGACGTTATAAAACGCCCGTTCCTGGTCGTTGAAGTCGGGATACTTCGAAGCGATTTTGAAGAGTGCCTGTAGGTTAATGTGCGTCGGGGCTTCGCTGTCCATAATGCTGTTGACAATGTTGGGTGAGAGGTAGTTCAAGTTGATATATTTATAGACAGTCCGTTTTGCCATTTTTTCCGTTTCTGCGATTTTCTTTATGGACTGACCCTTTTGTGGCATCTTTTCATAACGCCATCCAATGCTCAGGGCTTTTATGAGGTTGTCACAATTCTCCCCGATGGATATCATCTTCTTCCCATTCCCCAAGTATTTGTTAGTTGAAGGATGATTATTGATGCAAATCTCTTTTTCTACGATCAATTCCCGGCCGTCTTTGCTCGGAAAAATTATTGCATTATCATCCTTACTCAGGTATATTCCGGCTTCACCCTGCTCACTCAGACGCCTTCCGTTACCATTCCGACCACCTTCATTACCTGCAAAATTTGTGGCATTCAAATAATTCTTCATCTGGAATTCCTTCAGGTATGTCAAGTCGTAAATCTTGATGAAATATGTCAGCTTGTTGTCATGGTAGATGATTCTGCCGATCATTGACCGCATCAGCTTCGACTGCTCGTTTGGCGTTAAAGCCTGAAAATCTATGGCTTTAAACTCAATTGCCTGGGATCTGCTCAGAAGATTATGCAGGGGATGATCCAGCAGATCCCTGACAATCTTTGTCGTAATCTCGTCCACATCGCCTGAGGGCAGATATTTGCCTTTTAGTGCATAATAGCGGTATTTTATCGAGCCTACTTTCAAGCTTTTTCTTGAGTTTTTCTTGGAGCATTGTTGATTCTTAAATACGTTGCCGCGATCGTCACTTATCTTGTTGGACAGAAGATATGCGTTTTTGTTATGGGCTTTGTTAAACTGGTTCCGGTTTTCGTCCATAAGGGACTGCACCCGATCAAAGAGTTTCCTGTCGATGATGGATTGGTGTTTACCCAGGTAGGAGTTCCCGTCTTTTTTACTCTCAATTCTACCGATATAGACTTTGGAGCGCAGCAGGCGGGCAAGCATGGAACAGGAGAATACCTTTCCGCCTTTTTTCAGTCCGTTCTCACTGGTCCATTTCTTGCTTCTCACATCGATGCTCAGAAGAAATTCACTCAGCCTGTTTAACGATTTCATCTCCAGATATTTCTCAAAGATGAATCTGACCTGCTCGGCCTCCTTCGGATTTGGAATCAATTTCTTGTCCGACACGTCATAACCCAGCGGCGGGCATCCACCGGTCCATAACCCTTTCTTTTTGCTGGCGGAAATCTTGTCCCTGACCCTCTCCGCGGAGACCTCCCGTTCAAACTGGGCGAAGGACAGGAGCATATTGAGAGTAAGTTTGCCCATGGAATTGGAGGTGTCGAATGCCTGGGTGATAGAAACAAAACTGCATCCATATTCTTCAAATTCCTTCATCATATTGTGAAAATCGATAATGGAGCGCGAAAGGCGGTCAACCTTGTAAACCACAACAACCTGGACGAGTCCTTTCTTCATATCGCTCAGCATCCTATTCAAACCCGGGCGTTTCATCGTCCCCCCGGAGATACCGCCGTCCTCGTATGTCCTGTAATATTCCCACCCGTTGAAGGCCTGGGATAGGATATAGTTTTTGCAAGCTTCCTCCTGGTTATGGAGAGAATTGAACTCCTGCTCCAGACCTTTTTCCGTGGATTTTCGAACGTATATGGCACAATTTACTTTCTGCATTTCTCATCCTCCAGCCATTTTAAAAATGGCAAAACATATTCCGAATTCACTTTTGTCTCAATTGGGATCTCGTGCCGCCGACAAAATGGTGATAGCTTTCAAGGGTGGTTTTTTGATTGAAAACAGCTTGTTGATTCTGGGACGAGAAGATTCGAGATTAGATTTTAGAGTAAGTATCATTGAGAACTTCCCGCTTTGCTATTTCTCATACACTTATTGTTAAGCCCGAAGAAGTCATATCCGGAGACCTTCTTGTTGCAAATAGCTCTGGCAACAGCCGACAGGGTTTTGTAAGATTGGTTGTCGCAGACAAATTCCCCCGGGAAGCGGACAAGAACCCGGTACTGTCTGCCCTTGTATGTTTTCACAATTTCCAGGCCGTTTCTCAAATGATATTTGGTCTTGTATGACTTCTCAATGTACTTGTCCGGATCGGTTGAATAGCGGTTCAACCTGGTGACATTCTTCTGTTTGATGCGCAAATTATGATTCTCACACTGGATCTTGTACCATAGCGTCCTTATCATCCTCGGACAAGCCATTATGGGTGGGGCATTGAAATACCTCATCCATAATCCCTTGAGCCAGTCGTTTCCCAGCGATTGCAGCTCATTCATTGTCTTTGGCAGGTAAATCTTCTTCTTCATTGCTATCCTTCCTCAACACAAGTAACGCTTACAATGAAGGAAAAGTCAACTATTGCAGTTGATATTCATCTCTTACGAAACCCAAAGCTCTATCCCAGTCTATTCTCTTACGACGTCCTCGCAAGTGACACGGGGCTCTGGCAATTTCCGGTTTATTTCCCAGCGCCTGGCTCAATGCGTCGCATTGGTCGTCATGCTTGGCTTTTGGAAAGCGCAGAAGCTCATTAAGAAAGTCATGCCACCAATGGGGTTCATTATTGGGAAAAAGACAGGAGCCGTTTTCTATCATGTAGGAAACCGATTGCAAACGCGTGGCCTTGTCGTATTCGGGCTTTATAGCTTGTGGATAGATTTTATATTCATTTTTCAAAGTCTGGATAAGTTGAATCCCGGAACCTTTGTCTTCAATAAAGAGCTTGATTGGGCATTTGTATGTGTTCTTTACCACTTCATACTTCTCTTTTACTTTTCTTATGAGCGATGGGAACTCGAGCTTCTCCCGATAACTCTCCAGGACGTAAGACTTTTTTTGCATGTCGAACAATATTGTGACACAGGCGGAATAGTCGTTATGCTCTTCCACTTTATTGGCCGTATCCCAGGACAGCACAACACAGTGGGGCTTAATGCTTCCGTCTTCCAGCCCCTTTTTCAATTCTTCCGGGTCATAATATTGGAGCCAGTCACTCTTGATAATCGCTCCTTCCCGTGGAACAGGGTTCTGCTGATATTGTCCGGCAAAATTATACTCCCCATTAGTTTTTCTTGTATTTTGAAGCTCGGCAAGATTTTCCCTGGCGGGGTGGAGAGCTTCACCCTGTTTTCTTATGATTATCCTCCGTCTGCCCGTGGGGCGGTCTTCAATAATCCATTCTTCATCCTGCTCCGCTATGCCCTGTATCTTGATATGCTTGAATCTAGGATCGGTATCAAGCAGGTATCCTGTAAAATCTTCATCGTGAAGCCTTTGCATGATGACGATGATCTTACCCGTGTTCTTGTTATTGAGACGGGAATAGAGCGTGTGGCCATACCACTGGTTGGTCTTATCTCTCAAGGTGTCGGAAAGGGCTTCTATCGGCTTCATTGGATCGTCAATTATGATATAATCCCCACCCCGCCCGGTCAAAGTTCCGTTGACAGATGTAGCGTAGCGCCCTCCTCCTCTGGTGGTGGTGAAATCGCCGACTGCTTTTTTATCCCGAGCTATCACAGTTTTAGGAAACAGGTCTTTATACCATGCGGTTTCCATCACCCGTTTGCAGTCTAGCGCAAACCTCTCGGCCAGTTCGTCGGAATAACTTACGCATATAATATTGACTTTGGGATTATGTCCCAGGATGAAGGCGGGATAGGCGACGGAGCAGATAATGGATTTCATATAGCGTGGCGGGACATTGATGATCAGCCGATTTTCATCGTTATTTTCATCGGAGGCCCTCATTAGATGATGGCAGATAACGTCAATATGCCAGTTATCCAGGTATTCGTCATTTGGAGAAACCTCGTTAAAAACCTTGTTGACGAAAGGTTTGAAAATCTCTCGCAATACGGCTTTAAAGAGCCGCTTCTCTTCATTAGTTGTCATCTTCACAATCCTCATCCTCCGCTATGATTTTCAAACCGTCCTGGTTGGATAAAAACATGTTGGACAAATATGTATTGATGATTGTCCGGTCATCCGTGTTCAGGGCGGTCAAGATTCTTTTCATTTCTTCCTCTTTCATATCCGCAAATATCAGATGGGGAAACAAGGTCTGAATAGCTCTGATATTTCCTTTCACTCCCTTGTTGACAAGCTGCATGAGCATGGCTACTTTTTTTGAAATCCTCATCGTTTCCCCATTTTCCTTTATTGTAATCTTCTGGTTCAGGATTTCATTGAGGATGGTATAAGTGTTTTTACTCCCCCTGGGGCGTCCCTTATTGTTGCCCGACTCTCCCGGCTTAAATTGATGGTCTTTGGGAGGCTTGCCGTAACCTATTTCGTATTGATTACTTTTCATTGTTTTCTTCTATCAGATGAATTTCAAGCAATTCCCGGTATGTTTTGCCGGTTCCCACGTGAACTGCGGACTTGCCGGTAAGCTCCTGCCATCGTCGGATGGTTGTGTCCACGTATAGAGGTTCCAACTCAATGCCGTAACAAATCCTGCTTGCCTGTTCGGCAGCGATAAGTGTGGAGCCGCTGCCCAGGAAGCTGTCCAGCACAATGTTGCCGCGGTTTGTTACGTCCAGAATGGCGTCCCTAATCATCTCCACCGGCTTCACCGTGGGGTGCATCTTCAGTTTGTCCTTATCGCCGCTGAATGAGTTGACTCCCGGATAGTCCCAAACGTTGGTGCGGTATCGGCCATGGGAACCCAGCTCAACATTGTTTTTGTGGGGTCTTCTGCCATTCTTGAAAACGAAAATGAGTTCGTGTTTTGAACGGTAAAGGCTTCCCATTCCCCCGTTGTCTTTATTCCAGACGCAAAGGTTCTTGAACTCCTCAAAGACTTCAGTCTCGGCATTAATGATTTCCCTGATATGCCTCCAGTCCATACAGATGAAAACAAGAGACCCGTTTTTAGAGAACTCTTTTAACAGGATGAAATTGGAAGAGAGAAACAGTTGGAATTCTTCCGGCGACATTTCGCCGGAGGCCATTTTAAACTCAGAATGTTTAACCTTACCGTTTCCGCATATATGACCATGGACCGGAACATTATATGGTGGGTCAGTGAATACCATATCCGCTTTTTTATCAGCAAACAGGCGAGTATAAGATTCCTTCTCAATGGCATTGCCGCAGATGACCCGATGTTTGCCCAACTGCCATACCCAGCCGGTCTCCGATATCACTTCATTTTTTGGGATGAAGGGAACCGCATTGGCCTTTTCGTCTATCTTAATCTCCTTGTCGGCCAGGCTGTTGTCAAGCATCAAATCAATATCTGCAGTATCAAACCCGGTTATATCAAGAGAAAAATCGAGTTCAAGCTTTTCAATCTCTACAAGTTCAAGTTTCAGCAAATCAACATCCCATTCGCCGTTCTCAGTGAGCTTGTTATCAGCAAGGCGATACGCCTTCTTCTCAGCTTCCGTAAGGTGTGTCAATCTTATCACCGGAACCTTGAGAAGGTTCAAGTGCTCAGCGGCCAGAAGGCGGCCATGACCGGCAATAATGACATTATCCTCATCAATCAAGATGGGATTATTAAAACTAAACTCCTTGATCGAGTTCACAATCTGCCTTATTTGCTTGTTCTTATGGATTCTCGGATTATTTGTGTATGGTGTTATACTTTCCATGGTAACGTATTCAACCCTCAAATTTTGGTTTGACATAATAATCTCTCCTACTTTGATTTTCTTTTCCGATCATTCTTCTCAGTTGTCAAGAAGAATATTTTCGGTAGCTTCTCTTCGCTATGAATATATGATACACTAAAATGGCTGTCCAAATATGTTGCGACATGTCTTGCGACGCTTTTTTTGTGGAAGATGCGATTATGAAGAAAAAAAATGTTCTCCCCAGGCCTCTAGTTCAATTGTGGATACCATTCCAGCATTTTAGTATTTTAAATGAGGACTTCAGATTTAACATAGAAAAAGCTGCACTGGAGTGGAAGGGAGAGGACAGAATCTGGCTTATGCCTAATATACAGAAAATTCACAGATGGAAAAACGGACTTTTATCGGAAATGGCAATTCCCAGCAAAAGTTTCAATCTGATAAGTATCATCCACATAAATCAAGACCGAGAAATCTTTCCATTGAATCCAATTGGGTTGCCAAAAAGCTGGACAATAATGCCCAAGGACTTTATTAATTTCTTTATTGCAAGTGAAATAAGATATTTTGTATTAAAGAACAAGCCAACATCAAAGATAATCGGGCCTTATATTACGGAAGATGAAGATATTCAATGGGCGACTTACAATCTATCTATCGGGCCGGGTGTAAAATGTAAGATAGATGATGCAATGGAGATTCTAAATAGCGAACCTTTCGTCGAAAGCTTAGGAACACAGGGATCAGATTGGCCTTCAGACGCTTTTAATTATGAAATTTCAGATACTGTAAATATTATCTTTGAAATTGGCATTCGAGTTTTGAATGATTTATTCTGCCTTGGAGTTAATCCTGATGTCGTAAGCAATCAATTAGCGATGAAGAAATGCCTGAAAAATAAGGATTTATCGAGAATTAAAACAACAAGCTCAAAATATATTTCACAAGCTTATAGCAATTTTTACAAAGCCTGGCTCTTGCCTAAAATGCTTCATAACGAAGTGAAGAAAAAAAAAGAGGCCCAAGACATTATTCTTACAGAGCTTGAGGGAGAACTTAAATTTAATAAGCATTATGAAACATTAAACGAGGTTTTGAAGGATAAAGACCTTTCCTATGTGCTTCATGAAAAAGAGTATCCGGTAATAAGGATATATACCTGGGTTGGTTACTTTTGGTGGGAATTGAACAGAATGGCCGAAGAAAATATAGACTCAATGAGGACTTGCGAATTATGTGGAAAAATCATTTTTGGACATAAAAATAAAAAGTTTTGTGGTCCTGATTACAATAAAAAATGTTGGAACTCCCGCAGAGCCACGGATAAAAGAAACGAAAGAAAAAGGCGTAAAGAAAAGCTTGAGAATTCTCAGACGTAATATCATGAGTCTGTCATCAGAATATTTAATTGGCGCATTTTGATTGTCTTCTTGATTTTATCATCTTCAACGGATCTTCCACATTTAAAACTCATGAAAGATTTGTTTTAAAGAGCATCAGTTACTACGATTTATTTTGAGGTCTTTCAATTTTTTTCTAAGAGTGTCAAAGTCTTCAATTTCTCTTATTAATATTTTACAAGTCGGCTTCTTTGCAGCGAAAGCGTCGCTATGTAGATGTCCTTCTATATATTTTGAGAGAAGCTCGCATTTTTTTATGATTTCTTGGGCAATAGATTCATCCCATACAATGTCTTTCAATCGCCCAAAACTTATACGCTCATTGAAGCGCAGAACTACTTCATTAAAAAGATTAAAGATAATAAATGCTTCATAAGATGCGCGCAGGGCACCAAACCCTTGACGTAGAAGAGATTCTTGTTCTTCTGCTGATGCATTCTTAGCTTTTTTGTAAAATTCTCTTGCCTTCGTGCTCTTACAATATCCTTTTTCCAGCGCAGGGCTGTTGTTGAGAAATACATAACCTGGTTTGTCATTGCTGTCTCCTCTTTTTATCCAGTGCGTAATGATCTCTATGCTCTTTTCCTCGGCATACTTTTTGAGGTGGTATAGGAATGGTAGATCGTGTGTAAAGACAATCACCTGCCGATTCTGAGCTTCATTCGCCAAAATGCAGGCTATGGTTTCCCTCCACTCCAAGTCGAGGGAGGTAACTGGATCATCTAGTATAATCCCACTACTTGTAATATCCAGTGCAACTTCTGTTAAGAAATCTGCAAGAGCAATAGCGCGTTTTTCACCTTCACTTAATACCTTGTCTGGTGTGGCTTTACCACCTGATGTAGATGGAATGGCACTTAGGACAATTTGTTTGTACGTATTACCTTTACGCCCTCTTGTCCGTATTTCAACTTTAAGTGGACGTTGTAGATCTTTAAGAGTTTTTTCGAACAGTTCTATATAGCGTTTAGTGACCAACTTGTTGAATAACTCGTTGTTTTTTCTTGTGATATGTGTTGTATTCCCACCAATTCCAATTGCTCGCCTTGTCCAGATTTGCTTTTTCACATATTTTTCAATTTGTGGAAGATATTGGCTTAATAACTTTCTGTGTCGCAACTCCAATATTCGTTTTTCTAACTCACTGATTTCTTTGGTGGGATCTTTATCTTGCAACGGGACTTGCCGTAATTTTAAAGCTTTGATCATGTTTGCTATTTCGGAAGCTTCGCTGGCAGGAAGTGGTGGTATGGGGGCAAGGGTACTTGTATTGATATTATCGAGGGCGCTTTCTTGTCGTTTCCGGCAAGCTGAGAGAAAATTCATAATCTTTTTCAATAGTTCCTTATTATTTTTCTCTATATGCCTATACGAGACTGACTGTTCGATAGAAAAGGCGAGGTCGGTTCTTTGTAATTTCACTTGGTGGCTATTTAATGCTATTTGAGCTTGTTTCAGTGCTGTTTGTGCTTCGCCTTCGAGGAATTTCCATAAGCGAATTATTAGATTGTAAGCTTCCGGCGAAAGGGCTTGTTGGCAAAGTAAACAATGGCTGTCCTTTTGTGGATAAGGTTTTTCTGGAGCTTGTTCTGCGTCGGCCAAAACCTTAGCTGCATTTACAAAATTGAGCCATAAATTACTCCCAGTTTGAGAAAAATATTTAGACTTGAATTGGTCGACACTGACACCTTTGGCCACCTTTTCTCTTTCTATATATACCTTGATTGAATTAGCAATTTCGGCCATTACCTTATCATTGAGATTGTTTTTTGCCTGTTGCAATTTTCCTGCAAAATTTTCCAAGTCTGTTATTGTTTGCTTAATTTCCATTATTTGCTTGGGAATATTTTGACTTTTAAGTTGGGCAATTTTGACATCTAATTCTTTGGCTCTTCTTTCTTCGTCCGGCGATAACTTAGCCACCTTCTTTACTTTTCCAAGATCCGTGTCTGGACCGAGGTTGGCGATCAACTCGGTTACTTCTGATTCACCTCGAAATAAGGGGCCAAAATTGTGTGGTTGTGAATATTCACTTATTTTGTTACACAGGCGTTTTCGAACCTCATCCGTAACATCGGCCAGTCGGGTAAGATAGGAAAGACCGGATGGAGAGAAACTGAACATATTTGATTTTGTTAAATGAACCTGCACACTGGTACTATCGAACATATAGAAGGAGCAAAGTTCGGGGCATTGACTACTGATCTTGTAGTGAATGACTTTCTTTGAGTTTCCGTCGAATATCTCGATATCTGCCGTTTGTATCGTGTCATCTATGGTGGCTTGCATTATATTGGGAAGTACTTCTTTATTACCACGGGTGAATCCGGCGCAGCCAATAACACGGGCATAGCCTGACTTTCCTGAAGCGTTTGCTCCATAAATCGCTGTTAAAGTTGGTCCAAATGTCAGACTCTGCCCGGGCACCAAGGCGTTGATATTTTGCAAATTAAAAATTTTTATTAGTCTCGCTGGCCCGGTTGCTGCCTGGGAGATATCGATAGCAACCTTGGGAAAGCATAAATTTGGGCGTTGTTCGCTTTTCTTGACTGAATTTGCGTCTTCCAAAAGATACTCTAGTAATTCATTATAATCAGAGTCATTTAATTGTATTCCTGACAATATTTTTTCTAGTGAAGCCTGTTCCCAATAAGGTAATTCAGTTGCCCATGTCCTCAGTTCATTAATTATGTTGCTCATTTTTGCAAGCCTCCAATTGAACCTGTATTAGGAAGTGAAATATTCTTATACTTATACAACGAAGATTTACAGGTTTTATGTAATAAATCCTCTTCTAATTCTTCTTTTTTTGGCATCTAAGAACTGTTGTTTATTGTTTGATATTGGTAAATCTGCATGTGATTCATATTTGGCAAATAAGAATATTTTATCTATCATTGATTTAAATTGCTATTTAAGTCAATGGCCTCCCTTCGTGTTAATATAAATGAGACAGTTTTCTTCCCTGAATTTAGTGTATAATTGGAGGGCGGGGAAGGAGAAAAAAGATTATGCATATGATGTCAGATGAGAGACTTTTGGAAGGAGTAACGAACCAAAAGAGTCCTGGATTGGAAGATGCCACAGTGGATATTCCGGATAACAAATCCTTAAAGAAAGTAACAACAACAACAAGGTCGGGGCAAAGAGTTTCCAAGGCGAAAATGCGGGATTCTGAGGCTCCGGGGATTGTTATCCCTGACTACAACACTTGCGAATTTCACCCCGTGGTCGAAGTCCCCGATCCCGAAGTCCTTGAGCGTCCCAGGCGAAGGAGATTCACGGCAAAATACAAACTTCGCATTCTCAAGGAGATAGATTCTGCGACCCTGCGCGGCGAAATTGGAGCTATCTTGCGGCGAGAGGGATTATATTCCTCTCATATCAAGTCCTGGCGCAAGCAGCGAGAAAGAGGAGCGCTTGCCGGTTTGAGTCCAAAGAAAAGGGGGACTAAACCCGTCAAGAAAGATCCTGCAGATGTAGAACATATCAATGAGCTTGAGAAGGAGAACAGGCGTTTGCGCAAGCGTCTTGAGCGCGCTGAGCTTCTTTTGGATATTCAAAAAAAAGTCTCCGAGCTCACGGGGATCCCCCTGAGAGACCCCGGGAGCGAAGAAAGCGACTTATGAAGGCTGTGAAAGAGGTCGAAGGGAGTGTTGCCATAGATTTCGCCTGCGAGGCATTGGGAGTGGCAAGGGCATCCTATTACCGTTTCTTAAAGCCTCCCGATTCCCCAAAAGAGACTCGCTCCGGGCACTTCCGGGCATTATCTTGCGAGGAAAAGAAGGCTGTTCTGGGATGCCTCAACAGCGAAAGATTTTGCGACAGGGCTCCGGCGGAAGTCTATGCCACCCTCCTTGATGAGGGCGACTACTACTGCTCGATATCTACAATGTACCGGATTTTGAGAGACAGCAACCAGGTCAGGGAAAGGAGGGATCAACTCAGACATCCCAATTACAGGAAGCCCGAATTGTTGGCGACGGGGTCAAATCAGGTATGGTCCTGGGACATAACAAAACTTCTGGGCCCCGCTAAATGGACTTATTACCACCTGTATGTGATTTTGGATATTTTCAGCCGCTATGTGGTTGGCTGGATGGTGGCGCACAGGGAATCCGCAGAACTGGCAAAAAGACTGATAAAAGACACCTGCGAGAAGCAAGGGATTAAGCCTGGACAACTCACGGTGCATGCCGACCGGGGTTCGTCGATGAAATCCAAAACAGTGAGCCAGCTTCTGATGGATCTGGGCGTGGTGAGAACTCACAGCCGTCCTCATGTTTCCAACGATAATCCATTTTCAGAGAGCCAATTTAAAACACTGAAATACATGCCGGGATTTCCCGGAAAGTTTGGCTGTATCGAGGATTCCAGGGGCTTTTGCGGAAACTTCTTTAACTGGTATAACTGGAAGCACCATCACTCCGGCATTGGGCTTCTCACTCCCGGTTCCGTCCACTACGGCCTGGCGGAAACAATAACAGCCCACCGGCAAGAGGTTCTTAATGGGGCGTTTCTGACTCATCCCGAACGCTTTGTAAGAAAGCCCCCGTCCCCTCCCGAACCTCCCCAGGCAGTCTGGATTAATCCGCCGGAAAAACCAGGAAAGAATAAATTCCGCGAAAACCACTTATTGTGAAAGGAGTGATACATTAAACTCTTAAAAAAAATTGTCTCAAACTATTGACATGCTCCGCCTTGGCAAGTTCTTCATTCTCTTAATAATTCAAGATAGAAGTTTTTTGTCCGTTTACTATCGGAACCTCATTCAAGGTGTCAGTATTATTATCTTAACAATAGCAAGCATTAAAGCAAGTAAGCCGTAAAACGGCCAATCGAAAACGATGTAGATGCTTCAAGTGTTGACACAATTGCCTTACACATTCCGTCTTCGGTTGTCACAATAAAAACATTGCCTAAAGTCGCAGACCCAAAATGAAGTTTATAAATGAATTCATTATATAAAGATCTAAAGCGCTTCTCCAATCCCAAATAATAGGAGTCTAAAAGAAAAAACAAAGCAATGGGTATTATTGATATCCATATATAATTGGGTTTACCTTTATCAGCTATGATAATAATAACTGCTGAGACAAGAGCGATACACCATGTCTTACATCCAGCACTGTTGGAGCGGATCTTCCATAAAATTCACACAGTGTAATAGTGCCTCAAGCCGTTGATTTTACTTAACTCTTGCGACATTGATGTAGTTTTTTTCTAGTGTCCAGATATACCTCCTTGCAGGGTAATATTTCAGGGAGAACCGCATTGATCTTTGACAGTAGTTGAAGGCAGAGGGAGTTGGGGTCCGGAACCCGGACTATTCGCTGATTTCCAATCGTAAGCACAATGCCGGTAATCGTGGAAAGCATTCTGATTCCCTCGCCCACGGTCATATCCAGGTCCTTCCAGCTTTTTCGAAGATACCGCTCAATCTTGTATGCCAGCATTGCCACGAAAAAATGCGCTCTGGTTCGATTGGCTTTTCGAACAAAAATCGGACGCACTTCCAGCATGCCTTTCATCGTCCGAAAAGATTTTTCCACCAGGGCAAGATCCTTGTACCGCTTGTGAATGGTTTTGGCATCGGCAGCTTCATTGGGGAGATCCGTCTTTATCACATAACAGCCGTCGAGTTTTGCGCCATCCCGCATCTTCTCCCCGTCAACCCGAAGGCTCAGGGTTCTCGTGGATTCGTTCGCAAAAATGGCGATGTATTTGTCGATTTTAAGTTTTTCGACATAAGCGTTCAGATTTTTTATCTGCGTTGCCGCCTTTGCCCTGGAATGCTCTTTCAAGTGAAGATTCGCCTTTGCAATCTTCTTTTCCACAGCGTCGATTTTCGACCGGCGGTTGCGAGCTATTTCCTCAGCTCGGGTCGGATTTCTGCGAAGGATATATCGAACCCCGCTCCTGGTCTCGGTCACCTCGCACACATCCACATCAAAAAGCTCCAGTTGAAGGACTTCATCTTTCAACAGAGTCCGGATTTCCGCCTTTGTGATGCCGGTTATGTAGTTCAGATTAGCTTCGTTAATCGCCATGGTCTGAGGTCCCCGGATCATACCCTTGTCGCCGACCAGAGCTACATGTTCGCAGGCAAAACGTCCTTTGAGCTTGTCAATCTGAGCTTCCACGGTCTTGGGATCACTCGTGTTGCCCCTAAAAACTTCGATGGATATGGGGTCGCCGTCCTCGTCGGCAAGAAGCCCAAATACAACCTGTTTTTTGCCCTTCTTGCCGTCGCGGTTGTATCGGATTTTCCATCCATAGAATTTATCCTGAAGTTTGGATTTTGCCTGATAATGATTGATTTTTAACTGTTTCGAAGTTATCTCCAATACCAAATAAGCTAGAAATACCAGGGTTATGTGGTTTACCACCGCCTTGTCTCTTCGACACTGGCAAGCCTGCAAGCCCAAGCATTGTTTCGTTATACGGAAATATTCCTCCACAACCCAACGGCTCTTGTATCTGCGCTTCACCTCCTTGAAAGTAAGCTCCGGGTCGGTGCTTACCAAATAATTCAACGCTTTGTTTATCTTTACACAGCAGAGGAGAATATCTCCAAAACCCGGCAGATTGACCCTGCTGAAGCTGTCTTTAGCAAAATCGGTGACTTTCATTTTCTGTCCTTTGAAAATGACATTCCTGTTTCTGGTCAGGCGACTCACACAGGGAATTCCCAGGTTTTTCATTATACTCAGAAATTTTTTACTGCAATACCAACTGTCAAAAACCAGATAATCACAGCTTCTACAGAACTCTATGTTATCACAAACAAGCTGTCGAGATAAATCAAGCTTTGTTTTGTAATGTTTTGTCTTGCTACGGGGACGCCAGAGCAAAAAACTCACAGGGATCTTTCTATTTCCGTCGCTCCAGAGAAGAACAACACAATTATCGCTGGATGACCAGGCGTAGCCCGTGTATCCGATTTTCTTTGAATATTTCTTTGAAATGACGGTATCATCGATGATGAGATAGCCGGGAGTTTTGCGGGTTTTGCTGATATATGCTATGAGAAAAGTTGACAATGCTCGCAAAGGAAGCGTCATAAAGTTCAGCATCCTGTAAAGACTGTCTTCGACACAAAACCTCATCCGCTTGCTTATCCTGGTCATATTCGGATTTCTTTCAAGAATTATTAATCCAATAATGTAAACGAGAAGGTATTTGTAGTAAGTTAGTCCAACAATATCTACAAAATATGAAATATTGATAATCTTGCCGACAGCTGTTGATATCAGTAGTTGGCTTTTTCTGAAAAAAGAATATGTGTTTTGCATAATATCATATTCTTTTTTCATTCATAAGAAAACTCATGCAAGAAAAGAAAAAAAATATTAATTTCGCGGAAGTCCTGTCCTATATTACAATTTAGAATTTATGGGGATGTTATAATGACCCCATAAGGAAGTCGGGATACTGTCCAAATTTCCTCGCAATTATAATGCATCGAGAAGAATCCTTAATCGGTAACCGATGTTCCTTGACGATTCTGGATCGAATCTGGCTAAAAAAATGGAGACTTCTGAGAAATTTATATTCGTTGATGTTATCCATTATCTGCAGAATGCCAGGAATATAATGGACCCCATAAACCGGACAAAAAATCAGTAGGTTTTTAGTTGGTTAGGACCAATTAATTTGGAAGAGAGGTCCTAAAAAAATGAAAAAACGTAGAACTTTCACCCCCGAGGCAAAGGCTGAGATGGTCTTGCGGATTTTGAGGGAAGAAGAGCCACTCTCGCAGATTGCTTCGGAGCATGGGGTTCATCCCAATCAGTTGTCCAAATGGAAGACGCAATTTATACAGAATGCTCCCGTGGTGTTTCAGAACGAGCAGAAGCCTATAAATCAACTCAAGGCGAAGCACGAAAAGCAGTTGAACAATCTGTATGCTGAGATAGGAAAGCTGACTTCCCAGCTGTCCTGGCTCAAAAAAAAATGTGGTGGAAAATTTGAGTAGAGCCGAGCGTCTGGATTTGCTGGACTTGAACAAGGAAGAGTCTTCCATCTCCACCCAGGCATCCCTCTTGGGGCTTAACAGAAGCGGAATCTATTACAGGGCGGTTCCTCCATCGCCGGAGGAGATCGCCACAAAACACAGGATTGACAAGATTTACACAGCTTATCCTTTCTACGGTTCAAGAAGAATCGCCGTGACGCTGAAGAACGAAGGGTTTCCGATAAATCGCAAGGCAGTGCAGAGGCATATGAGAGAAATGGGAATTGAAGCTATCCATCCCGGTCCGAACCTGAGCAAGCGGGACTTGCAACACAGGATATATCCCTACCTGTTGCGGAATGTCGAAATTCATCAACCCGACCAGGTCTGGGGAATTGATATTACTTATATCAAGCTTCAAAAGTCGTGGATGTATCTGGTCGCCGTCATCGACTGGTATTCCCGATTTATCGTCAGTTGGGAGTTGGACCAGACACTTGAGATGCCTTTTGTTCTTGAAGCTGTGGAGCGGGCTTTTCCCAGGTCTTGCCCGATCATATTCAACAGCGACCAGGGGAGCCATTTCACAAGCCCGAAGTATATTGAGCTTTTGAAGGACAGAAATGTATTGATAAGCATGGACGGCAAGGGGCGTGCCATCGACAACATTTTCACCGAGAGATTCTGGAGAAGTTTGAAGTATGAGGAGGTGTATCTGAAGGATTATCCGACCCCGCGGGAAGCACGGGCGGGTATCAGAAGCTATATTGTTTTTTACAACAACGAAAGACCCCATCAGAGCTTGAAATACAAGACGCCTGCCAGTATTTATCATGGCAATTAGCGAAAGGAATCTCCACCTTGCCCTCCTGTGCATCGAGGTTTTTGATGCGACCGACCGACGGGGAAGAGCCAGGCTATCTCGGCACTGATCGCAAAACCTCAATTATAGCACAGGGCGCAAGGTAGTATTCCTCATTTAAAACCCCCGCTCCCTCCCTCCAGAGAAGATGGGCGTTGTTGTAAACAATGATTGATTGTTATTCAATTTTGTGTCAAGCATGGAAAACAAAAAAAGGGTCGCAAGCTAACTAAAATATTTTTTAAAATTGTCTTGACAATAGGGTCCACTTTAGAATTCCAACTATGCAAAGCTTGATAAATTCGTGGTTATTATTCTTTGAGCTAATCAGTGCCGGATTTCATTGGACGGAGGAGGAAAGAAGTGGTTCAGACAAGAATAAATATTAAACTATATGTAATCAAGAATCCATGCCCAATAAGGGGGGGGTAAACAAAATGCAAGAACCTGCGAATTTAGATATAGTCACTACAGGTTGTTATTACACGGTTAAGTTTGAAAAGGAAGATTATTTTGTATTTATCCTTAATAAATCTGATAGAAACATTATTCTGTTATTAACTGACAAGTCAAATCCTAAAAGCAATAAAATTTGGAAGTATTCCTTAATAGGATTTCCGGGCAATCCTCAAATAATCCCGGAGCAGGAGATTCCGAATAATCTTTCTAATGAGTTATTATGGGGAAATATTTGTAAGAGCGAAGATTATACTAGGAATATTCTGGATTTCTTTGCCAAAGTTGGGCGGGATATTCCAAGAGAATTTAAAATAATGAAGAATATTTCTGGACTATTAGATTTAATTGATATTTATATTACTGATTATGATCTATTGAAGGATATCTACTGCTTTCAATTTCCAAAAGCGAATATGAAATAAAGAATTGCGAAACCATCTTTGAAGAAACGAAAAACTTGCATCCTAATTGTATTCTTGCTTTCCTGTGCTTGGGATCATGCTGTATGAAACTTAAAAAATATGATAAAGCGATAAATGTCTTCAAAGAATTAATAGGAAAATGTGGAAGTGACATAAAAAAAGGTGAAATATTTTTACAACTAGGAAACGCAGAGCTTCTCAAAGGAAAATTAGAGTTTGATAGATGTCGCTTTAGAGAAGCAAAGCCATATTTAGAGCAGGCTTGCAGTTATTATGGTAAGATATCTTCAGTGATTGAGGATGTTGCTATATTAAATAATTATATTGTCGCCAATCTTTTTTTATACTCCACATCTTCAAAGTTGGGATATGCTAATGTGCAGTTAATTGAAACTTCAATGGAAATCTTTAATACATTTAAAACGAAATACAGTCAGCTATCATCAGAAAGAGAATTTCATAGCATATTCCTGAATATGGGGAATTTCTTATTTCAATATACTTTGGAAAACAAAGAGAATTGGGATAAAAGTAAGGTAATTAATTTTCTTAATGAAGTGGAGAAATTATATTCGGAGGCATTGAATTATGATGCTCTAAATACTAAGGTTATGTACAATCTGGCGAGTGTGAATTATCATTTGGGAAAAATAAATATCCGTGGGATTGAAAATAATTACTTTGATAGTGCATTGGAATATCTAATAAAGGCAATTTGCATATCCAGAGAAACTGACAATATACCAAAGACTTACTATAGATTGTTATCATCCATTTTAGTTTACTCCTCTCCCAAAACCGCTATGAATGTCGTCAAGCTCTTCTTGAAATTTGGAGAAAAGACCAAAGATAAAGAAAAAATAAAAAACGAATTAATTGAGGATGGAGACACTGAATATAATTGTGGCAATTACAGGAAAGCAAAAGAAGTTTACGAGGAAGCATTAATTTACATATCATCAAGTAAAGAGAGGGCTTCTCTATTTCAAGAAATCGCTCGATGCTGTCAGAGATTTGATTGTATTATTGATGCCGAGAAATCACTGCTAAGAGCAGTTGAATTGGATTATACGAACTTTTCTTATTACAGAAATCTTGGCGAGCTCTATGACAAAAAAGGCGAATTGACCAAGGCACTTCAAATGTATCTCAATTGTTTATTTAATAGGCCAACAGGCAAATTAGACTTGATAAGGAAGAAGGACGATATATTAGAGAGCATTCTGCAGGTGTTGCTGGGAGAAGATACATTTCAAAATATACAAGACAATAGTAAAATTTCAATGGATATTCTTGTCAAGGCCGAGGAGGAATTTAACTCAAATATAATTCAAGGAAGAGTTAACTTTTGGATGATTTCCTTTTCTTGGTGTCTTGCCATAGAAAGATTTTTTAGAGATTTAGTCATAACTCCGTTGTGCAAATTAGTTGAGAATCGAGATGAAAAAGGAGAGTGCTTGCCAATCAAGTTAGGTAATAATGGAAAATTTGCTAAGCTCAACATGCGCTTCGGACTTGGAAAAATTCCATACATTGTTGACGTTGATGAAATACAGGACGATCATCAGGGACGGGAGGAGGAAGACGTAAAAAGAAGAAGAAGTTCACAGATTATTTTAATAAGAGAGAAATTAGGTGGGGAGGAAAAGAAAAACATAGGAGATAATATTAGGAAAATTTTATCACAAAGAATTGATGGAAAGAACCTTATAGACCTCAGAAATGACATAGCGCACATTAGAGTAAGTCCTTTTATCTCGAAGCATATTTGTGAACAATATCGGGCCATCATATTTGAATGTGACAAAAACCTCTTTCAAGAAATTGCTAGTTTTGGCTCATTTATTTGAAATACCGAAATCACACGCAAAAAACACGTGATTTTTCCTTTGGCTCCATCATCATCATGTTATAATCTCCTCGAGAGAATTTATATTCGGAGGTTATCATAGTGTATTTAATACTTTTAAGACTAGCTCAGACCGATGCAAATAGAGAAGGAAGGGTCTCTGGCAGGAATTATGATTCTCCCTTGACAGAAGCGGGAAAAGAGATGGCAGAAGATGTAGGTACAGCACTAAAGGAACTTACTCTCGCTCAAGTTTATTCGAGTCCAATGGGAAGGTGCAGAGAAACTGCCAAATTCATTTCAAATGATATCGAAATAATTGATGAGTTTAACGAAATAGACCTTGGAGAATTTGACGGTAAGACAAAACAGGAAATTAAGACTTCATTGAAGGGAAAAATCTTTTTCTCCAGCATTGAAAGATGTGTTATCCCTGGTGTTGAGGAGACAATCTTTGAAACCCTGGAGTTAATTAAGCTAAAAATAAAGGAGTTATTTCAAAAGCATAAAAATGAGAAGGCAATTCTCATCGTCACCCATGGCGGTACTATGAGAGCGATTTTGTGTGGAATACTAGGTGACAATTTTACTAATTTCTGGAGGCTCAAAATCGGCAACTGTGCGATTATAATAATTGAAATGAAAAGTGAAGATTCTTTTGTGTTGCATGACATCATAAATAGTGCTAAGATTAGCGAAATTAATTTGAAATGAATTATGGATGAAGGAGATTGTTGTTTATGTCAAAAGATGATTGCAAAATATGCAAATATCTAACAACCACTGAGACTGATAGATTCTTTATTACAAGATTGTCATCATCTATTGTCAGGCTTAAAAAGGATCAATATAACCGTGGATATATAACGGTATATTTTCACGATCATAAGGAAAATATAACAGAGCTTTCTGACGAAGAGAATCTCGGTCTTTACCAGGACATGCTAAAAATGGCAAAGGCGGTAAAGGAAATCTTTAGTCCAGATCATATGAATTATCTTTTAATGGGTAATAAAGTTCCTCATTTACATTGGCATATAATACCAAGGTATAAATGGGAAGTTAACTGGGGAACTGCCATTTGGGTTGAGCCTCAACCTGAAGTAGAATTGAAGGACGAAGAATATGCAGAAATAATTAACGAAATCAGGATGCATCTATCGAAGCAAACTTCACAGATCCAGGCAGGTGTCTTGTAGATGAAAAAAGTAAAAGAAAATAAAACCAAAGATAAGGGATCTAAAGGGAAAAACACCAATATTCATAATGTGAATAGGGGTATCAAGATTGTAAAGCCTCCCAAGGATCTCTTTAACGCCTATCAATTCCTTCCAGATTGTATGACTCACTACAAATGCTAAAGATCATAGATATTCCATAAGCAATTTCATATCGAGGCCGAAGGGGGGCATTTTTTTATGGCACTGCAAGTATTTGAAAATATGATCAAGACTGCTGAGAAGGCAAAAGCCAGAATCGCTATTGGATTAAGAAAGGCGGGGGATAGGCTAATTTCTGAGATTAATGAAGGCAAGAAATGGGCTGACATTGTTGTAGTCGGAGAAAAGATCGAGGGTTTTGAGAGCCTTGAGGGAGATTTTTCTACTCTGGTCAATTTAGTAAAAGATGGGAAAGTTGAGGCCATTGTAAAGGGAAATTTTCAATCGGATATTTTATTGGATGAAATACAGAGGTTATTTAACCTTGAGAAAGTTATTCGAATGGCTCTATTGAAAATTGCCAATGAGAAGGGAGAATTCTATTTCTATATTGGCCCTGATAGAATTACCAATGAGCATTCTATGGAGGATAGAATGAAATTAATTGAGAAGGGCACCGCCTTCATAAGATCGTGGGGAGGTACTCCAAAGGTTGGAGTAATTTCCGCCGGGCATCTTGGGCATTTGGGGAAAGACCCTCTGGTTGATCAGAGTATGGCAGAAGCTGAGATGCTTACATCTTTCTATCGGGATAGAATTAATATAACAAACTATTACAAAAAAACTAGCAAAGCAGTAAAAGAAGGATGCAACCTTATTATAACTCCTGGTAGCATGATAACTCAATTCATAGGCGACGTTCTTGTTAATCTTGCAGGAGGGGATTGGCTGTATGAACATGTATTTATGGATGAATGCATATATGTCCACAGTTCCTCCACCAAAGGCGGTCTACTAAGATCAATTATAATGGCGACAGCACTTGTGAATAAAAAGAAGTTTGGATAAGAATATCTCGGAGGTAAAACTTGTAATGAACTTGTATAAACAAATCTTGGAAAAGGCAAAGTTAAGCAAGCCTATAATTGCGATTGCCCTAAAAAAGGTTGACCAGGAAATTTTGGAAATACTCACTCAATCAAAAGAATATGCTGATATTGTAATTGCAGGAACTAAAGTGTCCGGTTATGAGAATTACCCAAAGATCACTGCACAAGATATGTCTTCAATGCTAATTTCCGGTGAGGTAGATGGAATTGTCCATTGGAATTTTGGCAAGCAAAAAATAATTAATGCTCTGGAGAATCAATATATGGAAAAGGTTCTCAGGCTAAACCTTATGCATTTTAATAATCATTATTTTTTTATAGGACCGCTTCGCACAACAGGAATAGATAATATGATATTCAAATTGAGTATACTCCAACTTGCCGTATCTTTAATGAAGGATTTGGCAATTGAGCCTAAAGTAGCAATCTTCTACTGCCTGGAAAAATATTTGGGAGAAGATCCAAATGTAGATCGAATTATATTTGAAGGCAATTATCTGACTTCTTTCTTATCAAAAGAAAACATTAACGCCAAGAGTTACGGTGACAAAGTCAAAGAAGCCTTAGATCATGGAAGAAATATATTATTTGCTCACAACTGGACCGGAGCTTATCTTATGGGAGGCACATTTTTCTCTGCTGGAGCAGATCTTATTGCACAGCCAGCATTAACGGAAAGAATCTTTGTCTCTGCAACTGGAAGACTTGGTCCTAAGACATACCTGAATGCTCTAAAATTTGCCTGTGCCCTTGTAAACATTAAGAAGGAGAAGCAAAAAGGATGAAACTATCCCGGTTTTGCAAATTAATATCGTTAAACGGGAAATTTAAAGCAATAATTAACTGCCTAAATAGGGCAATTGTTGAATTATCTCCAGATAAAGCCTCTGTATTGGAAAAAATGTATGATAATGTCAGTAGCCTTGCTTTATTAGATGATGAAAGTCTAAATCTGCTGAAAACAACCGGACTTGTTTTGGAAGACTCTGTAGATGAGATTGACTTATTTAGAAGGTGGTTCGAAAATATAAAACTTGACACATCAATTATAAAGGCAGTGGTTCTTTTAACTTCAAGATGCAATCTTGGCTGTACATATTGTTTTGAGGATGGATATATTAAGAATCGGCAATTGGATATGGATCGAGAGACAGCGTCAAGAATAATCAATTGGCTACACAAATTTGCCAAAAAACATAAGAGCAAAGAAATGAAAGTATATTTTTATGGCGGAGAACCAACATTAAATCCCGAAATGCTGGAGTTTTTTCCTGAAGAATTAATTTGTGCAACATCAAGAGAAGGAATTACTCCCGAATTCTATATGTATACTAACGGGACAATTCTTAATGATCATCTTATAAAGGTATTAGAAAATTATAAATTTAAATATCTCCAAATCACTTTAGATGGCCCTCCTGAGATTCATAATAAGAGACGCCCATTCAAGACAGGAAAAAGAAGTTATAAAGTTATCCATAAGAATATAAATAGAATCTTGCGGGACACAAATTCAAAAGTCTTATTATTGATAAACTTTGACCTTCAAAATTACCAGGCTCTTCCCAGCTTTCTGGATGAAATCTCCGAATTTAAAGATCAGAATTTTGCGATTGCCTTTTCACCTGTGTTTGAGACAAAATGCAATTTAGAACATTGCAATAATTATCGCCTGCCATCAAAGCAATATTATCATATTTGGGCAGATCTATTAAAAATAGCTGCCCGAAAAGGATTTTCCTGCAATCCCATAAGAATCTTTGATAAAGGGCCCTGTACTTTCTGGAGATTGAGCCATCTTGTTTTTGATCCCTTGGGAAATATATACAAATGTATTGGCATGCCCGGTATGGAAGAATATAAAATCGGAAATGTGTCTCAAGGATTCTCTCCGGACTTGATTGAAAGAATCTACAAATACATCGAAATGACTCCTTGGGATAATGATGAATGTAGGAAGTGTGCTTATTTGCCCCTCTGTCTTGGTGGATGTAGATTACATTGCGTTATGGAAAACGGAAATATCACCGATACTTTCTGCCACAAGGAATTAATTGAGAATTGCGAAATTGAGATGATCAGGGATTTAATTTCGAGAAAAATGACTATTGAAGGGAGCATTGAGTAATGAGAATCCTTCTCATACCAGTCACAGAAAGAGAGAAGTTTCAAGATTTAATTATCAGCGAAAAATTGGATTCCTCTCTTAGCAAGAAGGGCGTGGAAGATGCAAGGAGGATCGGTAAATTTCTTAGAAACAAAGTAAGGATAGATAAAATTTATTCCGGATCTTCAATCCAGTCTAAAGAAACCGCTCAATCAATTGGCGCTATATTGAATGTCAAGCCCAGCGTTATTGAAGAATTCCGGGAAATAGATATGGGAGATTTTGAAGGTCAATCCCGTGATACATTCAAAAGAAGCGATGAGGGAAGGATTTTCTTCTATGAAATGGATAAATGTATAATTTCCGGGGCAAAGGAGACAATTCCTGAGGCGCAGAAAAGGGCAATGGAAAAGGTCAAGGAGATTACAAAACATTACAATGATGAAGCTTCTATAGCCATTATATCTCATAGAGGAATCTTGGCTTGCATTTTATGCGGGCTTTTGGATATTAGCCTTGCCAAGTCATGGAATTTCAAATTGGGCAGACCGGCAATTGCAAGTTTGAAATCAAGGGATTACGGAACTTTTGAGTTGTTGGAATTAATAAATGATGAATTGGCAAAAATCAATGCTTGAAAGGATGGTGCCAAATGTTTAAGAGAAGGCAACTTCTGGGATTAATTATGATCATTTTATTCCTCTTTGTGTGTCTCTTGGGGTGCACAAGGAGAGAAGGGCCGCCTCAGGTAAGCCCAACACCTGCAAGTCCGACGAAGGAAACACCCAAAGAGAAAGGTGTTATAAGAATCGGATGGATAGGCGTTTTGACGGGTGATGCTGCTTATTATGGCGAAATGGTCAAATATGGAACTGAACTGGCTGTTGACGAAATTAACACAGCCGGGGGTATAAGGGGCAAAAAAATTGAAGTTATTTATGATAACGATCAATTGGATCCCAAAAAAGGAGTTTCAATTATCACGAAGCTCATTACGATAGATAAGGTTCCTCTTGTAATTCAGGGAACGGGTTCTTCCGTGATGCTCGCTTGTGCCCCTATTGCCGAAAAGCATAAGGTAGTTTACATCTCACCCACCTGTTCTAACGATAAGATAAAAGATGCAGGAAACTATATTTTTAGAAATTGGCCATCTGATAACTATCAGGGCAAAGTGGTGGCGGATTTCGCATTTAGGGAGCTCGGATTGAAGAAAGCCGCCATTCTTTTCATTAATAACGATTATGGCGCAGGATTGAAAAATGTGTTTTCAAGACAATTCAAGAATTTGGGTGGAAAGGTATTGGCAGTGGAAGGCTTCGATCAGGGCGCAACTGATTTTAGGGCGCAATTAGCGAAGATCAAAAATTCGGGTGCAGGTGTTGTCTTTCTCTCTTCCCAATATAAGGAAGGAGCATTAATTCTCAAACAGACTAAGGAGATAGGACTCAAAGTAAAATTTGTCGCTCCGGAGGGGTGTTTTGCACCAGAGCTAATCAAGCTATCCGGAGGGGCCGCTGAAGGAGTATATGTGGTCAATATGCATTGGGCGCCTGATAGCGATGATCCTATCGTTAAGGATTTCGTCACCAAGTTCAAAAAGAAATTCAAAAAAGATCCTGAAGTCTATGCGGCGACTGCATATGATTGCATGAAAATAGTTGGAAAAGCGCTGGAAATGGACGGGGAAACCGGTGAAGGCCTTAAGGACGCTCTCTATAAGATTAAGGATTTCCAGGGAGTCACGGGCTCAACTACCTTCGATGTTTATGGAGAAGTCACAAAGAAATATGATGTATATGTGGTGAAAAACGGCAAATTCACCCTGTTTGAGGAAGAATGATATCGCAGTTCCTCATATATGGCATAATAGCTGGAAGCATTTATTCCTTGGCAGCTATTGGTTTCAATCTCGTTTATCGCGCTGTGAAATTCTTTCATATTGCTCACGGTGGGATAATTGCTGTTGGGGCTTATTCTTTCTATTTATTCTTTGAGAAGCTTAAGCTGGGAATCATAACTTCTCTCGCTTTGTCTATTGCTATTGGAATTTTATTGATAATTCTCATAGAATTTTTGGCTTATAAGGGATTAAGAATCAAGAGGGCTCCAAGCTTGATCTTTTTCATCAGTTCTTTTGGGGTTTACATAGCTATTCAAAGCATTATCGAGATATTGGCTGGATCTCAGATCAGGACAATTAACTTTGGAATGGTTCAGGAGGGACATAGCTTTTTAGGGGCTAGAATAACTGATCATCAGATTTTGATTATTATCATTAACATCCTCTTAATTTTGCTCCTTAACTTATTGCTCAAATACACAAAGATAGGAATTGCTATTCGGGCCTTATCTGATAATATATATGCGAGCCGTATTGTTGGAATAAATATCGACAAGACAATTCTCTACATCTTTTTGTTAAGCTCTATAATTGGAATCTGTACTGGAATACTTGTGGGTGTAGAATCAAATCTCGGTCCGTCCATGGGTATGAACATTATTCTTAAGGGCGTAATAGCTGCAATTATTGGCGGTATGGGTTCTCTTAATGGCGCCTTTGTCGGAGGACTTCTATTGGGGATAATCGAGAATCTGGGAATATTGGTTATTCCATCGGTGTGGAAAGATACAATCTCTTTTGCTCTACTTATTATATTCTTGCTTATTCGACCAGGCGGAATTTTCGCAGTCAAGTTGAGAATCGAGGAAACATAGTGGCATACGTAATTCACCTTCTCAATATTGTATGTATATATATGATTCTATCATTGAGTCTGAATATTATTATTGGGGTTTCCGGTCAGTTTTCAATTGCCCAGGGAGCTTTTATGGGAATAGGGGCATATACTTCGGCTTTGTTAGCCTTGAAAGCTGGAATTCCCTTCTGGGCAAGTATTCTGTTATCGGTTCTTGTTTCCGTTCTTATAGGCTTCGTTGTCGGGCTTCCGTCTCTACGGCTAAGAGGAGACTTTCTGGGGATAGCCACATTTGGATTTGGTATCATAGCCTATTCGATATTTAACAATCTGACTTCCATTACCGGGGGGCCAATGGGGATGCCGGGAATTCCGCAGCCTGAGATTCTTGGATTTTCGTTTGATTCTCCCACAAAATATCTCATTTTGACACTTTCCTTCCTATTAATCACAATTCTTATATTGAGAGCGGCTATCTACTCACCATTCGGCCGCATTCTTAAGGCAATAAGAGAGGATGAAAAGGCAACCCAGGTCCGTGGAATCGACATTGCAAGATATAAAATAATCGCCTTTCTCGTTGGATCCGGCTTTGCAGGAATTGCCGGAAGTCTATATGCTCATTACATAACATTTATTGATCCATCAAGTTTTACGATTATGGAATCAATAACAATACTGACAATGGTGGTCATTGGCGGTATGGGGAATATTCGCGGCCCGATTGTTGGTGCCGCTGTATTAATATCCATACCTGAAATTCTTCGCTTTCTCAATATCCCGGGTGCTATAAGCGCTCCCCTTCGTCAGTTGATTTATGGAATTCTTTTGATACTTATTGTTACCTTAAGGCCGAAAGGATTGTGGGGTGATTATTACTTTGGCGGACAAAAAAGCCATTCTTGAAATAAAGGGACTGACAAAATGCTTCGATGGACTTAAGGCCGTAAATGACTTAACTTGTGTCGTGGAGAAAGGAAAAGTTATTTCCGCTTTAATTGGCGCTAACGGGTCCGGAAAAACCACGCTTTTCGATATAATTTCGGGTTTCCTTGAGCCTGATGGGGGAGATATATTTTTCGAGGGAAAATCCATAGTCAGAATGCCCCCTTATAAGATAGCTCAATTGGGTATTTCCCGGACTTTCCAGTATACTAGAATATTTCCGCAACTTACAGCATTGGAAAATGTGATGCTGGCAGGAAATTACCCTCTGGGAAAATCCTTTTGGTACTCAATTTTTAGAAGAAGGTCAGTGAAGAAGGAGGAAGTAGAAGCAAGAGAGAGAGCACTTAAATGGCTTGATTTTGTGGGATTGGAAGGAAAAAAGAATTCTTTGACAGGTGATCTTTCTTATGGACAAAAGAAATTGGTTGAATTATCTATAGCATTGATGGCTGATGCCCCTTTTCTTCTACTCGATGAACCCCTATCTGGAGTTTATCCGGGATTGGTCGAGAAAATTATGAACTTGTTGATTTCATTAAAAGAGGATTTTGGGAAAACCATCTTCTTCATAGAACACAATTTGAAAGCGACACGGGAAATCAGTGATTGGATAATATTCATTGACGAAGGTAAAAAGATTGTAGAAGGAAGACCTGAAGAGGTTTTCAAAAATGAAGATGTCTTGAAAAGATATTGGGGTCTAAAATAATATGCTGAAAATTGAAAAGTTACAAGTCTCCTATGATAGAAATATTGTCCTGAAGGATTTTGACTTAACAATGGAGGAAGGCGAGGTCATCGCTATACTTGGCCCCAATGGAGCAGGAAAATCAACCCTTTTGAAAGCCATATTTGGGATTCTCAAGCCAGATTCCGGGGAAATTATATGGCGGAATAAGAAAATTTCCGGTAAGAATACTGATGAAATACTTCGCAGTGGAATTGTAATGGTTCCCCAGGGGCGATACATTTTTCCAACACTGACAGTGAGAGAAAATTTGCAAATGGGCGCTTATATTGTTAAATCAAGAGAAGTTGTCAACAAGAGAATTGATAATGTATATAGTTTATTCTCAGAGCTAAAGAAGTTGGAGAAAAAATCTGCCGGCAATCTAAGTGGTGGAGAGCAACAGATGCTTGCTATTGCAAGGGGACTTATGCTCAAACCACATCTGTTGCTGGTGGATGAGCCTTCTTTGGGCCTTGCGCCAATAGTAATTGAAAAGGTATTCAGCAAGCTCAATGAAATTAATCAGACTGGAACCTCCTTATTGATAGTGGAACAGAACATGAAAAAGGCTCTTGAAATCTCAAATAAGGTTTGTTTCCTGGATTGTGGCGCCACAAAGTTTATGGGAAAGACAGATGAGTTCATCAGCAATGATGAAGTGGCGCAAGAAATATTAAGTTTCCGTTTAAATATGGGAGGAAACGGAAACAATAAGCTTTGAAGAAATTGTTAAAATGAGGATGCGAATATGAAACAACTGGCTTTACACGGTTTGGACGATATAGTGGAAATTGGCTCTGAGGAACAGGAGAATAAGCTTTTATTTATCGGATTGGATATGACTAAAGCCTGCAATATGAATTGCATATATTGCTTTGAAAGCGCCGGGAAGAGGGATTCTGGAGAACTTACCAGGGCTGAGAAGATTGACATACTCAATCAAGCTCTTAAATTGGGAGCAAAGTCGCTTGTTATTGCAGGTGCTGGCGAACCTCTTCTGGATTCTGATTTTGAAGAAGTGATCAAATATGCTTACAATTCTGGTATGGTTTCTGTTGTTTATACCAATGGATCTTTAATTGATGAGAAAATGGCAAGGTTTATGTTTGGAAATAATGTTACTCCCATTGTTAAACTCGATTCATTACGCCCGGAAATCCAGGACTACTACACAAGATCCAGGGGGTCTCAGCAAAAGTCTTTGCAGGCAATAGAAAGATTATCGAAAGCCGGATATAGCAAGACAAATGGAAGAATAACGAGAATAGCTACAGCGTCATTATACATCAAATCAAATCTCGATGAGATTCCGAGAATTGTGGATTGGTGCTTACAAAGAAATATTAAGCCCACTGTGGATATAATAGGGATACATGGCAGGGCTATTAAATATGAAGATGAAATAAAGCCGACCAGGGAAGAAATTCTAAGAGTAATGAACCAAGTTACTTGTGAAGAATCAGCTTGTTCCCATAAGGGTTGCATAGTCTGGAAATATGGCTTGTTTATTGGAAACAAGGGTGATGCAAAATTTTGTTCAGAGATCCCTGCTGATATTGGAAATATCAGGCAAAAAACATTGAAGGAACTCCTTGAGATTAAGCAAATGAAATATCCTGTGAGAATTGGAGAATTTACTTGTCCTGTCAAGGAGCGATTCTATACTTGATTCCTGGTTTAATGCTTTGATCTCCACAGGAACAGGAAGATTTAGTCTTGGGAAGAATTGTGTAGATAAGAAATTCTTTTCAAGACGATTCTTTATAAACGAAGCAATGATTTAAGTTGAATCGAATATGTAATGATCGGATGGAGTGGTTATGAAGGTTAGTCGGATACTATTGATCCAACCCCACGAATTCTATAATCCCGAAATCGACTATTTCCGGATCGGCCCCAGTCTGGCTTGTGCATTTTTGTCCAGTGTGCTGAAAAGAAATGGATATGAAGTTGAGTATATAGACGCCACTGCCGAGGCAGTTGAAAACGAGATTTTTGTGAAGAACGATTTAATACGGGTGGGATTGGATTATGATGAAATAAAAAAAAGAATTGCCCGGTATAATCCCCAGGTTGTCGGGGTTACCAATATTAGGACCCCACAATTCCCGGCGGTGAGGGATATTTGCAGACTCGTCAAGGAAGTTAATCCCGGAATTGTAACACTTATTGGTGGCGCTCACGCCACTGGAGATTATGAGAAGATTTTGCTAGACAAGAACATAGATTTCATTGCAAGGGGAGAGGGAGAACTTTCCATTGTAAAGTTAATGGAGTATCTGGAAGGAAAGATAGATCTTTGTAATGTCCCGGGCATTGCAACTAATATTGATGGGGAAACTCTAAAGAATCAAATAGAAAGAGTTCCCGACCTCAATGCACTACCCGACCCGGACTACACCATTTTCAAGAAGGAGCTTTATCCCAATAGACACTTCCATACGGCAGTGATCAGGGGGAAATTTATTACTGATTATGTTTTCTCGAGGGGTTGCGATTGGGCTTGTACCTTTTGTGCATCCTATATGATGACTGGAAATAAATGCCGTTTTTTTGATCTCGATAGGATTCAAGACCAATTGGAAAATCTCAAGGAGTTGGGATATGACGAAATTCTCCTGGAAGATAACGATGTCTTTTTGAAACCCGAATTGTCAGTCAAAGTCTTCGAAATGCTGAATAAGATGGGATTCTATTGGAGTATCCTGAATGGATTGAACCTTGCCAGATTAACCGATGAGATGATAGACATAATTATTGAATATGGATGTTCCCGGGTCTATTTTCCAGTGGAGTCCCTCAATATCGAGATTGTTGAGAACTATAAAACAAGATGGAGGGACTTTCATAAAGAATTGGGAAACGTCCCCAGGCTCTGCAGAAAGTTTACCGAGGCTGGCATTGAGACCGAGGGCGGCTTCATGATTGGTTTCCCGGAGGAAACTGAGGAAGACATAAGAAAGACCATAGAATTTGCAAAATATCTCAAAGATGAATGTGGACTGAGTATGGCATTGTTTTTCCTTGTAACGCCATATCCTGGAACTCCTTTTTATTGGGAATGCAAGAAAAAAGGCTACCTGATTGATGAGAATAAATATGAATTATTCACTTTTGAAAGGGCGGCAATAAGAACTAAGCACTTGACAGGCCAGGAGCTTGAAAAAATCCGCATGGAAGGAATGAGAGAGGTTAATGGTGAAATACTTTATGGGGAAATCAGGATCAAGCACCACCGCCCGAATGTAAGGGATTACTACCTGAGCCACCCGGAATATAAGTGGAGTAAGTATTTTACCAATAAATATCGAGAAGATGCAAAATGCAGGAGTAGTCAATTGCCCTGAAGGTATGCCAGGAGGCAAATCTTGGATGGAATTCCAGAACTATAGAGGCGATTATATGAATTCTACTAAATCTGTAAATTTTGAATATCTCTTGACACATTCTCTGGAAAAAGTCTTCTGGATAATGATTAGAAGTGAAGAGAGAGATTTTTTTGATCTTATTTTTGAGGAAATAAGAAAATGGATTTTAACAATCTTTAGGAAGCCGGAATTTGAGGAAAAAAAGGTTCATGTGGAAGATATGATGGATGGGGATGAAGAAGGAATTACATTACATAAATCTGGTAACCAATACACTATCGAAGTCTCCATTAAGCCTCAAAGGCAGAAGAGAAATTTTGTGTTATCTTCTTATGACCAGGATACACTGCAGGAATTTGAGTCTATTCTAAGTCGTTTTGGAGACCAAATTGCTAAATCGGAAATTGAGAAGATTTACTATTCTCTAAAAGAATGTAAGCGATCAGAAAGGAGGGAAACGGAGAAGAAATTCTGGTACCTCAAAGAGACGATTAGTAATATGGAAAATTTAGTTGAACCAGCCAGCAAATTATATTCAAAAATATGGGGGGGTGGAAAAGATAATCAAAAATGTGGATTATATTGTTTATTAAGAAATAAGGTTGAAGATAGTGAAATGCGTAATTTCATCTATTGTCCAGGAGAGAAAGATAAAGAAGTAGTTGATACTTACATCTTCGGGAAAAAAACAAAACAGTGTGAAAAAAGAGCAAGGGAGGCTTTAAAAGCCTTCTCTTCTGATGAAAACTCTGAATTCTGCCAAATATTGTTGAGAGATATTAGAGACGAATTTAAAAATTGTCCTGGGAAGATAAGCGAATTTGAGACCAAGTTTAAAAATTGGAAGACAAACCATAAGAAGGAAGAATATTATCCTTTTCTTAAAGACAGGACTTCGCCTTTATTATTACTGAAATATTTCGATCAAAAGCAAGCAAGTGGCACGATTGGAAAAATGAGGAGATGGAAGTTGGGGAAGACCATATCCAATTTGCCAGAATTTCTTAGTGAAAAAGAGTTTAACCCAGAAAGTAAAAAAATAGAATATTATAAAATTGAAGAAGGAATTTATAAGGATTTTCTCAATGAAATTATATATCCTTTAGAGAGGACCATATTCATATTCCCGTTTAAGGATCCGACAGAAAAGGCAAAAAGCCTTGAAATAATTCCTATTAAAATTCATAAGGAAGTTTTTGGGCTGATTTATCTTTATTTTGGAAAAGAAAAAGAGAATAAAGCAAGAGTCAAACTTGCAGAATACTTGATTGACCTGGTAAAAAGCAAAACCAGGGATTTCTATAAGGCCATCCTCTCAGATCTCAACGAGAAATTGTATGGAAAGATAGGGCAAGTTTCCAAGAAGGAATCAGAAAAGGAGTTTATCAAGGGCCTGAAGAAAAACCTTCTGGATGTGTATGAGGAACTTCTCCTGATTGAAGATGAGGAAGAATTCAAGAGTGAATGTGGTTATGCTCCAGACAGATGTATAGAAATTGCAGAAGTTGATCCGGATTTGCGAGAAACAGCACTAATAGAAATAACGGAGGCTGTTTGTGATAAATTTAAAGAATGTGTCTGGAGAAAAAATGAGGATAAAAAGGAGAAGCGCTATTGTTCAAGAGTTAGAATTCCTTTGGGCATCATCGGCCGTATTGAGTTTCTTCTTCCCTTTCACAAGAATACTATACAATCGGAATTGATAGAGGGTCTTGATGATTTTGCCAAGACTATTTCTTGGGCGATAGAGAATTGGAATAGGATGTTAAAAGAAAGAGTCAATCAAGTTACAAACTTTGCTAGTTGGCTAAGCCACTCTATCAAAAATGAAATTTTTGCCTATTCTTTCGTCGCAGATCACCTTTGTTTAGCGATGAATTTCTTGAATAAACCCGATATAAAAGTCCAATTAGAAAAGCCCCTCATTAAAGAATATATAGATAAATTTATGCAATGTAATTCAGATGCTGACCGCGTTACGGTAAAGAAGAACGCAAATATGTTTATGACCATGGAATCTCTGCTATCGGATGCTGAGTTCTTTAAATATACAAACGATATCAGGGCTTTTGAAGTAGATTTTTTTTCGGAAATTGCACGCTTTTTATCTGGCAATAAAGAAACTTTCTTTTCAAAACCAGAAAGTATTGAATTAATACCATTTCTTAAGAAAATAGAAAAGAGGGTTAGGAAAACAGAATGGCGGAGATCTGCAAGCAAGCTTCGAATTGAAAAGAGTATGCACGTAAAAAAATATTGGCTAAATTATCCTGTCAATGTTGAAGTCTCTACTGATTGCTCAACGATGACAATTCATAAAACAGCACTTTCTTTAGTGGTTTATGAGCTTCTCAAGAATGCCTTAAATGCAGCGTATGATAAAAATGAGGAGAATTGGAAAAACAAGAGCATTGAAGTTGGCGTAAATGCTTCTGAAAAAGATGGTTGGGTAGAATTGAAGCTTATTAATCCTCTACCTCTTCCAGATATTATTGATCGGGCTCCAGAGTATTGCGAATGCTGCAAAGACCCCATCTCCCCCATCTTTCAACCTAATAAATTAGAACTTCCAATTTGCTTTTGTTGCTTGGGAAGGCGCAAAAAAAGTGAAATTGAGAATCTTGGTTCTGAAAGTACAGGGCTTGGTTTACGATTCATATTATTCTTATTAGATATGCTATACAGGCAAAAATCCCCATACAATAGTAGAGTTAGTAAATGGGAACTACAGGAACAGTTAGCTGAGTTTGTGATTTACATTCCTAAGAATTTAGAATGAGGTGATTAAAATGTCAGGTCAAGGTGAAAATTATACTCTTCTTTTTGGAGATGACATTGGCAAAGTAATTGATGGTTTCAAGGAACAAATAGAGCCTCAATTACGGGGATGGCTAGAAAAAAATGATAATAATGCTACAATTGATATTGATTACACACAAAGCTTTACTGATTATGAAGATTTTTTTTTAAGCAAAGAATATGATATTATTATTACTGATCTAAATTACGAGTTTTCTCATGAAACAGGGCGCTCTAAATCAGATAAGGAAATGGATGGAATAGCAATTTTAATAAAAAACAAGGAAAGACATCCGGAATATAAAACTGCAGGAATTTTAGTTACAGCTTATGATGATCTTATTAAAGGAAAGAAGGGTTTAGAGAAGGCCCATAAAGCGGGAATCACTTATCCATATATTATAAAGAAAGGTAAAGCGGAAGATATATCTGAAAAAGTCTGTAAGCAACTGCTTGAAACTATCAAGTATGTCTTAGATAACATTGTTAAACCCTTTCGCCAGATTAGAAAAGATATAGATAAAAGATTAGCGCCTCAGCCTTATGAGGTAACGATTTTAAAGGGACAACTTTTTGAAGATAAAATGGGTCTCTTTATTAAAAAAAAAGATATAAAGTATCAGATGGCCCTTTTACTTCATAAAAGTCAAGCAGTTACATTTAATACGATATTTAAGCATGGCAGATCCCCAATTACGCTAAGAAATATCGTTAATAAGATTCAAAATGAGAAAATTCAATGTATTTCACCACTCAATATGAGTAATAAAAAAAATATAATTGAACGCTTTAAGATAGATTTAGCAAAGGAAAATCCTATGTGCTTACTTTCAAACGATAATTTATGCGGATTTGCTCTTCAAAATAAAGCGCTAGGACACTTAAAGACAGGAGAAACAGGATACCAATGTGCCAATTTAGCAGAGTTCTGTGTAAAACAACTCAGATTTATTGATGATGAATATCCCGGCAAGGATTTTACTAAAGATAAGATTAAGAACCATGTGGAGGATATAAGAAAAGATATAGATGAAAAAGGAAAATTGATTCTGCAGCTATTTCCAGAGATAAGTCAGAAAGCTGTCCTTTGTGAACATCAAAATATGCCCAAAATTTTCTGCGGGAAATGTTTCCTGTATAGATGGAGATCTGGAGGGGGAGGATACGCCATTTGCGCTTCTCTTGATAAGGAAATTGAATCAGAAGATGTAGAAAAAGACTTTCAAATACTTAAAAAAGACAATGGAAATTGCATTTAGTTTACCTTATATTCTTCAAAATGGACTGGAGTATAAATAAAAAAAGTTCCTTTTCTATCCCCACTTTTTTCTTTAAAAGCTCTTTCTCTTTAAATGAATCGCTGATGAATTTCTTCGTCAATTTGTATTCTTTCATAAACTTTATTGTTTTATTTATAAGATGAGAGGGGAGAGTTATATTCTGAAGTACCGGAATAGCCTTTAAGCCAGGTAAATCGTTATCTTTTACTCCAGTTAAAGCTCCCCGATCTTTACTCATCAAGATCTCAACAAGCGTATTAAATTCCCAAGGAGAATAATAAACTCCAAGATTTTTTGGTTCTTGGTTTTGTTCTCGAATATAAAGATAAAAACTTTCGCGTTGAAGAATTGATCCATAGAATTCTATGATCCGCTTTTCATCTGGAGAGAATGAAAGAAATTTTGGGGGATTTATAGATGATGGGGGAGGTATCTTTCTCCAGAGTTTCAGCATAATTTTATTCTTTGTTATTTGTTTGGGACGGGGACTCATTTCTTCTCTAAATTCTCGTCTTTTCAAAACCTTTAAAGGAAGATTCCGTTTGTATCTAAGAAATTCTTTATATCCTTCTTCCAAAAGTCTCTCATCTGACATCATATGCATAATCTTTTTTCTCCTTCCCCGCCCTCCAATTATACACTAAATTCAGGGAAGAAAACTGTCTCATTTATATTAACCCGAAGGGCTTCTTCAAAATTCGCGATCGGCAATAGCTTATCATTCCTTGCATTTTTCATGATTTTCTCGAAAATCTCTTCACTATTAACTCTCTCATTGTCAGTTCTCTCTATTCTTGGTTGATTCTCATTTTCTAATCCATTGTCTTTTTGATAATATTTCCCTTTTGATTCTAACATACCACCCCCAATCTCTTTAACTAATCTTTTGAAATGGCTTTTTTCGCCATTTCCTCTTTATTGTTTCAAAGAAATGCTGTTTTGTCAAAGTTTTTGGCCGCATACAAAGATTAAATGTTTTTGTTATAAAGATTCTGGCCATTCTAATTGCGAAAATCCAATTGCATCACATCCTGAAGGTTACCCCGCTTTTTTGGTTTAATAGTCTCGGTTTTTTTCAAACATTTGTATTATCACGAGATTTCTGCGTGTTTAACATCTTTTTTTACGGGTTTTGGTGCTAAAATGGGACATAGGAATTTATAAAGGAGAGTGGCGATTTTGAAGAAGTTCGAAGTAGATGCTGAGAACCTGGAAATCTCAGCTTGAAAATCTGTTCACAGCTAAATGTTCTCTGCTCAGAATCTCTTAAATAAATTCGAGGAATCCCGGTGCAAGATTTTCACCTATATAGTGTTTATAATAATGAAAGGAGGTGTGAATATGGTAGGAAGGAAAGATCTGCTCGCAGTTGGTGTGGTCGTGCCTGAGGGGGCTTATGCAGTGGATGCTGAAGCGTTGAGGAGAGCTCGTCAGAGTGTTCCTAGTGGAGAGTATCACGTTGACGCTGAAGCCCTGAGGCAGGCGCGCCAATCTGTGCCATCGGGCGAATATCACGTGGATCCAGAAGCCTTATAGAAGGCTCGCAAGGAGGTCCCACCCGGGCATATTCGGTAAGGGGCCGCTATGGGATGATCGGGTGGCGGAATAAAAGACGCAAACCCATAATATTCTGCCACCCTTTTCCCCTACCTTTGGAAAGGAGGATAAACATGAGCAAAGCTTCAGAAATAATGAAGGAGTTAAATCCAAATGCACTTATCGGTATAGAAAGCGATGGCCGAATTTGCATGGTTGAGCATGTCATAGATCCTGATGGAAGGATGTTCTCGATCGAGATCCAGGCCACTCCCGATGGAAAAAAGGCAATCGGATTCTGCCGTTACAATCCCTGGGGCAAGAATCCGTATTCCTATATAGAGTCCCATTTGCATGAAGATGAATTCTTGTGCCTTGGAAATGATGTTCATAAGGACCTTTATTCTTCTCCCATGGATGTGGAGACAGCAATCCTTCGTGCCCGTTACTGGTGCACAGCTTTTAGCCGCTTAATGGAATCCGGGGAGTTCCCCGATCCATGATATATTAGTTATCAGGGAATCCTGAATGAGGAGTGAGCAGAAATGGAACCCACAAGTGATGGAGTAGATGTTCAACATAAGATCATTGAAAAAATGAAGGGCCTTAATCCCAATGCCTTGATCGGCATTGAGGACGGAATTCTATGTTTCATTGAAGACTTCACTGACTCCGATGGGCGAATTTATCGGATCGAGATTAAGGCATCTCCCAATGGAGAACAGGCCAGGGCATATTGTATTTACAATCCCTGGGGCGAAAACCCTTACTCATATCAAACTTCACATTTGCGATATGACGGATTGATTGATCTTGGTATGGATCAGCCAGATTTCTCTTCTGCGCTCTATAGAGCCCGTTATTGGTGTCAATGCTTTAGCATTCTTATGGAATCGGGAAAATTTCCCAATCCCCCCTGAAAGGAGGAAGCGCTGGTGAGTAGTGACTCAAGCAATAATTGCTTTGCTGATTGCCCGGAGTTCCAGATTGCCTCGCTTGAGGATGCCAGAAATATCCTGGGCAGTAAAGTGGAAAAGTCCCCATTGCCCATGTGCTTTACGAATGAAGCTATAAGGGAACTGCTATTAACCGTCGGAAAACTTCCCCCCGAAACCGGGGCAAAGGGTTTCGGTCCAAAAGACCTGATGGGTTTTGATCGGATTGAATTTGACATCAATGGCTCCCGACAAGCTAATGGGGTTGTATATGCCCCGGATAAAGATTGGGGTTCAGAAAGGGTACACTACCATCTCGATGTTCCGGAGACCATTATGCGGGTCTGGAACGGCGACATCCACACCCACCCTGGTAAAAAATTTGGTCGTCCGTCCAGTAAATCTGGAGAAGGTCTTGGGGACATGGGGTATGTGGAGGAGGTCTTCAGGCAGAATGAATGGATGGAGTTTTTTGCTCTGCCGATACTGACAAATACCGGAAAAGGCAAGATTCCCAGGCTATGGCCCTGGATTTGCAGGCGCGGGAATCCGCCTGAATTATATTTTGCAGAACTCGTAGTATGTAAGGCTGACAAATTTCCAGAAAGAATTTATAATCCATATTGGGAGAAAGAACTTGAAAGCAAAAAAGATATTGTAACCGAAGAGACTGTAACCCGGGATTCCTTTCCCAATCGAGATAATACCACCGGGACAGGGATCTCCGATGAGTACAAGGAGTCAATCGTAGAGGAAGCCAGAGTTTCTAATGAAGAGGAGCGACATGCAGAACCGACAGGGATTGTAAATGAGAATTCCTGCGATAAATCGGGAAAGCAAGAGATCATTCAGCCTATTAATATCAATATTTCAATTTCTCAACCTTACCAACCCGTTTTACCTTTAATTGATGCTCTTGCAATATTCAAGTCGTTGAATGCCTATTTTCCCTGGGGATTGAGAAGCATGTCCAGTTTTACAGCTATTTCCGATTCAAATTTTCCCTCTAATCCAGAAACTCGTGGGCGCCATAGACAATCTCCCTCATATGAACCTTCTCAAGTTGATTCCTCGAATAAGGGAGAGGAACCTCCGAGTAAACCTCTACCAAAACATGAATCTGATTCCAATGAAGACGCCTGTCAGGCTCTTGCTCAAGATCGTTCAATTCTCCCTCGCCTGAAAGGGCTCTGGAGCAAGTCCCAAGATGCATTGGATTCCCTGGACACCTTCCCATCATTGACCATTTTTTCCACTTTGATTGGGATTATTGTGGCGTTGACAAGCATCTTGACAATCTCATTTGTCCAGCCTACCTGGCTTGAGCGCATAGCGCAGTTCTATGTTCTGTGGATCAATAAGAACCTTTTGGCATTTGGAGGACTATTTTGGGATAATACTCTGCCCGCGTGGTGCCTGATTGTTCTGGTGTTGATAACCATCGCATTGCTGGCTTTCAGAAAGAGAATAAAGCCTTAATAATAGTTTGCATATGCACAAGTTCTGAGAATCTTCTGCCAGGGTATCCTGCGCAAGATATTGTCTGGATGTAAAGGATTGTGAAATGAAATGGATACAATGAAAGAATACATTAGCAGGCTGGAAGGGATTGTCTCCAGGGAATTCCACGAAAAGGTGATTACCGTGGTGGGCCAGGGAGCCGGGAGTTATGCAACAGAGAAACTTGCCCGACTTTGTCCTGCGGAGATTCGCATTGGAGATATGGATACAGTTGAAATATCCAATCTTTCAAGAACCGTTTATACAATGAAGGACATTGGACAATACAAGGTTGACGCTCTTGGAAAAAGAATCGAGGAAATTAATCCTGACGTAAAGGTTAAGAGATTTCGAAAGGACATCTGCCAGATGGACGGAGACGAAATCCAGGAATTGGTCAATGGAGCAGACCTGATTATTGCTGGTACCGACCAGTTCAAAGCTCAGGCTTTACTGAACGATCTAAGTGTTGCCTATAATATTCCTGCAATTTTTATCGGTGTTCACATTGGAGCACTTGGCGGACGTATAGTGTGGACAATTCCAGGAATCACGCCTTGCTACCGGTGTATCGCCAGGGAAAGATTCCAGGAATTCAAGAGCCAGGGCGATTTAACAACCGATCTTCACGGTGCCAGGGGATCCATCATTGACTGTCAATTCATTGATATGATTGCCCTCAAAGTCTCGGTAGCCATCCTGGAGCGGAGGCAAGATTCATTAATGGGCAAATTCTTCCGGGAGATGGATTTTCGAAACGATATTATGGTAAGGTGCTCGCCCGAATATCTCTGGGGAAATATGGTATGGGACGCAATTTTGGGTGATCTTCCGGTGCAACCCAGGGACTATGCCCGGGAAATTAAATCCATGCTATTTTCAATGGATTCGGTTTGGCTTAAGACGGAATTTGACCCCAATTGCCCGGTATGCCTAGGAAAGCCTTCATGAGAAGAATTCATCGGTGACAATAAAAGAAAGGTTGGTGATCGACAAAGTGCGTAGTTTTCGAGTAGCCGGAGATAATGGGTTCCCGATTGGGCCTCCTGTTTTCATTACGAAATGGGCATTGAACCACCTTCTTGAAACGATCGGCAATATGCCGTCTGAATCTGGAGGTAAACTCTGGGGACCAAAGGGACAGGAAGGCATTGATGTGTTCGAATTTGATAATTCTGGTTCAGGTGAATCTGTCTTCCGCCCGGACTCAGACTGGGGAAATCATAGGCTTGCATTCTGGCTGCGAATCGAAGATTCGCATATATGGGTAGGAGACATCCACTCTCATCCTACTCATTGGAACGGTTTTCTCAGCAAAAAGGCCGGATTTGCAAAGGGAGACCTGGGATATATTGAGGCTGTATTTGATTACAATCCCGAAATGAAGAGATTCTTCTCTCCGATTATCACTTTCGACCCTGACGATGTCCCTGTCATATGGCCCTGGGCGGTTGAAAGAGAGGGACTCAGGGTTTGCTACTCTCCAATAAAGGTTGTGGCCGGGCGTGAATACTTACCTTACAAGGAGGCAAGACATGGCATTTGATATTTTCATAAATGATCCCATCCTCTTTAATACTTTGTCAAAGGAATTTACTCAGAATGGACTCGTCGTCTTGAGTTCGATTTCCTTGCCAGATGTTTTCGAGCCGCCTCAAACTGACGTAGTTTTTCTTGGAGTGAACGGAAATCTCTGTGAAGTGTACATCGGAAGCAATGTGCAATATAGGGGAAGAAACCAGGAATGGCAATCTATCCAGGGTGGCGCTGTACAACCCGGCAAAACGCGATTTGTAGCGAGGATAAAGGGAGACTTTCACAGTGGATTAAGATTATTTAGACAGAAGCTAATCATTGCCAATGATTCGCCCCCCAAGTTGCCGGAAGCCCTCAGCGGGATTGATTCCATTCTGGGCTTGGATGGAAAGGCTCTGGAAATGCCAAGAAAGGGCCGGTTTGTTTACGAGATTCCCAAAGAAGAAAAAGAAAGAGATTTCAAGATGTCCCGGTTTGGAAGGGATCTCACAAAGATGGCAAGGGAAGGGAAACTTCCCGCCGTGATTGGAAGAAAGAGGGAAATGGAAAGTCTCCTGGTTATTCTCTCCAAAAAAGAAAAGCCCAACGCAGTTTTGGTTGGAAATTCCGGTACTGGAAAGTCCACTATAGTATATGGCCTGGCGCAGAGAATTGTGAAAGCTGAAGTGCCCCCTTCCTTGAAACGGATCCGGATTATCGAAATAAATTCTGGCTACCTGATGGCCGGGGCCGGGATCAAGGGAGAAGTGGAAAATAGAATCAAGGAAATAATTGAAGAGGCGGAGAGCAATCCTCATCTGGTAATCTTCTTTGACGAGCTTCAAAGCCTGCTTGGTGCCCGCGGAGATATCCCGGTTGTTGAGATATTAAAACCCGCTCTTGCCAGGGGAGGCATGAGGGTAATCGCCGCCTGCACTCCAAGGGATTTCAGGAAAATTGAGACTGATGGAGCGTTGAGCAGGCGATTTGAAAAGATAATCGTGAATGAACCAAATGAAGAAGAGACCCTGCAGATATTAGAGGGGCTGAGAGCTGACCTGGAGGATCACCACGGGATCGAGATTCCCGATGAAATTCTGCAAATGGCCATTGATGTGTCCGGGTATTACTTCCTGGATAGGTCTTTTCCCGACAAGGCTCTGGGATTGATTGACGAGGCGGCCGCAAGAGTGAGTATGGAAACGAGTAAGATGAGCAAAGTCGGTCAGCCTGCGGATTCTATTGAAGATATTAAAAGAGAGATAGAGCAAGCTATTGAGGAAGGGGATTATGCTACGGCTAAGAGGCTAAACGAATTGCTGAAGAAATGGAGTGAAAGGAAATGACAGAACTTTTCGAAAAGGCTATTTTGGAAATTGTATCGGAAAAGACCGGGATCCCTGTTGAAAGGATCAGGGTAAGATCGGGAGAGGGAAACCTTTCTGCCCTTGAGAAAGCATTACAGGAAAAGATAGTGGGGCAGGAGGAAGCAAAGAGAACCGTGCTGGACCATCTCAGCGCCCGGAGGGTGAAAAGTGATCTCTATAAGCCTATGGGTTCTTTTCTTTTCATTGGTCCGAGCGGTTGTGGGAAAACCGAAATGGCAAAGGTCATGGCAGAAGCTCACTTCGGAGATAAGAAAAGGATGGTCAGAATCGACTGTTCTGAATTGAGCGAATCCCATACCAAGTCCAAGCTCATTGGAGCGCCTCCCGGATATATTGGATTCCAGGAAGGCGGAGTTCTGACTGAGAATGTCCGAAAAAATCCTTACTCTCTTGTTCTCTTTGATGAAATTGAAAAGGCCCATCCTGATATTTATACTATTTTACTTCAAATAATGGACGAAGGTTCTCTGACCGATCAGAGCGGGCTCAAGGCCGATTTCAGACATTCAATAGTAATTTTGACTTCCAATCTTGGCAACAGGAAAGAAGAAGAAAGCGTGGGATTTCGAAAAGATCGGGGTATATCCGGCGATGAAAAGAAAAAGTTTTTCCAGGCAGCCAGGCAATATTTTCCCCCGGAATTCCTGGGGAGACTTTCAAATATCGTGACTTTCCACAGTTTAAATGCCGGAGACATAGAAAAGCTCTTTGATATTGAAATAAGATCTCTTGAAGAAGATATGGGGATTAGCATTGAGGTATCCGATATTGCGAAGAGAGTTCTGGCTAGGACGGCATTTTCACAGGAAGAGGGGGCCAGGAAGGTCAAAAAGATAGTGCGAAAATTCGTAAACTCCGGTGTTTCAAGGATGAATGTGAAAGAGGGGGAGAGGATTTCCCTGGATATTGATGAGGAGGGCGATCTGTTATTTGATTTGATCACCCCAGAAAAAGATCAAATCCTTTCATAGTGTTTTTTCTGATTGATAGACACAGGGAAAGACTTACACTCAATAAGATGGGCATTTTTTTTCTTCACCATTACATAGCGTTTAAGTTGTGACGACTGTAGCTGAATGCGACACATTTCTCCAAAATCATATAATGTCAAGATAGTCTCAAACCTATTTCAACGGACCTTCCATAGAATTAACACAGTGAAATAGTGCCTCAAGCCATTGATTTTACTTAACTCTTACGACATTGATTTAGTTTTTTTCTAGTGTCAAGATACACATCCTTGTAGGATAATATTTCAGGGAGAACCACATTTATTCTGGACAGCAGTTGCAAGCAACGGGAGTTGGGTTTTAGAACCCGGACAATCCGTTGATCTCCTAATGGTGAGCACAAAACTGGTAGTCATGGAGGGCAGTTTGATGCCCTCGCTGACGGTTGCATCAAAGTCCATCCAGCTTTTTCGAAGATATCGCTCAATCTTGTACGCCAGCATTGCCACGAAAAAGTGTGCTCTGGTTCGATTGGCTTTTCGAACAAAAATCACACACACTTCCAACTTGCTTTTCATTATCCGGAAAGACTTTTCCATCAGAGCCAGATATTTATATCGCTTGTGAATAGTTTTAGCATCGGCAACTTTTGTGGGAAGATTCGTCTTTATCACATAACAGCCGTCGAGTTTTACCGACATCCCGTATCTTCTCCTCTTTAATCCGAAGGCTCAGGATACTCGTGGAATCGTCCGCAAGAGCGGTGATGTATTTGTCAATTTTAAGTTTTTCGACATAGGTGTTCAGATTCTTTATCTGCGTGGTCGCCTTTGCCCTGGAATGCTCTTTCAAAAAAAGATTCGCCCTTGCAACCTTCTTTTCCACAGCATCGATTTTCGACTGACGGTTGCGAGCCATTTCATCGCCCCGATATGGATTTTTACGAAGGATATATCGAACTCCGTCTCTTGTATCGGTCACCTCACACACATCCACATCAAAGAGCTCCATTTACAGAACTTCCTCTTTCAACAGAGTCCGGATTTCCGCCTTTGTGATGCCGGTTATATAGTTCAGATTTGCCTTGTTAATCGCCGTGGTCTGGGGTCCCCGGATCATACCTTTGTCGCCGACCAGAGCTACATGTTCGCAAGCAAAACGTACCTTGAGCTTGTCAATCTGAGCTTCCACGGACTTGGGGTCACTCGTGTTACCCCTGAAAACCTTGATAGATATGGGGTCGCCGTACTCGTCGGTGAGAAGCCCATAAACTACCTGTTTTTTGTCCTTCTTGCCATCGCGATTATATCCGAAGGCGGCAAACTCGTTGCATTCGCCCTCGACATAAGAGGATGAAACATCGTAAAGATAAAGGGTGGAATAGGGTTTATCGGGGTTCGTCTTCTTCTGTTGATTGAAAAGCTTTTCCTCGATGCATCGATGGTCCAGAATCTTTCCCTGCTACCCCAAAAAAATTCCCTGTTATCTTTTTAGGGAAATCGGGTTTTTATGAGATTTTTTGATCGGGGAAAGCCTCTGTTTTACTATGTTTGTTCCATCTCGATTTTCCCTTATGCCAGTGAACCTACCCAAAAACTTAATATTTCCCTGTAAATTCCCTGTTTTTTGATGTTTTCAGGTGAGATTCTAGTATGGCCGAGATCGGGAAATTTTAGTTCACCGCCATTTTATTTTCGGATACCAGAGTCAATTGATTAATGAAATGGAACCCCGTGGAATGGCGGGGTTTTGTGCTCTGGGGATTAAGTTTGACTTTGGTAAGCTTGTAAATATGGGCGTTTTTTGCCGAAATTCTCCATTTCCATACATTGGGCTTTTTTGCAAAGTCAATCTTTTTTTATAAGTGATCTTATATATAATGAAGTAATTTCTGATAAGACGATTCAGTTGAAGCCTACCGGGATGCCAATATGAAATCTTCAAGGTATAGTTTTTCTGAATTCTGAAAAGAAAAATGAGGGCAAGGTTGGGTGGAGATTAGACAAACACCACTTCTCGTATGAGAGTATCGAAAAACCCTATGATTTCAGTAGTTTGAAGTCTTTAATTAATCACAGAGGACACAGAGATATCAAAGTTTTTTCTCCGGTTATTCTCTGCGAACTCCGCGATCTCTGCGGTGAAAAATACATTTTCGACAGTCTCATATCAAATATCATAGAATACCCGTTCCTGATCATTGAAATTGGGATACTTCGAAGCGATTTTGAAGAGTGCCTGTAGGTTAATGTGCGTCGGGACTTCGCTGTCCATAACGCTGTTGATAATGTTTGGTGAGAGGTAGTTCAGATTCAAGTACTTGTAGACAGTCCGTTTCGCCATTCTTTCAGCCTCTGCGATTTTCTTTATGGACTGGCCATTTTGTGACATTTTCTCATAACGCCATCCAGTGCTCAGGGCTTTTATGAGGTTGTCGCAATTCTCCCCGATGGATATCATCTTCTTCCCGCTCCCCAGGTATTTGTTAGTTGAAGGGCGGTTATTGATGCAAATCTCTTTTTCTACGATCAACTCCTGGGCATCTTTGCTCGGAAAAATTATGGCATCATTATCTTTGCTCAGGCGGGTTCCGGCCTCGTTGTGCTTGCCGGGATAACATACGATTTCGTTGTGATAGTCGGCATCGATTGTTATGCTATGATGTTCTTCATTATTGATCGCAGTCTCCGTAAGTGGTGATATTTTCGCCATCGGATTATCTCTTAGGTGCTGCATTGATCTCAATGATAGATTAATCGGTAAAACCTCATTAATTGACGTACTCGCAATATTATCATTGTATGTAGTAGTGGCATTTGTGGTGTTCAAATAATTCTTCTTCTGGGATGATTTCAGATAAGTCAGGTCGTCAATCTTGATGAAATATGTCAGCTTGTTGTTGTGATATATTATTCTGTTGATCATTGAGCGAATAAGGTTCGACCGCTCGTTCGGCGTCAGGGACTGGAAATCTATAGCTTTAAACTCAATGACCTGGGATCTGCTCAGAAGATTATGCAGGGGATGATCCAGCAGATCCCTGACAATCTTTGTCGTAATCTCGTCCACATCGCCTGAGGGCAGATATTTGCCTTTTAGTGCATAATAGCGGTATTTTATCGAGCCTACTTTCAAGCTTTTTCTTGAGTTTTTCTTGGAGCATTGTTGATTCTTAAATACATTGCCGCGATCGTCACTTATCTTGTTGGACAAAAGATATGCGTTTTTGTTATAGGCTTTGTTAAACTGATTCCGGTTGTCGTCAATAAGGGACTGCACCCGATCAAAGAGTTTCCTGTCGATGATGGATTGGTGTTTTCCCGGGTAAGAGACTCCGTCTTTCTTACTCTCGATTTTGCCGATATAGACCTTGGAGCGAAGCAGGCGGGACAGCATGGAGGAGAAAAATACCTTTCCACCTTTCTCAAAGCCGGTTTCACTGACCCATTTCTTTGTTCTCACATCGGTATTCGATAGAAATTCCCTTAACTTGCTTAACGATTTCACCTCCAGATATTTCTCAAAGATGAACCTGACATGTTCCGCTTCTTTCGGATTGGGAATCAATTTCTTATCAGACAGATCATAACCCAGCGGCGGGCAACCCCCCGTCCACAACCCTTTCTTCTTGCTGGCGGCAATCTTGTCCCTGACTCTCTCCGATGAAACCTCTCGTTCAAACTGGGCGAAGGACAGAAGCATGTTGAGGGTGAGTTTGCCCATAGAATTGGAGGTGTCGAATGCCTGTGTGATGGAAACGAAACTGCAATTGTGCTTCTCGAACTCTTTCATCATATTGTGAAAATCAATAATGGACCTTGAAAGGCGGTCCACCTTGTAAACCACGACCGTCTGAACAAGTCCCTTCTTCATATCATGCAACATTCTTTTAAGAGATGGGCGCTTCATCGTCCCGCCGGAGATGCCACCATCCTCATAAGTCTTGTAGTACTCCCAACTGTTGAAGGCCTGGGACAGGATGTAGTTCTTGCAGGCTTCCTCCTGATTGTGAAGGGAATTAAACTCCTGCTCCAGTCCCTTTTCCGTGGATTTTCGAACATAAATGGCGCAGTTTATCCTTTGCATTTCTCATCCTCCACAATATTCTTTTCATAATGCCTATTGGTGAGCCCGAAGAAGTCATAGCCGGAGACCTTCTTGTTGCAGATAGCTCTGGCAACGGCTGACAGGGTTTTGTAGGATTGGTTGTCGCAGACAAATTCCCCCGGCGAGCGAACCAGCACTCGGTACTGATTACCCTTGTATGTCTTCACAATTTCCAGGCCGTTTCTCAAATGATACTTGGTCTTGTATGATTTCTCAATATACTTGTCCGGGTCGGTTGAATATCGGTTCAGCCTGGTGATATTCTTCTGTTTAATTCGCAGATTATGATTCTCACATTGGATCTTGTACCATAGCGTCCTTATCGTTCTCGGACAAGCCATTATCGGCAGAGCCTTGAAATACCTCATCCATAATTCCTTGAGCCAGTCGTTTCCCTGCGATTGCAGCTCCTTCATTGTTTTTGGTAGGTAAATCTTCTTCTTCATTATTAACCTTCCTCAACACAAGTAACGCTTACAATGAAGGAAAAGTCAACTATAGCAGTTGAAATTCACCTCTTACGAAGCCCAAAGGTAGAGACCAATCTATTCTTTTGCGTCCTCTCAAGCGACACGGGGGTCTGGCAATTTCCGGTTTATTTCCCAGTGCCTGGCTAAGAGCGTCGCACTGGTCATCATGTTTGGCCCTGGGAAAGCGCAGAAGCTCATAAAGAAAGTCATGCCACCAATGGGGCTCATTATTAGGAAAGAGACAGGAGCCGTTTTCTATCAGATGTGAGACTGATTGCAGTCGTGTCGCCTTGTCATACTCGGGCTTTATAGCCTGGGAAGAAATATGGTATTCCGCTTTCAAAGTCTGGATAAGCTGAGTCCCGGAACCGTTGTCTTCAATTAAGAGCTTGATTGAGCATTTGTATTTATTCTTTACCAATTCATACTTCTCTTTTACTTTTCTTATGAGCGATGGGAACTCGAGTTTTTCCCGATAACTCTCCAGGACATAAGACTTCTTTATGATTTTTTTACTTTGATGAAGTTCTTACCGTGTGATCTTCTTTTATAGAGTTTCCTCGAATTCCACAACCGTATTCTGAAATTCCACGCAATCCACACTTCCAGGCCGAATCTGCCTTATAAAAGCAATTGCATCTTTGGCTTTCATTCCTTTCTTGAAAACGAAATAACAGCTTAACATAGTGCCTGTTCGTCCCAACCCTGCCAGGCAATGAACCATAACAGGCTTCTGTTGTTGCAGGTTGCTTTCGACGAAATTAACAAACTTTTCAATCTTATTTGTTGGAATAGCAGTGAAGTCTTGTACCGGAAGATGGAAATATTCAAAATCAAAATCCGCGAGCCATTCGTCAGGAAGAGCGTTTTTAGAAAGCGATATAATCGCTCGAATACCCATTTTCCAAAAAGTCATGAGATCGGTGGAATGGTCAGGATAATGAGAAGCTGCAATTTGGTTCTCTATTATCCAGTCGATTTCATAAAGTGACATTGTCTTTCTTTCTCCTTTCTTTTTATTTGTTTTCCCCATTTTTAAATTTAAAATCTCTGATCCATAGGATCATTTCTTCTTGTGGATATCATCTGTATGCTCGTCAACCCAGTCTCTTATATCTTCCAGAAGTATGTTGAAGTTATCCCAGGTAACTGTCGAATCATCGCTATTGGGCCTGTAGTTCCAGAAGTAAGCACCTGAACCCTTTAAATCAAGGGATTTGTTATAGTAATCAATTGCTCCTGTGTTAGTATTACGAGTTGGAAACTCCTCCAGAATCCATGGTTTTCCTACAGGAAGTGCTGCAATACACTTATTGAGGTTCTCCATCCATGGATAATGATGAAGCCCGTAGTGAGTAATATTCAGGTCTTTTAGAAGTCCATGGAAAGGGCACGATACTCCAACAGTTATCAGTTTGCCCTGAGTATGAAGATCGATGTTTGATATACATTGGGATAAGAACTGATTAATCTGCTCTATGGAAATTGGTTCCTTGGCTTTTGTTTGAAAGTCGGAATAGTCTTCCCAGCCTCCTCCGTCTTCCTTGCTTATTATCCATTCCGGCTCGTTCATCAAATCAAAGCCTATGACAGAAGGATGATTTCCATATTTTGTGAGAAATGGTACAAGAAAATTGTTTATGAACTCATTTCTCAAGGTTGAATCTGTTATAATCTTGCTTCTGCCTCTGAGCCACACACCATTTACTTCTTCTTCTTTTCCGGCAATAAGATAATCCAGCAATACAAATTCCACTTTCAATCCATTTGATTCTGCGAGGGATAATAAGGTATTCACATCATTTTTGAATATATCATCATATCCGACTACATGACCTTCTCTGTCAAACATTGACCTGCCGTCAGTCAACAGAAACACTCTTATTACTTTAACGCCGGACCTGCTCAGGTATTCCATGTATTGTTTTACATAGTTCTGATGTTTTGATACTCCGTTCCCCCTGAAGAACCAGTCTGTAGCTCCAAAGTTCTGTCCGTATTCGAGAATTCTCCAGTTTGTGCCTATTATAAACCACTTTTTTCCGTTCAAATAGATTCCGTCACTCCTGGCTTCTATTATATCCCCGGGAGAAAACGAAGGAGAAGTCGTGGATTCCGGCAGCTCTGGGGGTGATATGGTCTCGATGGGTGGATCTATCTCCACTCCTGTAACATAAAGGGGACCTTTGTATGTATGAGATGAATTTCTTCCTATTCCAAATTTAACTCCGATGATAGCTATTCCGGTAGGGTCAAATCCTTCATCTGTGACATACCCTTCGGGGATACCAGTAGTAATGGGTGTAATTGAAACAGTATATTCTGTGAGTTTTCCTTTGATTCTGGTAATGTTTTCCCATTTCGAATACTGAGATTTCCAGTTAGAATCTTTAACAAATGCCTGCACTCCATTTGGAGAATCTGGATTCCCGATAAATCCGGAAGGAACTTTAACCGTAATTTTCATCTTCCTGCCACTCATATTTATAGGCACCTTACTTTCCAACCCGGGCACAAACCGCATGTTCAGGTAAACTTCACCGCTGGCATAATTGGAATCTTCACCAATTAAATTGGTATCAAGTATTAAATTTCCGTTGGAGTATATCACAGATTCCACTGCAAGACTGCTGGGATGATCCTGTGCCTGCCAGTCGTTGTTTTCCCCCAGTGGATTGAATTGATAAACCGGTGGTATTACCTCTGTTTCCCCCGTATTTTTGCTATCACTGTTGCATCCCGTTACCATTAGGCAGCAAATGTAAAAAAGTATCAAAATTATAGTTTTGGTGATAAAAATATGATTTTTCATGATTAATCCTCCTTTTTTTCATACTCACAAAATCATTATACTTGTTTATCGATGAAACTTAAGTCATTTATCCTTATTATTCGAGAAACTTGGTTGATAGCCCGGTGAAAACCGGGCTATCAACCTTCTCGGAGTGGTTTGTTTTATTCTGTGTGCTCAATTCTTTTGCTGTGGTCTAGAGTTCATTCTTTTTCTTATCAATCCGAGAGCAATCTCCGAACTACTTCAAAGTTTGATAGTTTCTTTTACATTCAGGTTCCTCCCCACAGTCAATGAAATAGTGTGTTCACTGGTAGCTTTGATTGTATCCGGTTTCAGGTAGAGTGTGTAACGGTTATCCATAAATCGGGCTGCATTTTCAAAGAGTGCTTTGAGTTCCGTAACATTCCTGGTTTCGAAGTATTGCCCACCGGAGATGCCGGAGAGTTTTTTCAGGGGATTGGCATTGAACTCACTGGTTTTGAGAGCAATTACGAGTACCGGCACTTTTGCCGCCCTGACTTTTTTTACAATCTGCTCCAGGCTTCTTTTGCTGCTGCTGTCGGTTCCATCTGTGAGGATAATGATGTAGTTCTTTCCGCTCCCCCATCTCTCCACTTCTTTGAGGGCAAAATGAACTGAGTCATATATGGCGGTGTTTCCTCCCGGTTTCAGCTTCTTGAAGGCATTCTCCACGCTTTCTACCTTACCTGTCCAGTTGCAGACAAGGTGGGGTTTATCGTTGAATGCCACCAGGCAGAACTTGTCGGTTTCTTTCAGATTATTGACTACAGCCTTTATTCCCATCCAGGCTTTGTGCAGGTGCTCCTGTTTCATAGAACCGGAGATGTCCTGAAGTATTACAATGTTGCGGGAAGGTTGAATCCTGGACAATTCCAGTCCGCATTTATCTCCATCAACGAGGGCTTTGAAGTCTTTCTCCCTGAGATTCTTTACAGTATTTCCCTTATTATCGAGAACGGACACTGTCATCTCTATGGTTACTGGTGAGAAGCCAGCAACCTTGCTGGAATGAACCTTCAACTGGTAGTTGCCTGGCAGCTTTACAGCTTCATCTCGATTTTCCAGTTTTATATTCCTTACCTTCTCGTCAATCAGGTCTCCATTTCCGGTGTTATATCGCCTGTCCAGCTCCCCCGCCTGGGCAAGCAGCTTCATCCGCTTATTTGTATCTTCCTCATTATCGCTCCAGGCAATGAGTATCTTTACTTTTCTTGCAAAGAGCTTACTTTTCTGCTCCCCTGAGAGTTCTCCATTCCTGATACCACTATTGATAAAACCGTTGAGGATATCCACAGCCTTATCGAAGCTTCCGGCGTCGGTGTATGTGTCAATCTTTTGGAAGGTCATTTCCCTCTGCCGGATTACCTGCGGGTCTTCCTGGGCATTTGCCGGTTCCGGGGGGAGAACCCATGTAAAGATTCCCGAGAATACCAGGCACATTATTACTGCCAGACCCCCCACCTGAAGGATGGGTGCTCCCCATCCCTCATCCTTCAGCTCATCATCATCTACGTAATCTTCCTCATCATCACCGCTGTCTTCAAATCTTTTGTAGAGAAAGAACATTACTGCCAGGGTTGTTCCCACTCCCACCAGGATTTCCAGGGGCCTGACCCATTTTGCCAGGTAGAAAGCCAGGGCTAAGAATAATATCAGAAAAATGCTTCGTTTAAACATGTGCAACACCTCCGTTCTTGGGTATGTAAGGCGGGTAGAAGGGGTTGTCTTTTATGTGTTTCTGCTGAAGCTGGTAGAGGGGAGTTATTACTGCCTCCTGTGTAGTGGCAATATGGTATTCCATTTTTACGATCTCCATCCCGGCGGAAATTGAAGTGCGATTTGCCACAATCCAGTCGCTGTCCAGTTTCTTTATTTCCTGTTGCAATGCATTCTGAAGCTTCTTCTGGACGGGCGGGAGCACCAGGAAGTTGAAAAGGGGTCTGTTCTTGGGTCTTTTGCCTCCCCAGTATGGAGCGATGATATCGGGTTGTTCCCGGACAAGTTTCCAGGCAACTTGTTGGTTGGTTGCATCAGCGGGCAGATTCAGGATTCTCCTGATTCCATACTCTGTGATTATAGCTCTTGTCCTTTCTATCTCCTCGTTGAGGGCTTCCTGTCCCAGGCTGGAGGCTTCCAGGAGTCTGCCGATAAACCTGTTGTCCTCGTTCAACTGTACCAGGTTGCGATCGATTATACTGCCGGAATTTCTGACCTTCCCCAACATCCGTGTGAGGTTGTTCATTTTTTCCCTGAGCCTGTTGATTTCCACTTCGATGAAGCTTATACTCATTCGCAGGGTGTTTTTCAGTGCGGTGAGCCTCTCCTGCTCCGCTTTGACCGTGCGGTATTTTTCGATGTTCCCCCTGAAAGTTTTCTTCTTCTTTTTGTTGTGGCTTTTTGAGAAGAATGAAGAAACAGAATCAAAGAACCTGGTAACGGCGAAGCTTTCCTGGCTCATGTCTCTTATGCATTTGTCCAGCTTCTTGCCGGTCTTTTTGAGTTTTATCTCTTTCCGGGATGACTCATCGCTTGCTTTCTCGAATTGCTCCTCCATATTAGCCCTGATGTCATTCAGGAAATGCATCCTCTCATGGTATTCCCCAAGGTTTTTTGGGTTTGTTTTTTTATTTCCCGATACGATGCTTCGCAGGTGCATCTTCGAGTCATTGCTGACCTTGACAAATACGTTGCCTGCGCTGTAGCTTTTGCCGGTGGCTTTTGCCAACTCTGCCAGCTCATCGGTGTTCTTGTCCCCGGAGGAATTTGCCAGGAGGGATGAATCTGTTATACTAGTATCTGTTTCCTCCAGTTCCACATAGATTTCCACGGGACTGCCGGAGGAGGATTCGTCGTCCCGGTTTTCTGCCTGTTCAATCATATTGATGAGATGAACAGCTACTGCAGCCTTTATATCAGTGATTTCCAGGTTTCCCCAGTAGCAGGGCCTGACGGTATAGACACCCGGGAATGGGTTGGAAACAAAATCGCTAAAATCGTTATTATTTATTGAGCAACCGGAGAACTCTTCGCTTACTTTTGGGCTGAACATTGATGAAGCTGTTACTCTGTGGAGCTTGTCCCTGGTCTCCCTGTCTTTCTGGACCATTGGAGTTTCCAGAAGGAAAACATTCCTGGTTTCACCGGGGTCTCTGACCTTTCCGTCCCTGTTGTTAACCCAGGCTTTCATCTCTGGCAGGATGTGGGTTGTGTTCATTATTACCCGTGAACCGCAGCCAAGGTGTGACAGCCCCCCTATTCTGACCAGGGAGACTTCCGCCCTTGTCCCTGTGGATTTATAAACTATGCTTTCGACCAGGTTAACAATTGCTATTGTCGTTCCTGAACCCACTCCACCTCCTGTGCCTGAAAGAACCTTGATGTTTACCTTGTTAACCTCGCCCCGAGTTTCCATGTATAACCTGTCGGTAATCTCTTTTTCCAGGTAATTTTTAAGGTTGGTGTTATTCAGGGTATATTGAAATTGCATCTCACCCATCAGTGGGTATTGCCCGGCTCCCTTGGCGATGTCCATACCGGGTCCTGCGTTGATTCTTTTAACCGCTTCCCTGTATCGGTCATTAGCCTTGAAGTTGCCGCACAGTTCTTCTGTGTTGGCGTGTTCTACCAGGCTGACTTTGATAACATCTTTGGCCTTGCACTTGTTCACTTCTTTTTCGGTGTCCACATAGATGGCCATTGATTTTCCAAATATTTTGCCGGCCTCTTCGATTGTTTTCTGGAAACTACCGCCACAGGCGATGAAGATGTTATATTCGCCGTTATTGCCATTGAAATCTGTATTCATTTTCACCACTCCTTGCCTTTTTTGTTTTTCGGGATGCTTTCACTATAGCTTCGCCTATTTCCTGACTCGCTTTTCTTGATCCGGATCATATCTATTTACAGGAGAGGAGAGAAAAACTTAAGTGTGTTTTGAAATTAATTTTGAAAAATTTTGGGGAGTTGTTTTTTGGGATATTTTCCCGATTTATGAACTCAGAAGTTCTTTGTTTATTCTAACGGATGTTCCAGCGAGCAATTTGGCTTGAAGCCCATAATATCAAGGCTAACACCAATTTTTTGACTCATCGTAGTGTACACTACAATTTTTTCGTTTTCATACTTGACAGCATTTTATTAGTGTGCTAAAAATTAGGTTAAAGATTTATCAGAATCATTTGTAATAAGAGAAATCAAGTGTTACCATTACAACAAAACAAGTGGCAACACCGCAAAGCTCGAAAAAATCTATGTTTCCTGGCTTTGAAAGCATTCATTTTTTATGGAACATCCGTTCTAATTCAAAAGTACATACAGGATTGGTTGTGAAAAATTAAGTGGTGATTTAAGATTTATTTCCAAGAATTTCAGGAAGGGAATATTCAAAATTATTTATTGAATTGAGAATATTCTGATGGTTCGGGTTGGAGGTTCGTATTGATAAAACAATTATTCCTCTGTTTTACTGATTTCTATATCCCATAGTAAATGGTGAGCAAGTTCATTTTGGCTTTATCTTAAACCATGATGAAAATTTTGACATTATATTTTTTAATAAAACTGAAAGCGGATTTTTTTCCAGTGGATTTAGTTTCTTTTTCTCCCTCCTGAGGGTTCTTGTTGCGTTAAGGAGAGCATTATAACAGGCTATTTTCACATCATTATAAGGATCATAAATCATTCTATCTATCATTGTCAAGATGACATCCAATGGTAAAATATTCATTGAGCCGATTTCCCCCAGTGCTACCACCGCTGTACGGAAAACACTCCAACAATCATCCTTCAATGCCTCTTTTAGCGCCGGTATAGCCTCGGTGGAGCCGATTTCCCCCAGGGCTTTCGCCGCTGCATTGCGAACCCTATAAGATTCATCATCCTTGCCCCATGCTTCCACCGCTGCATTGCGAACATACTTGTTCTCATCCTTCAATGCCTCTTTTAGCATAGGTATAGCTTCATTGGAGCCGATTTTGCCCAGGGCTTCCGCCGCTGTCTTGCGAACCCACCAATCATCATCCTTCAATGCCTCTATGAGCGCCGGTATAGCTTCGGTTGAGCCAATGTTGCCCAATGCTTCCACCGCTGCCTTGCGAACCCACTTGTTCTCATCCTTCAATGCCTTTCCTATTGCCGGTATTGCTTCGGTGGAGCCGATTTTGCCCAGGGCTCCCGCCGCTGTCTCGCGAACCCTCCAAGATTCATCATCTTTATCATCCTTCAATGCCTCTTTTATCTCCGGCATAGCTTCATTGGAGCCGATTTTGCCCCAGGCTCGCACCGCTGCATTGCGAACATACTTGTTCTCATCCTTCAATGCCTCTTTTAGCATAGGTATAGCTTCATTGGAGCCGATTTTGCCCAGGGCTTCCGCCGCTCTCTTGCGAACCCACCAATCATCATGCTTCAATGCCTCTATGAGCGCCGGTATAGCTTCTGAGCCAATGTTGCCCAATGCTTCCACCGCTGCATTGCGAACATGCTTGTTCTCATCCTTCAATGCCTCTTTTAGCGCCGGTATAGCCTCGGTTGAGCCGATTTTGCCCCATGCTTCCACCGCTACCCGGCGAACATACCAATCTCTGCCCTTAAATGCCTCCATTATCGCCGTTATGGCATCGACGGAGCCGATTTTGCCTAGGGCTCTCGCCGCTGCAGCGATAACTGTCAGATCTTCATCCTTCAATGCCTCTATCTTCAATGCCTCTATGAGTGCCGGTATTGCTTCGGTGGAGCCGATTTTGCCCAGGGCTCCCGCCGCTGTCTCGCGAACCCTCCAAGATTCATCATCTTTATCATCCTTCAATGCCTCTTTTAGCGCCGGTATAGCCTCGGTGGAGCCGATTTCTCCCAGGGCTCTCGCCGCTCTCATGCCAATACTCCTATCTCTATCCTTCAATGCCTCTTTTAGCGCGGGTATAGCTTCGGAGCCGATTTCCACGAGGGCTTCCGCCGCTCCCTTGTGAACCCACCATCCATCATTCTTCAATGCCTCTTTTAGCGCCGGTATAGCTTCGGTTGAGCCGATATTACCCAGGGCTTCCTCCACCACTATGCGAACAGGCCAATCATCATCTTTCAACATCTCTTTTAGCGCAGGTAAAGCATTGGGGCCTATTTTACCAAGGGCATTTATTACTTCCCAGTAAAGAGCATAGTATTCTTTCTTCCTATTTCTTAGGCTATTCAGAAGTTTGATGACACTGTCAACAGAATCTCCCGTGACATTTCCATCTCCACAGCAGTGAACAGCGAGAAAAAGCATTTGCCGTAATGGTTCCCTGTCTTCTATGGGATTTGTAAAAGCTTCTTCTATACATCTCTGATCATCATGCTCAAGAAGCATTTTCACCAGGTCTTCAGCTTTGTTGTGTCCACCAACTCCATTATTGTATCCATCGGTTTTGCCTGATTCATCACCAAACCGGGATGACATAAGCAGGATAACCTCTTCCCACCACTCGAAGTCCCACAACTGTGATTCTATGAAATCGATGCCAGTGAGTTTAACAGTAGGCTTGTTCTTTTTGGCAGTTATGCTTGGTCTTTCGACTGGTTCAGACAGGGGATCTTCTGATAGGGCGCAGGCTGTTAAATATTCCTGGAATGTCCGGTGGAGGAACATAAACTTCGCTACTCCAGATTTGTCATATCCTGCAGGGACAAGAATGCCGTCGGACAATATTTCATCGATGTACAAGTTCTGAATTAAATTGGGGAAGATTGATTCTATAGTGTTCCGGTTTAATAACTGGATTTCCTTGCTTCTTAAATTGGCACCTTTTTTCTCAGATGTTGATTGGGCTTCCTGAAAAATCTCCAGGTCCCTGAACAACTCATTTTTGTAGAACCTCTTATCAAGTAATATTCTGTTTAGCCCTATGGTAATATCTGTTATCAGATCTTCATCTATTTTACAATCAGCATTCCATTCATCAATAAGATTTCTTTCTTCCTTTGACAATTTTGAATAGACAAAAACTGTGTGTTTATTATCACTATCTTTCAGGCTTATTAAAAATCTTTTCCAGTCAGTTATGCTTTCCTCATCAAATGTCGGAGACCCGGCAAATTCCTTTACTCTATCATGGAATTTTATGAAGTTCAACGTCTCCTGTTCAGGGAAGAATTCCTTTCCCTGACTGAAGAAATGAAAAGCCATGTCTGCATAAAGAATCCTCTTTGCATCAAGTTTGAGTTTGTGGTCTGTTTCTGCCTTGTCTTTTGTAGATTTCCATATCGTGAGGAAGTTATTTATACACTTATCATACAACTGACTCTTTTTCACCGGAATCTTCCCATCTCCCTTTCCATCCCCCGACTCCTCTTCATACAGCGCGCATAGCAGCGTCAAAAGCAGCGGGTTCTGGGACAATCCCTTCATCTCCCGATTCTTCTTCAGCTCATTCAGGAAGTTTTTACCCTTTTTTGCCAGTGCACTCCCGTGGAACCAGGATTTAACAAACCTTTCCGTCTCTTTCCACCCGAATGGAACCAGAGTCAGAGTATAATCCTCTATTTTTCCAGCCAAGTTGAAGGGACATCCGCTGTATCCCACGATTCTTGAAGTCAGGAGAAAACGACATTTTTTATAGCAAATCTCCAGGTTCTTCAGGCTTTCATCAAGGACTTTCCTCTCCCCATCGGGCACCTCGTCAAGGGCGTCCAGCAGAAAACAGACCTTCCCCTCCTTTGCCTGGTTTTTTATGAATTTACTGAAACCGTCATCCTGAAAAACAGGCTTTAATTTGCTGTTTATATGCACATTCAGGAGGTCAGGAACATTTCCGTCTTTTCTGTTTTCCATAAGAGAAGATGAAATCTCCGCAAGCCTGATGAACATGGGAATCTCAATATCGGAATATCTTTCCCCCTTTTCAATCGTCTTCAAACCATCTTCAACAACATGACACGATTCCCACCTCAACAAAGTCGATTTACCGGCGCCGGGATCGCCCAGAAACGCGCATTTGCGATACTTCTTCCTCTCATCTTTCCACTGAAAAACCTTTGCCTTTTCTTCTCCCTTCTTCTCCCTGTCTCCACCTCTGGGAATCCGGGGGTCTTTAAATATTAAGTCTTTCTCCTCTTCCCACTTGCCCTTTATCCGCTCCATCTCCCGGCGCCGTTCTTCCTGGTAATCCCGCTTCTCCCATTTCGTTGTCTTCACTGAGATGTAAATATCTTTAAGATTAATCTGCTTCCCCAACCTCTTAAGAATATTAAGCTCTTCACTCTCCTGCCCCACAAATTCCAGGTATCTCTTTACTTCCTTCGGCAGCCCGGAGGCATATTCAGCAGCTTCGTCTATAGTTTCAACCCTGACAACCCGGGTTGTGTCATCCCTCTCGGCTACCCTCTCAGCCTCCTCAACGACATCGGAAGTTATTGGTTTTATCACAGCCCCAGCTTCACCGGCGCTTTTTATCTCTTCTTCTTTTTCCTGGTTACTCAGCATAAAGATTGAGATTTTATCCTCAATTGCCTTCTCAACCTTGGCTCTTATGCGTCCCACTTCCCCCACTTTCCCCAGCCCATCTTCTGTGTCAAATACAATAGAACCGGTAATGGCGCAGGAAGGGTCGATGGGTTCGTTCTTTACAAGCTGTCTTAATGCCAGGGCCATGGGAGCGCCGATGGATTTGTCATTCAGGGATAGCGAATCACTGGTTTCCAGTCTCCAGAAAACATCCACATTTTTATCTTCGAGGAAGTCTTTCGCATATTCCCAGGCAGTGTTGATGGCTTTGCGAAATTCGTTGTCCATGGAAAACAGAACCATATTATTCTGATATGAATAAAAATTCCCCCTGCCGGGACTTATCATCTTCACAATAAGGGTCCCTGACCAGCCATCTACACGGTTATTAATAGGGATTCGCCTAGCGGCATACACCTTAATCCGCCTGAATCTGAGAAGTACAGGTTCTGTATTGAAAGGATTTTTCATAGCCTTTTCTATCTGTGCTTTCATTTCTTCTTCATTACCTCCAAATAAATCAGAAGGTAATTTTTTGTGTAAGGGCAGCTTCTTCCCCAGGAGAAAAAAAGTAAATTCCCTTGCTTCAGGGGATTTCATTTCCCGGTTCCTCAGTATGTCAAATGCCTGTCCAACAGGATGGGATGGAGATCCCCATTGGATATCACTATCTGTAAACCCGGTCTCTTCCTTTTCTTTCCCCTCTATCTCCGTTTCCAGGTTTATAATAGCATTTCTTGCATTTTCAAGTAAATTTGAAGATTGATAATCTCTGACCGCGGGCATCGCCTTTGCCTCAACGGCAGCAAAAGCACAGTAAAGATAACCCAAGGCAATGCGATAATCTTTTTGATAGATACCTGAATTATTGAAAAAGCCTTTTACTTCCTCAGTCTCAAATAGGACCTCGATTTCCTCTAATTCCCTGATGGCATTATCATAATCCATCGCCACAATTTCCCGGTAAGCCCCAACAAAAGGACTCTTCCCCAAAGCCTTCAGCTCAAGCCAGGCAGATTCCTTATTGCCATAAGAGCTGGATTTATCATGCAAAATACCGAGAAGTTCTTTTACTTTATCCAATGGAGATATTCCGGGCATACTCATCTTCCTATCCATACCTGAATAACAGGCAAATGTAATAAAACCGCATTTATATTATTATTCAGAACTTAGCTCTATCCCTATAAGATAATGTATAAAGTTTATCTAAAACAAAACCTCCTGCAACATCCCCAGGGTTTCGTCACCCATACCGCTCAACTTGCAGAGAGGACAACGAGAACTACTTTCATCAAATGTCCGGGAATTAATGGAGGGAATTCCATTGTTGTTATATTCCACCTGAAGAAATGTGGAGTTGCTTACCCGCTAAAAATTTTTCTTTTTTTGCAAGGATCTGTCGTAATAATCGTGTGGGGTAAGATCATAGTAATTTGCCATGACCTTATCCCACTCGATTAACCTGCCCATCAATTGACCTTCTCATCTTAAAAAATACTTCTAATCACCCGGTCCCCTCCAGCCGGGATCTCTTACGGTATTACCTTCTATTAAATCCCTGGCCACTTCAATTGCTCTTTTTCGATATTCAATATGCCGAATATTTCTTGACTTCCGGGAATCAGAACCATTAATTCGTTTGTTTTCTTTTTCCAGATAAGCAATTTCACACTGCATATCCGGAATAAAAACACTCTCATAGTAATAGGCTTTCACATAACGTGGTGCGCTCACGGCACGGCTTCCATTCCACTGGTACAGCATTGGTACGGGGACTTCTCCACATTTATATAATCCCTTTGGGAAATGAATTCTGGCCAAAATCTCTGTTCTACCATCTTTATCAACATCCTGAAATTTGACGGGATAGGCGCTGAGCTTGTCAGAGGAATATTCTCTGTATTTCCCTTTCTCATAAAAAATAATATCGTTTTCCCCGTAACCTCCTGATCCCCCGGAGTCCCATTTCACCAGGACCTCTTGAGTCCCGTTGCCATCCAGGTCAGCGGTTTTAACACTCATAAATCTTCCCATGCTTGTTCTCTCAAAAACTTTGAAACACTTAGCCTTATCACCGCTTGCGGCATAAATTCTTATGCCTGCAATATCATTTCTTTGGTTTCCGATTTTAATAAAGACATCCGAACCCCAGCAAATTAATTCATCCTTTCCATCTTGATCAAGGTCTTTTAGTATAGCTGAATTATAATCAGAATATGTTCTGAACAACTCGCTTTTCCGGCATTCGCTGAGGTAGCTGCTTAACCGCTGTAAGTGATTCTCTGTCGATTTCAACTCTTTGCTTAATTCCTTGTTTTCCTTATTGGCTTTCTTCAGCTTCTTCAATATCTTTGTGAACTGACGATCTTCAACTTTTACATCTATCAGTCCATCTTTGTTTCTTACCTCTATTGCACTGTTTTTCTGAAGAATATTGAGTTTCCATTCCTTGAAGCTGAATATGAATAGCAGTAAAACAACCAACAACGTATTAAAGATAGCCAGGTTAATCCAGAAGAACCTTCTCCTCCATCCTTTCATTACAACATACCTCCCTGCCTTAAGTTAATTCACCCGACTCCCGATAGAAACTGATTTAGCAGTTTCGATAACTAATCTCTTTTTATTATTATCACCACTCCTTTCCTAAAGATGTTTTCTTCTTGGTTACAAATAGAGTTCCTTGATTTTCTGTTTCAATTGCAGACAGAGGACTGATCCCATAAGAGGATACTTAAAAAATATCTGAGTGTTCATCATGTTCATCTTCCATAATCGTGAGTATGTCTTTGGCTATCTTGGGAAAATATTTCTCTGCCAGAGGATATAAGTGCTCCATGGTCTCTTTTATTAACCTCCGCTTCTTGTTTTTATGAACTGCCCTGAGATTGTCCAGGCGGTCACTTAACTTTATTTGAATCAAAGATCTCGGTAAGGATTTTATCTTTCGATAGTATTCTCTTCTCATCTTTGTTTTATCAATGCTTGGTTCTTTTGTTTTAGACAATGCCAGGACTGAATCATAAATAAACTTTCCAAACTGCTCAAGAATTCTCTCACCTGTCCCCTCGGGTCCGTCTTCATAAGTATCGTGAAGTAGCGCGATAACGATATTCTCTGCGTCTCCGACCCTCACTTCGTTAGCCAGATATAAGGCAGAGCGATATGGGTGGATGAAATATGGCTTGTCTTCGACGCTCCGATGTTGTCCTTCGTGTATCTCAGAGGCAAAATCGAATGCTTTCCTGATAAGTTCAACATTGGCTTTTGGATTGTTTTTAAGAACAGTCTCTATTATCGTCTCAGGTGATAAGTTTTTCATAGTGATCCTTTCCTTTCTATTGTTTATTCTTCTTCTAAAATTCATACAGTTAGCAATGCAAATAATTAGGACAGCAGTAATATTTTTTCTAAAACCTGAAAAATAATGCTGGCAGCAGATAAGAAGCTCATACCAATATAGAACGCTGGTGTGTTGACCTCCCGTTGGTTTTCCGGTTATTTCTCTTTATGCTCCAACGGGAGGCATTGTTTGTACCATCCCCCTTTATTCTCACAATTCGGAAAATGTTGGGAAATTATCAGTTATTTTGCATAGATCACCTCCTCCGGGCATATATAGCGACTATTTTGCGGGCAGTATAGGAAATCGATTAAGTATGGCTCCCCAGTTTTCAGTGGAGTCAGGCTTAGTAGAAATTATACCGCTTTCTCCACGCCTATACCATAACATCCGGAAGCTGCCTCGATTAAGCTACTGCAGTTTTCAAGAAACATTCCTGCTTGAGACTATACACTATGCTGCCTTTGCTACA
>JAIORV010000099.1 GCA_021107945.1 Vulcanimicrobiota bacterium | reverse complement strand
TCTCCTCTTTTTCTTCTCTCAGCGACCTCTGCGCCCTCTGCGGTGAATAGTTACCAATTATTTTAATATGGAAATCCATAAGAATACCTGATACCACCTGACTCATGATTCCCCGCCTTATAAATTCTTGTTTTTATTGAGAATGATATTGACAATCATAATCAAAATATGTTAAAATATCACTTGCTAAAGTAGAAAGGAGATATAATGATAAATAAAAAACAGTTTTTTACTCTTTCCCTGGTAATCATTTTTGCATTAATGCTTGTGAGTTTCTTCACGGTAAAGATAAACGCAAACACTTTCGAGGTAGGAGCAGGTACTTACCTGGAGAAGAACACAGTTTGCGACGGTAATTGCCCCGGATGTCCGACACCCTGCCCCAGCAAGAACGCAGTTTGCGACGGTAATTGCCCCGGATGCCCGACACCCTGCCCCAGCAAGAACGCAGTTTGCGACGGTAATTGCCCCGGATGTCCGACACCCTGCCCCAGCAAGGAAGCAGTTTGTGACGGTAATTGTCCCGGATGCCCGACACCCTGCCCCAGCAAGGACGCAAGGTGAGCATGCCAGATAAGGGGTTAATTATTATACCAGGGTAAAGATCGAGCGACCTTTATCTGACAAGTTAAAATGTGGTAATTTTATAAGGGATTGCCCAAATATTTTATGGACAGTCCTTTTTTATTTTGGAAGTTAAACAGGATGTAGAAAACAGGTATAAAATTAAATGTAATTACGAGGAACACCATGAGACAATATTTTTTACAACTTAAATATTCTAAAACAAAAATCAGGAAAATCGGAAAGAAAATATCTCGCCGGCTGATTGCAGAATCGAAATATCTCACGGAACCCAATTTTGAGCAAATATCCAGAAAGGATGTTGCCGGGATGTTTTGGCTTTATGACGAGATTTTCTTTAATAATTTCTTTAAAAACAATTTTGAGAATAAGATCGGATTTCGCCTGTCAAATCGGATGACGAGAATCGGTGGTAAAACGACAATGAGAATGGCACGGGGAAAAATAAGTTACGAGATATGCTTGTCTTCGGAGCTTCTCTTTCAAACGTTTGATGATGTTAAAAGAAAAGTGGAAGTGAACGGAATTGTATGCTTCAACAGGCTTGAGGCGGCGATGAGAATAATGGAGCATGAGATTATCCATCTCCTGGAAATGGTTCTATTCGGCGATTCCAGTTGCTCTGCCCCTCGTTTCAAAGGAATCGTGAAAAACATATTCGGACATACCGATGTTACCCACAAACTCGTAACGCAAAGAGAACGGGCATTCAAAAAGTTGGGATTGAAGGTCGGTGACAGGGTCAGGTTTTCTTACGATGAGAAATATCTAAAGGGTATCATTTACAGGATAACCAAGCGGGCGACCGTAATGGTACAGGACGGGAAGGGAACATATATCGATAAGAAGGGAAACAGATATTCCAAGTATTATATCCCCCTGGAATTACTTTCACCTGCGGTTCCGTCTTGCGGTTAGCTATTGCAATTTTAATTAAACTATTAAAAAATTGAGGTATTGAGGTATTATTGATGACTTTGGGAGATAAGATTCGGGTCGAGAAAACATGGAAAACCGTGCTGGAAACATATGTTGAAAAGGGCGGTGTGATGTTTGTTCTGGGTGGTGTTGACACGGGGAAATCAACATTTGTCAGGTGGATTGCAAATGAGCTTTTATACCGTGGTGTGAAACCCGCCATTGTTGATTGTGATGTGGGACAGTCCGATATCGGCCCGCCAACAACAATAGGGATGGCGGTGATTAAGAAGCATTTCTCCGGCTATGATGAGATATCGGCCGACGGTATATATTTCACGGGTGATGTGAAACCGGAGGGACGCCTTCTCCAGGGGCTTACGGGGACAATTAAAATGGTGGAAAAAGCAAAGACAGAATCCTGTTCACATATTATCCTGAACACCACCGGATGGATTCACGGGGCGGCGATATTTTATAAACATTGTAAGATTGACGCGTTTTCACCCGGTATGCTTGTAGCTTTTCAAAAGGAAAAGGAGCTTTATCCCATAACCTCCCCTTACAGGAAAATGACCTCCATAAATTCGTTCTTCATCGTTCCCACATCCGCTGCAAGACAAAGAGATCGCGATGAACGGCGGAAAAACAGGTCGGAGCACTTTTTCAGGTATTTCAAAAACGCTCCCCTTCTTGCAATTCCGGCGAAAAAAATGGGAATATCGGGAACGTATTTTCCAATAGACGGGGAGAGAGTTCAAGATTTACTGGTGGCACTAATTGACAACTCAGGCGAGCATCGCGCCATAGGAATTGTGAAGGCATATAATACGAAAATAAAAATGCTGGAAATAAAAACGCCCTTTGATGACAAACCAAACAAGATTCGAAGAATACATTTTGAACATTTCAGGTATATTGAAGAAAACGTCCGGGACTCTCCCGGAGAGTCAGAAATCGGATGTTAGACTTTCGAAAAGACATATATTCACCACGAAGACACGAAGTTCACGAAGAACCTTATAATCAAAGAACTCCATGCCCTCTGTTTGTACTGGAGGTGGAATGCGAGAATCGGGAGAAGGGAATTCCTTTTCCAGTTTCTCGTTTCTCATTTCCCATTTCCCGAATTGTGGTTTCGTGGTAAAAAAACCATAAGAATTCTTTGTAGTCTTTGCAGATTTGCGGTGAATAGTTACGGATATTGTAATATTATAAACAGGAGGTATTAAGCTTTTTGAAGAGAAGTATCAACCGGCAAAGTAAAGGTAATTTTTATTTTCCGGGGGTAACATATAATGCCTATACCCAAAGATAATCTTACGGGTTTTTATTCGGAAGCTGTCCTTGATGAAATGCTTGAACTGGAGATATTAAGGGAAGAGCGGTATAAGAGAAATCTGACCTTGCTCATGTTTCAATTTGAGATTCCAAAGCGATTTCAGACCGATATGTATTTCCCGATTTTCAAGAGAATCTCCAAGGAGATTGCCGGTTTTACCAGGCGTCTTGATCTGAAATTCCGGATGAAAAACCGTGTTCTTATACTTCTTCCTGAAACCGATGACGATGGAGCTAAGAAAGCTGCAGTAAAGGTAAAGGAAAATTTGGAGGCAGTGGAATTTTACCATGATATGTCAGATGAATATTTCCATATAAAGGTTTATTTCTCGGTTGGTCTTTATCCAAAAAATGGAACAAAACCTGATGACCTTTTGGCTTTCCTTAACGATAAGCTAATTATGAAAAGGCAGTCCGAATAAAAAATTAGTAAATGTTCAGTCCCTCCTTGCAGGAGTGGCATCTTGCCGCGAAAACAGAGGCTGGAAGCCTTTGCTGCAGCGGAAGGTCTGAATTGTAATAAAATTTGTATATATTCAGTCCGGGTAGCCGAGAGCAACCGCCCTCGGCGTAATAATAGGGGTAGTTTTCCCTTGTTGCCCGGGAATCATGTGAGGTCTGAATATTTGCAAAAATTTTTAATTGAATTGGTGAATAATGGCAAGAAAAAAAAGAGGAAAAAAAATAAGCTCGAAACAAATGAAAAATCTTGAAAAGACAGAAGAAGAAATAAAAAAAGAGGAAGAAGAAAAGCTCGCTCCAAAGCCTTCAGCAGAAGGAAAAACAGTTGTAAAGGGACTCTATTTGACTTTTGCGTTTTTTGTTGTCTTTTTTCTATTTTGCGCATATTCTGCGATGGCGGGAGGCAATCATAGCATTCTCCTGATGGCGGCTCTTGCCCTGTGTGGGTTCCTTATAGCGTTTTTGTCACGGCAGTTAACGGGATCGGCATATTTCCAGTTGTATAGAGTTTTTGCAATCTTGCTTTTCCTTGCAATTGGTATTGTCTATTTTTACTGGAGCAACCTTGACGGGTTCACTTATGGACTCATCTCCATATTTGCCGCCTGTGTGCTTCTCACCTCGCTTGTCCCTTATTATTTTGAGGGATTGGCGGTGGAAAAGGTAGTGTTATTCGGGCTTGTTTCAATGTTTGCATTGATGATAGGCTTTTTTCTCCTGGCAAATAGTATTATGATTCCAAGAGAAAGCGTGATGACATACGAGGGGATATATCCCACGGGAGTTGTTTTTGGGAAAGAAGGAAAGAAAGCCTGGGTGTATGGAGACAATGGACTGATCAAGGGCAAAGATGATGCTGTTGTCTTTTCGATACTTGAAATGAAGCATCCCAATATATTACCCCCTGAGAAACCACCGGAAATGCCCGGCAAGAAGAAGAAGAAGAAAAAGGATAAGAAGAAAAAAGAAGCTGAGAAAGTCGCTGCTGAAAAAGCAGAGAAGAAAAAGGAAACTCTTTCATATAAGTTAACCGGTAAAGGTTTTTCTTCAAGTCCGGATAGGGAAGGCAGATTGGTTGCCGTCGCCGGAAAGAATATCGATAATTCGGCGGAAAATATTATCGTCGTTGTTGAGCTTAAAACGATGAAAAAAACCGAACTGCTCCGTGATGTAAATATAAAACCAATGTTTCCCGGGCTTTCATCCTCATATCCGGGATATTCGACATGGAGTCCAGATGGGAACAAGTTTTTCTTCTTGGCAAAATCGGAAAAAGAAGAGAATCATCTTTATATCGCAGATGTGGAAAATGATAAGATCCGGCAGGTCAAGATTGATGGAATGTTAAGTGCCTGTTGGGTGAGTGATGAAGAATTGAGGATCGTTACCGGAGAGAAAGAAGAATCACCCGTAAAGGGAGTGGAAAATCATTTCTTCCCCGGTATAAAGAAAGCTGAGATTCATAATTGGAAAGTGGGGGAGGATTCACCACAAAAAATTATGGATATTGACAGCGGAGTAAAAAGAATCTCCGTCCACCCAATAACATCCACTATTCTCACTTTTGACGGTAAAAATGTGGGAGTAATGAGAAAATCCGAAGATAGCTTTTCATATAAACCTCTGGATAAGGTCCCCGGTGAGTTTACTTCAATAGTTTCTTACGACGGCAAACTGCTTGCGTATTCGAATTCAGGAATCGTCTATATTTATAACCTTGAGACCGGAGAAAACAAGGTTGTCGAGAAAACGGGCGACACCACCGTCAATTTCACCATCACAGGTGATTCGCGTTACCTGATGTATTCGTCTTATTCCGGAAAGTTTATACTCTCTTCTCATTTCCTGATTAAAATCTATAACATTGAAACGGGAAAAATCATGAAAGTAGTACCCAACTTCCTTACGGGAACTTACCGCTCCGGAAAAGATTCCGTCCCGTATATGTTAATGCACGGTTACTATTATGATCTTTATCATCCCGCAGCATATTTTGACACCATCAAGTTCACAAAACCGGGCGCATCAAAAGAGGCATCCCTCTGGAGGCTTATCACGCTTTATCCTGAAGTGAAAAGAGAACCTAAAAAGGATGAGAAGACGGGGGAAACCACAACACCCTTGAATACGCTTACGCCAATACCCACATCTACCCCAACATCTGCACCCGTATCTGCACCCGTATCTGCACCCGTATCTGCACCCGTATCTGCACCCACATCTGCACCCGTGGATGAGCAGACAGAAACGCCGGAGGCCAAGATTACGCTTTGAGCTTTTACTAATAAAATATACTGACGATCCATTTTATACCATTTTGCTTTCTGTATTACGCTTGGGTGTAATTGCGAGGAGCTTGCGACGAAGCAATCTCATGAAACACAGGGTTGTTTCGCTTTGTTCTTGATGACATCATGAATGCATTTTGGTATGAAATGGTTCTGGACAATTTTCCTGATGACCCGGCAAAAGGCTGGTGTTTCGGCAAAAGGACTTCAGCGAATGCTTGGATTGAATCGCTATTCCACAGCCTGGTTTATGTGTTATAAGATTAGAAAGGCTGCTGTTGCCAAGGAAAAATTCATCAAGTAAAAAAGCATTGTGAAAACCGACGGTTTCAACTTGTCGGGACGAGGAGGTCCCTCCTACAGATCCGGTATCCGATCTCTGTTCTTTTTTGCATTTTTACGGTTCAATCATTCAAATTACGGCTCCTGGAATTGTAAATCAATTCCTCCCGTGACTTTGTTTATGAGGACATTCCCCTCTATTTTTGTTCCCGTGCTTTTTATTGTGAGGTTCAGGTCGTCTGATAAGTCAAGAGTTCCGTCTGCCTTGAAATCATAATAGTTATCGGCAAGCGGGACTCCCCATATAGAGATCTGTGGCGGGATGTTCATTTTTTTCTTTACCGTGCCGTCAGGCTTTTTGATCTCAAAATAAAGGTAGCCGACGGGATAGTCGTTTTTATTCTCGTCTTCAGGTTTTCTTGTAAATTCAACTCTTGATCCCTCGACGGTTTTGGCGGTTTCCTTGGCATATTTCATCACATGGGCGAAATTGTCCGCAAATCCTTTCAGATCCATTGTAGCACGGTATCGAACAAAAGCGGGAAAAACAATAGCGCTGATAATAGCCAGAATGACAATAGCAATAATTATTTCCACAATTGTAAATGCCTTTGTTTTTTTGAAACTCGGGTACATCAGTCTCCTCCCAACGCTCCCTTATCCCTGAGAAATGCCTTGACCACAACTTTCCCGGTGGTGGGGAAGTCTGGTGGACGCAGGAATTTCAAGCGGGGATCATACTTGTAATCTTTCTGGTGGTATCCCGTATATCTCCCCCTAGTTGTGAATGTTCCAACAGGACCCCTGCGCTTCTGGGTGATGGAACCATAGACATGAAGTACACCCCTGTCAATTCCACGATTGTAATCATTCACATAAAAGGAACCCTGCATTGCCATGAGGGCGCCATGTATGGTAATATCTTCTCTTTTATAAGGACTTGTATTAACTATTATATCATTATTTGCCACAAGTCCCAGCATATCAACTTCGTCATCACTATAGGTTATGTCCTTGCTGATTTTAATATTACCGGTTGATGCCACTGTAACTTTACCCTTTACAACTCCATATACTTCCTGGATATGTCCCTTCACAAATATTGTAGTATCATTTGAGGAGATAGTAAACTTCGGCTTATTCTTGGGTTTGATTTCAATGTAACCATTGGATAAAAATTTTATATATTTTACATTGCCGTTAATAGTATGGTCCGCCTGATCTTTGATATCACTAACTCCTCCAGGAAACTCCGCCTCGGAAACTCCCCCTGTAAATGAGAAATCTGGAGAGTCGTTGAGAGCCACAGGATAATCATTATTGTAGTTCGAATAGTAATGATAGAATTTTGCCGGGTCGGTATATGTTCTTCCTCCCTGCCGATATGTCACTTTATTTTGATTGTAATAAGAATCTCCGGTATTGGAGCTTGTTACTTTATTTGCAAAGTTGGGATTTTGGTAAAAACTATAATAGCCATTTGTATGTATGGGTCCGTCCAGTTGATCATTTCCTGTAAACCAGATTGTATAATATCTTCCCCCGACATTACCTCTCTCTGAATCTGTAAGATAAAGGTACTCTGAAAATGACTGCAGCTCCATCCATGAATAAATTGTGCGCTTATATTCACCAATCTCTCCCACGGAGGTAACTTTCCAGAAACCCCTGCCGTTATCACCTGTGTGAAATTCCACCGTGACGGTATATTTCCCATTATCACCGAAATCATGTGCAACCGGTGAACTTCCCCAGTTAGGGTTTGTCTTCAACTCCGCGCTTGCCCGGATAATACCGCTTCTGGCAAGGTTGAATGACTTTTTTGCATAATAATGCTTCAATGAAATCTGATTGTCAGTCATTGCCATTGACGATAGGGTGATGGTAACCAGGAGAAGGATTATCATCACAAAAAGAACCAGGACCAGTGCAATTCCTCTGCCTTTTTTCATTGTTTCAAGTGACATGGGATCAAGTCCTTTCGATTGGACAAACACCGGCAGATTTTCCTTTCACCCACTCATCCGGGTGTAGATTGGCTTATCCGCCAATTTTGACCTTGGTTTTTATTGTATATGAAAACTTACTTAAAGTTGCTGTCATTTCGATTTCAACCAGGGAGGTTGAGAGTGAAGTTACCTGCATGGTAATCTCACCTTCCCTTAGAGCAACGACATTATTATCTTCCTCGCTGACCTGCACTCCACTTGAGTTGTATCGTGTTACCCTTCGAATCAGGTATTCCTTATTCACATAATACCTGATTTTCTGATAATTATCGGGTTGCTCTTCAGACCATCCTGTTGTACTGGGAATATAGACCGACACAACAGGCTCCGTGAATTCCAAATAATCTCCCACAGAGTTGTTTTCATTGGGATACAGAATTCCAGAGGGGTCTATCTCGGGTGTTATTCCCAAGTAACCTGTGGGTGGATTACCATTTGTTCCGGGGTCCGGGTTCGGTAGAGCCTGTCGAAGCTCAGTGGTCATTGTGTCCAGTGATTCTCTCAGAGCTTCCTGTGTCTGAAGACGTAGTCTGCCATCTTTCCAGTAGGTTAATCCTGCAATCATTGCGGAAAAGAGCGCGCCAATGAAGACAATCATCATTCCGAGAGTTATTATCATTTCTACCAGAGTTAAACCTTTGCGAAGCCATAAACTGTTTTTCGATTTTAATGACATGTTGCTCTCCAATAATTTCTATCAGGGTGCTACAAGACTCTGCATCTCGACCGAGCGGGTTGCGGTGCGGTCTTTCCATCGTATCTTTACTTTAATCAGTTGGATTTCGGAGTTGCCATAAGGGTCGGCTTCCCCCCACCAGGATCGAACGCAATCTTCAAGTCTATCGGGATTGTCGGTGTGAGGTATTGTATCAATAAAGATGTTCTGCTCGGTTAACTCGTCAAGCTTTTCCTGGGCAAGATATGTCGCTCTGGACATATTCCAGGCTTTTATATTCAGTTTATATATATTGGGAACGATAGTAAATGTAACAGCAACGATTATGAGAAGAATTGAAGCGGCAATAACGATTTCGATGATGCTAAATCCTTTGGACTTCACAAAAACCCCCAATAAATCCAAAAAGCGCCTAAAAATGTCGAAACATTTAAGATCATAGTAATTCGGATTCGTACTTAAATTTTATCGGTAATTTCATTAAAAGTCAAGGGGAAAAACAAAAAAGTGAGATTTGGATAGCGTTTGTTTTTACAGGTAACTAAATTTTGTTAAAAATGAGAGGAGATATTCAATGCAAGCAGAATAGACTGGATAGGTGCTGAGTCCTTTATAAAACCTTGATTCTGAAAGGTTAGAATTATTTCTTCAATATCCTTGCCAAACCCTCTCAATTACAGGAAAGAAAGCTGCATGTAATTATAAAACAATATCTGAGATTTGGATAGCATTTATTAAATACTCACATCTCACACATGTTAGTTTGTTGAGAAGTAATAGAATTTATTTCAAGTGCTTTGGCAGGTCACCTAAAGGTGCTTAAAGCAGGGGGCTGACTAAAAAGTGTGAATAGTCATCCTGAACTCGTTTCAGGATCTAATATCCAAGCCATTTTTCAGATCCCGAAACAAGTTCGGGATGACTTATTGGACAGCCCCAATATCTTGATTAATTAATCGGAGGTTAAAATGATTAGCAAAAATTTCAAAAGATTTATCGTTATCCTTATCCTTATATCCCTTGTATTCGCAATTGCCTGCAAAGATGGCATAAGGGCGAAGAAGGATGTAAAAGTAAAGAATGTCATTGTGCTTATCGGTGACGGAATGGGCAATCAGCAAAGACGAATTGCGGCCATTGTGGAGGGTAAAGGCGATGCCGACCACCGCCTTGTATGCGAAAGTCTGACCACATCAGGAGTTGCTTTTGATCACTCGCTCGATGCAATTGTTACGGACTCCGCCGCGGCGGGAACCGCGCTTGCCACGGGATATAAAACCAATAACGGAATGATTTCAATGACTCCAGATGGCAAGTCCAGGACTACAATATTGGAAGCTTGCAAACAAAGAGGAAAATCCACCGGACTTATTACGGATGTTACAATAGCGCATGCCACACCGGCGGTATATGGCGCGCATGTAAAACAAAGGAAAATGTACTCCGAGATAGCATCGCAGTATCTGAAAAACGGGATAGATTTCCTCATGGCAGGTGGAACATGCGACTTTCTTCCCAAAGAGTTGAAAGGGAAAAGGAAAGACAAGAGGCATCTTATCAACGAGTTTAAGAAGTCAGGATATACATATATAAGTGACCTCAAGTCATTTAATAAGCTTAATCCAGATAAGGATAAAAAGGTATTAGGGCTTTTTCGATATGGATCAATGGATTACGAGATTGACCGTAATAAGGCAAAAGAGCCTTCCCTGGCGGAAATGACAAACATTGCTATAAAAACCCTGAAGAAGAATCCGAAGGGGTTCTTTCTCATGGTCGAGGGAGGAAAAATCGACTGGGCAAATCATGGTCACGATGTAGCGGGTTCTGTCTATAATACTATTGCATTTGATAAAGCCGTGAAGGTTGCTCTTGATTTTGCCAAAAATGATAAACATACCCTGATTATTGTGGTAAATGATCATGAAACGGGTGGAATGACAATAACGGCCGGCACGAATATCTCTCAGATCAGGAAATTGAAAGCAACCTCCGGGAAAATGGCAGGGATGATAAAAAAAGACGGCAGCAACGTTGATGAAGTGTTCGGAAAATATGCAGGCATTGACAATCTTACCGATAAAGAGCGAAAAATGGTCATAGATGAGGCAAACGGCAAGCTGAAAGTCAGGGATGAATTGGGATACGGGGGAACCATTATCGCCCATATAATCAGCAAGCGCACGGGAGTTCTATTCGCTACCGGCGGACACTCCGGGACACCGGTTATAGTCGCTGCATACGGCCCGGGTTGTCAAATATTCGACGGCTTTTATGACCAGACCGATATTCCTAAAAAAATCGGAAAACTGTTGGGAATTAAATTCCCATTCTGATTTGCTTTTTTTACCGCAGAGGTTGTATAACTATTCAACCCCTTAAAATGCTTGTCATTCTATAAGGAAGAATTTAAAATTAACCGCAAAGAAGCAAAGTGCGCAAAGAAAATCATTCTTAATCTTTGTGGTCTTTGCGGTGAAGAAAAAAGGGATTTTAACGCAAGGTCGATAATTCAATTATTGAAAGGATGTGATTAAAATGCCTGAAGAAGAATATCTTATCGACGCCTCCGGTGGCCCATATTACCAGACCGGAGAGCGTATAAAAAAGGGCGAAGTTCTCGGAAATGACGAAAATGGAGATCCGGTTGTGTCATGTTTAAACGGAGTCGTCAAGAGGATATGCTTTGACGGGGTAAATCATAGCTTCAACGTTAAGGTGGAAGAAGGATGAACCGGGAGCCTGTTTTTTAATCTGTTTCCAGTTCTTAATGATATATTTTTCACTACAAAGACCGCAAAGATTAAAATATTTTTTTTACATTCATAATATCTTTGCGGTAAAAAACACATCCACAATCAGTCCTGCTATCCACATGTTGCACCCGGTTTAACAGGTTTTTCCCCTTTCCCTGTTTCACATTTCCCTTTTCCCATTTCCCTTTTCCCATTTCCCATTTTAGGTAGACATGTCGCCGTTCCCGCGCCCCCCTTCTTTAATGTAAACCTGATGGGTTGACACATTGAAGCTGCTTTCAGGTCATAATCTCCTTTCCATTTCTGATCTCGGATAACCCTCACCATTCTCAAAAGCTCATCGATCTCATCTTTATTGTTATAGATGCCGATTGTCGCCCTGACCGCTCCCATGAGGAAGAGGTTCTCCCCGCTGTTAAATTTGTTCCAGCATTCCTCGGGTTCCTCGATATCGAGAAGGGACTGAATATATGGGTGGGCGCAGAAGCACCCGTTCCTGGTGGCAATAGCGGCCTCATAATTGAGAATCGCCGCAACAAGTTCGTTGGGGATATCGGTGATGTTGAATGTTATTACCCCTATACATCTGTCAGGATCCTTCGGTCCATAAACGCTCACTCCATTGATCGCCTGGAGTCCGTCAAGCATATATTTATAAAGGAATTTTTCATGCTCCCGAATCTTATCAAGCCCGACTTCTTTCAGGAACTTCAGGGATTCTCCCATTGCAATTGCCCCGGGTATATTTGGCGTTCCGCCCTGATGGCGATCCGGGGATTTTGCCCAGATATTCATCCGGGGCGTAACGAACTGCACCGTCCCACCTCCCGGGATATAAGGCTCGATGCTGTCAAAAAGTATCCGGGGACCGAATAGGAAAGCCGATCCGAACGGCGCATAGGCCTTATGTCCGGCGGCGGCGAAGAAATCTATATGTCCCGGATCCTCGTCAGGCAGTACGTCTATGCTATGATGTGCCAGCAACTGCGCGCCGTCAATAAGTATTCTTGCGCCTGCATCGTGGGTAAGGCGGGCAATCTCAGGTATGTCGGGCATGAATCCCGTCACGTTTGACGCTCCCGTTACCGCCACAAGTTTCACCGGCAACCTGTCCAGCTTATCCTTTAAGTCTTCCATGTTCAGGGTCCCGTCGGGATTCAAGCCAATTATTTCCACCTCTCCATATTTTACATGTGGAAGGTAATTTGAATGATGCTCCATCAGGGTTGTAAGGGTAATACCCTCAATGTTTGACATTACGTATGCCGCCAAGTCAAGGGCGCAGGTGGTGTTAGTGGTAAGAATGGCGGTGTTTGTTTCCTGATCGCCCTTAATGAAATTCATTATTACCTCTTCAACCTTGTCAAACATATCGGTAGCAATCATTGAAAGGTTATGATTACCCCGGTGTATATTGGAATAATATTTTTCTACAAATGTGCAATGTGCATCAATAACCCGCCGGGGAGGATGTGTGGACGCGCCATGATCGAAATATATCAGGGCCTTTTCTTCTACTCCACCCATAATGGGAAATTTTTGCATGCATATAGGAAATTCATTACGTATGGTCTCCAGCATTAAAATACCTCCGGTGTAATAAAGTTATCCACAGGTCAAAAAAGTATCCCTGAAAAAAGGATGATTCGGAACAAGAAAGCTGAATATCAGGAGGAATTCATGCGTATAGTTATACACAGAGTTATCCACAGGCAGTCCATCAGACTCACTGTTTTTTCATAATGTCACATGAATATTGTTTGATCAGCCCTCGTCAATAATCTTCGGTTTTTTGCTTAAATACAGTTTTGTAAACCTGTACCTGAGGAGCATAGCGGATAATTCTATCAGCAAACCATACTCATCCGCTCTTTTGTCTGCAAACTCGTTAAGTTTGAATTTTTTAAGCCGGGCAATAATTGCGCCCACAAACTGTAGATCTTTTTTGGTATCACGGAATTCGAAATAGTGATTGGTATATCTGGTTAATGCATCAATTGCTTCCATCTGAATCCATGGATTTGGATCTTCAAGTGCTTTAATAATATTGACCAGGGTTATTCTCTCGGGAATATTTCCAAATGCTTTTATTATCGCCTTTCGCACCTTCCAGGTTCCGGTGATAAGAAGCTTGGCCATTTCCTGGTATGCAATATTTGTGCCTATTGCTCCCAATGCATCGATGTAGGGTATAAGATCCTCTTCCCTGGAAATTACCGCCGTTACATTCCTGAGCGAACTGAGGAGGAAGTGTGCCGCTTTGTCGTCTTTTGTCAATCCCAGGGACTGGATTGCCGCTTTCTTTCCCTCGAAGCTGAAATCGGGGCGGTTGACTATCCTCTCGAAAAGCTCCCTGTGTTCGTGGGGATTCAGTTTTCCGAGAGTCAGCACAAGTCCGTCTGAATGTGAGTATTCACCCGTATTGATTCTTGCTAGAACATGCTCTACGGATTCCTCACCGGCCATACTTCCCAGCGCTTCCGCTACAATTATCCTGGTTTCTTCATCATCGTCTTCGACCAACTCTAACAGAGGCTTCTCGCTCTCCCTGTCCGAAAGGTCACGAAGTGCTTTTAACGCTGTTATTCTAATAAGGGGTTTAGGATCGTTGATAGCTGAAATCAGTGTGGGAATTCCCTCTCTTTTCTGTAGTCCTTCAAGAACTGCAATGGAAAAAATCCTGAGAACCAAATTTCCAATCTGGTAATTTCTTCCGAGGATTGCCACCTGCTCGATATCGGATCCCACCAGAAAAGCTTTTTTCACATCATTGAAAATCATATAGATAGAGCCTATCCTGAAGTTGTCAATCTGTTGAATAGCGTCGTTCGGGGAAAGGGCGCAAAGCTTTCCTATCGAATATGCAATCGCCGCTCTGACATTGTCAGAGGGATCTTCAACATATTTCATGAGGGTTGTGAGTTCACGTTCGTCGCCCATATCGCTGAATGCAAAAGCAGCGGTCTCACGAATAGTGGAATCCTCATCGACAATTTTGTTCTGAAGTGTCCTTATCATCCCGTCCCGTATCTTGAAAAGATCGTAGAAAAAAGCTCTTTCTCTCTTGTCTTCAGGTTGCCAGCGTGCCTGCTCCAATAATTTCAGAATCCACAAACATGTATAACCTGATTTTACACACCCTATTTTGTAAAGCATATTAAGACTGTCTTTTGTCTCAAGCTCCTTGAGGGCTATTACCACTTCCTTCAGGACGTTCCCTTGCATTGTCTTCGCCATTTCTTGTAGCGGCTCATTTACCTTGTCGAAAAATACAGGTAGAATTGTACATAAAAGCTTGAGAACTCTTGGATTTTTCTCATAAGAAAAGAGTTTTAACAGAAAGTCAACAAAACGCTCTCCCTTGTATTTTATCAGGATGTCTATGAGTTTAAATCTCTGAACCGAGTCCAGTGTTTTATAACCGTCGAAAAGTATATCAAATCCGTCGGGTTCGACTTCAGTGTAACGATCAAGCTGTTTTGAGAAAATGAAATAAAGAGCTTTCTCGGTCTTGTCGTGGGGTTTCCAGTTTTTTTCCTTGATAATAGCTTCAATTTGATGATCAAGAGTTGAGAAATAGATGCGAAAAGCTTTGTCTATCGCTTTTGGATTCTTGAAATTCCTGAATACTTCCTCGGCTTTGGTTTTTAATTGCTCGTCATTGCTTACAATATTTTCATATAGCGTTTGTACTGCTTCTTCTCCCATTTTGACAACTTTATCGGGTTGATTTGAAAGTAGATAGAACTTGGTCTTTTCATCTGCCTCTTCCGGCGCCCATCCCATATGCACTATAAGATGCCCTAGGTAGGGGCTCCTTTTTTCGAGGAAGTCATCACAAATTTCCTTGATAATATCGTTTGACTTGGGATGTTCCATGTACTCATTCGCCTTGGTTCTTATCGCTGCGAGCGGGTTGTCGGCATCGGATTCCAGTTTTTCGCCTGTTTTTATGGATATCGCCACCGCATCAAGGTAATTTGCAAGGGGATTCAAGTCCTGAAGTTTGGTTACTTTTTTAACATGGGGTACGTCAAGGTAGCCCCCGATCATTTTTGCATCAATGTTTATGTTCACTAAAAAGTCTTCAAGGAACCCGGTTTTGATGTAAAAGAATATCTTCTCACGTGGATGATTTGGTGACCAGGTGTTTTTCTTAATAAGAGAGGTCAGGTGTTCTAAATTCTCTTTCAGGAATACCCGGCAGATTTCATCGATTATTATGGGATTATCGACAAGAGAGAGAGCTTCCGACGCTTGTTTTTTCATAGGGAACCTGGGATTGGTCAGTATGTTGAGAACCTCCCGGAAATCCACGTCGTCGAGCATCTGACTTACTTTCTCATACCGCTCGGTTTTAAGCAGGAACATTATTTTCTTGTCAAGCTGAGGTGGGTACCACTCCTTGTAGTCAATGAGTCTGAACAGGACATCATTTTTTGAAGAGATGAATTTCTTGATCACATTCATCTCCACCTCTTCCCCGCCCTTTTCGATAACCAGCTTTAGAACTTCGACAGGGTTCTCCATTTCGCTTTCAATGACCAGGTCCAGGATCTTTTCGAAATTGTTTTCTGTGACGATGTTTTCAACTTCTTTTGTAGCCCGGGCTTTTACCAGGAAATCAAGCTTTTCCGCCAGGTTATCGGGAAAATAGTTATTTTTCTTGATTAACTGCCAGAGAACTTTTTTTCTCTTTTTGACATAAAGATTCCTTAAAACCTCCTTGGCAAGGGGATCTTTCAGAGATGCCAACCCCTGGAACGCCAATCTCTTTACATCCTTATCCTCGTCTTCCAGTGCCTGTACGAGGGGAATAACCACTTCACCGGTGCCTATCTTACCAAGTTTCTCGACCGCGCTTCGTCTCCTGCCGACACCGATTAGAAAGGTGGTGTCCTTACTTTGCTTTATTAACTTCTTGGTGTTTTCCGCCATCGATTTTAACTCCGTTATAATTTTATATTACGTATTAAACGAGATATCCTTTTCTTGTAATTTCTAAATTACCCGATTGTATCCTTCCCACTTTATGGAAAGGGGAAGGGGGAAATGGAAAACGGGATCCGACCTCCGACCTCCGGCCTCTTGCCTCCGCAATCCGTCCTCAATTACCCTCTGTGTCCTCTGTGGTGAAAAAAATACCTCCGTACTCCGTACTCCGTCATCGTCCTCCGACCTTCGTTATCCGACATTCGCCAATGCCTTTATCGCAGACTCGAACATTTCCATCGGAGCATAAAGGATGCCGGCCCCGATCTGTCCTACGCCGGGATCTTTATGGGCTATTCCGGTATTTATTATGGGAGTGATTCCTGTTTCCACAACTTTGCGGATATCCACTCCAAGGGGAGTTCCCAGGAAGTCCATTGCGGGCATCTGGTAATCCCTGTGTCTTCCCACCACGATTTCGCCCATCTTCCTTGTATATTTAATCGCGTCCGCCGGTGTTCCGCCGACAAACTTTACTATCGCCGGGGCTGAAGCCATCGCAAACCCGCCGATTCCCGCGGTCTCGGATATGGTGGAGTCTCCAAGATCGGGGCAGGCGTCATCGTCGGTATAACCGGGGAAGTAGAGTCCCTTCGGATGTCCCGCCGGGGCTGTGAACCAGCGATCTCCGAGACCGGCCACGCGTATTCCGATTTCAGTGCCGTTTCTTGCCATTGCGCACATTACGGTTGAATTTTCAAGCCCATGGACAGTATCCGCCATGGCCTTGCATGCCGCCATTGACAGGTTCAGGAAGAAATGGTTGTTTGAAGCGATAAATTCGAAAACAGCCTTTATTATTTCTCTGTCAAGTCTTGCCTCCAGTAAAAGAGGAGTGATGTCCCGCAGGAAAAGAGATGTTGCGGCGACATTGCGGTTATGACACTCATCGCCCATCATTAACGCCTGCGCCGTGATTGATTTGAGGTTTATCCCCTCTCTTTTTACTCTAATAGCCTTTTGAAGCGCGGGGGCAAGAGTCTTTTCCATCCATTTCAATTTCTTGATAACGTCTTTGTCATAAGCACCGAATCGCAATACTTTGCCCAGCCCCTCGTTCATCGTGCAGTGAGCCATATTTCCATGCGTCAAATTTTTCACACAAAAGACATACATGGAAGGCGATACCACTCCCGACATTGGCCCCACGGTGTTGTGGTGATGGCATGGAGCGAATTCAATTTCTCCGGAGGCGGCAAGCTTTTCCGCAGATGCCACATCTTTTGCAAGTCCCTCATATACCAGCGCTCCCATTACAGCACCTTTAACGGGGCCCGCCATATTTTCCCATTTAACAGGCGCCCCTGCATGGAGGATCATCTTTTCATGCATGCCGGGTATTATATCTATCGCAGGCAGGATATCAACAAGAACGGGATTCGCCTCAATAAGCCTTGTGAGCGCCTCCTTGTTTGCTTTTTCAATTATTTCCTCTTTACCTGACAGAGCCTGTAGAAGTTCCACCTTTCCCCCTGCGGGTGGCTTCCAGTCCATCTGTATGGATGATTTGCCCTGTTCTTTCAGGGATTCGTGAAAAGATTCGAGACCCATATTCACAACATTTAAATCTTTCTTGATAAGATCAGGCATTTTACTCAAGAGAACTCCTCCTTACAAAATGATACAAAACGACCATATTTTAAAGATATTTTTTGTAAAGAGTGTAATTATCCTTTTATATAACACGTTTATTTGAAACATGTCATAAAATAAAAAATGAACTTTTTCCGGGAAGAGTTGTTTAATATTACAGGCAAACAATGAGTTTTCCGCTTGTGAAATCAAAAAAAAGGTTGTATAATTATTTACAGATAGAAAATTTTGAGAACAAAATCCGGTTTTTTACTACAATTATATTAGAAATGTCCGAATAATTTAGTGGGCGGTATTAAAAAAATATTTAACCGGGAGGGATCCTGATGATCGGACAAATTAAAAGCCTGTTGGAAAATCCAATATTCCTGAAAGATTTCAATATAAGAAAAAGAAGGGAAAGCAGGAAGAAAATCCGTATCCCCGGATATATAGGATACCTGGCGGTGCTCACGGCTCCAATGATAATCATCGGTATGTTTTACGTTATTGTAAACAGCGGGGATCCCCAGAGATGGGGCGGGCATATGTGGGATGAATTTCTCAAAACCGCTATGGTTATCACTGTTTTCCTACAGTTAATCTATTTCATTTTCAAGAGCATCACTTTTTCATTTCCGCTTTTCTCCTCGGAAAGAGAGCAACGCACTTACAGCGGGCTTATTTCAAGTATGATGAGCCCGAAGGACATTCTCCGGGGGAAATTCATGGTAGCGTTTTATCCGTTGTTCCTGGAATTAACCGGTTTCCTGCCGTTGTTTGTGGGGGTCGGTCTTCTGTTCAAGTTGACGATTGTCCAGATCCTGGCGATATACATTATAAATGTAATTGTAATTCTATTTTTTACGCTGTTGGGATTATATTGTTCACTTACATCCAATTCCAGCTCAAAGGCGCATTCAAGGGCGGCATTCATTGCGGGTTTCCTCGTGTTGGGAACATTGCTGATTGACGGGCTTATCGCATCGCTCGCCCACGATTTCATTCCCTTCACAGTATTTCTTAACCCGGGAGCCGCCTTCGCATCAGTTCTGTTTTCAAGCAGCTATTCACCAACATGGTTCTCACTCCTTGCACTGATATGCCCGATACTCCTGCTGTTGATCTCATTCGCACTATGGCAGATATTAGCATTCGAAGCTTCAAGACTGCCGGATAGATAATAAATGGATTTCAACGCCAATACACGTAGCGCGGGTTTTCAAACCCGCCAAATACATAGAACGGGAAACGTAGCGCGGGTTTTTAAACCCGCCAAATACATAGAATGGGACACGTAGCGCAGGTTTTTAAACCCGCCATTTTATCATGTTTTCCTCATTTCCTTAGAGGTAAAAATCCTTATTTCATTATTGGGAAGCCACTGAAGTGGCTAAAGTATTAAGGGTGGTGGGTTCCTTTTATTCCCCCGGATAAATCCGGGGGTTATTCTCATGGGAGGTTTAAAAACCTCCGCTACCAAGGGATAGTAGTGTGAAACGGTAGGTGTGAAACGGTAGGTGTGAAACGGGAGGTGAGAAGTGAGAATCGGGATCCATCATCCGTTCTCCATTATTCGCCATTCATTTTCCTTTTCGGGAAGACGCTGAAGCGTCTAAAAGTTTGTGATAGAGAGACGGGGAGGGAGATTCCTTCTATCCCCCGGTTAAAATCGGGGGTTATTCTAATGGGTTAAAACCGGGGGCTATTCTATAGTCAACCCCAACAGAAACACCATCACGATTTCGCAATAAGAATGCTTTAACGGCGATATTTACGATGATGGTAAAACTATCCCGGATGACTATAATGGGATTAATTCTTTTCTATCATCCCCTTTTTCACCATTCATTTTCTGCGAAATCTTTGCGCCTGCACTGAACTTGTTTCAGCGTCCTCTGCGATCTCTGCGTTTAAAAAATAGATCCATTCTCCACTCTCCGTCCTCCATATTCCATTATCCTTATTTCCTAATTTCCTTAGAGGTAAAAAACCTTATTTCATCATCCCTTATCCCTGATCCGGCATCTGCAATCCATACTCCTTATTCCATTTTCCTCATTTCCTCAATGAAGAAGGAAAACCGTTGCGTGTTGCCAAAGTATGGCGAATAAATACAATCCCTCTTATTGAAAGGAGATTATTAAATGTCATTATTCCCCGAGCCTTTTAAAATTAAAGTTGTAGAACCTATTCGCCTTATCGGCAAAAAAGAGAGAGAAGAAGAATTGGAAAAAGCGGGATACAATCTCTTTGCCATAGACGCAGATAAAATATTCATAGACTTTCTCACCGACAGTGGTACATCTGCCATGAGTGACCGCCAGTGGGGCGCACTGATGACCGGGGATGAATCATATGCGGGGTGTCGAAGCTTCCGAAATCTTGAAAAGTCGATCAAAGATATATTCGGCTTCAATTTCTTTATTCCCACTCACCAGGGAAGAGCTGCAGAAGATGTTTTATTCTCCAACCTTGTAAAACCCGGCAATTATGTGCCGAATAATACACATTTTGACACAACCCGGGCAAATGTTGAGGCAAACGGCGGCAATGCGGTTGATCTTGTTATAGATGAAGCCCGTGTAATTGACAGCGATTATCCTTTCAAGGGGAATATGGATACGAAGAAACTCGAGAATTTTATCAAGTCGGTTGGTCCTGAGAATATCCCTGTCGGGATGACAACAATAACAAATAACAGCATGGGCGGTCAGCCCGTTTCAATGAAAAATATCCGTCAAACTTCCGGGATATATAAAAAATATAATATTCCTTTTTTCATCGACGCCTGCAGATACGCGGAGAACTCATATTTTATAAAGATCAGGGAAGAGGGTTACTCAAACAGGTCCGTAAAAGAGATCGCGAGGGAAATTTTCTCCTGTGCCGATGGCTGTACCATGAGCGCGAAGAAAGATGGGCTTGTTAATATGGGAGGGTTCCTTGCCATGAACAGGGAGGATTTCTTTGAAAAATTCAAGCAGAAGTTGATTCTAACGGAGGGATTCCCCACTTATGGCGGATTGTCCGGGAGGGATCTTGAGGCGGTAGCTGTTGGACTTCAGGAAGGACTTGACGAGGATTATCTGCGTTACAGGATTGCACATACAAAATACCTTGCAGATCGGCTGGAAGAGGAAGGCGTTCCTATTATCAAACCCGCAGGGGGACATGGCGTGTATGTGGATGCCAGGGGATTCATGGATCATATACCTCCCGACCAATTGCCGGGGCAGTCGCTGGCTGTTGCTCTTTACCTTGAGGGTGGAATAAGAACATCGGAGATTGGGAGTGTCATGTTTGCAAAAAAGGATGAGAACGGTAATCTGATTCCCTCTGACCTGGATCTCGTTCGCCTTGCAATCCCGCGCAGGGTTTATACCCTGTCTCATTTGGATTATGTGGCGAAGGTATTTAGAAAAGTCAGGGAGAATAAGGAAAAATATCAGGGATTGAAATTCACTTATATGCCGTCTGCTTTAAGACACTTTACTGCCCGTTTTGGCCGGGTGAAACCTGTGGCTGCAAAAGCATGAATAGAGAGGAATAAAATGATGAAAGTGGGAAGAAATGATTCCTGCCAATGTGGTAGTGGGGAGAAATATAAGAAATGTTGTATGGAAAAAGACATGGATGAGAGTGTCGAGATAACAATACAAGATGTATTGAAAATCGAAAGAATGGTACTGGAAAAAGCATTTCACTTTGTTAAAACCCCGAAGTACCATCAGGATATTGATGAATCCCGGCGTCTTTTCTTTAATGTACGTTCCGACGAAGAGTTGGATATGACCTCGATTGAGCCTGTAAATTCAAATAATTATATGCTCTGGTTTTTGTGTGACTATTCGCTGAGGGAAGAAAGAACAAGCCCGCTTCACCTTTTTATGGATGAAAAGGCGGAATTTCTAACAGAAAATCAACAAACAATTGCCCATCTTCTTGCTCACTCCCATATCGCACTTTATGATTTGATAAGATCAGACGAAGAAACCGGCACCTTGACTCTCAGAAACCTGTTTACATTCCAGGTTTTGGAGATACAGGATGAAATGCTCTTTTCCTTATCAGTGGAAGATGTTTTCTTTGGACTGAGAATTACTGAATTCGAAGAAAATATATTCTCGGTGGGTGATTTATATGTCTATCCGGAGGAAGTGAAAGAAAATGTCCTTCTTTCACTGAAAAACCGACTTGTGGATCCAAAAGCCATCGTACCGCCGTCAATGGAGGAGCTTCTTAAAAAGAAAGGCTACGTTTTTAATCACTTTCAAATGATGCTGGACCGCTCATCTCCGGTAAAAGAAAAGGAAAGAACGGAGCCGGAAGAGAAAACCCAAGTGGAAAAGAAACCGGAAAAATCTGCAATTTCTTTTGCAAGAGCACATTTTATGGTTGATGATTACGAAAAGGCTAAACAGTTATTGAATGATTTAAATATAGTAAAGTTTGAAAAGGAAAGTAACGGCGAAGCTATATATGCTATGAGCAGAACACCTGCCAGGGCTCTTGCAGGAGAAGAAGACGGGATAATTCATCTTGGCAAGAGGAAACTTGTTTTTGAGACAAAAAATAACAATTGTTTCGAAGAATGCAGGAATAACCTGGGAAAAAAGTTAAAACCTTATATAAAGCATATGTATGATGATGTTGAAAAGAGAAGGAGCTTTGCCCGGGATTGATCTGAACGCACCGGGCGGCAAGGAGGACTGAAAAATGGGATTTCTTGATTTTTTAGTAGGAGGCTCAGATGTTTCCAGGATTGAAAAGTACAAAAAACGTAAGGATGCAAGAAAAATTGTGCAATATTTGAAATCCGGGGATGCAGATGTAAAGAAAAAGGCTATTGAAGTTCTCGTTGAGCTTGTGGACTCGAAAGCATTAACTGAAACAGACGAGAAGGCTGTACTCGATATCCTGGATCCGATGATCCGTATAAGGGACAGAAGACGCGTGGATAAGATCGATAATCCCCACGAATTAGTAAAAATGGCGATTCATGAGTTCATGAAAAAGAGAGACCTCAATATGGCTATATATACATTAAAGCGAGCTCATGAGATGAGGCCCGATGATCTATCAATCATGAACAACCTTGCTGCAGCATATTCCCGTGATAACCTTTTTGAGCAGGCTCAGGAAATATGGGAGGGCATTTTAAGGAAAGACCCCAAAGAATCCACTGCAATTGAGAATTACTCCACGGCTTTATACTTGCAGGGAGAGAAGATCATCAGGAATAAGGCGAAAAAAGAAAAGCATGCTCAGGGCGCCGATTATCTCATAAAGTCCCTGGAATTCAATCCCAACTATACAGATTCAATGCTCATATTGGCCGATTATTATATGAGTATCAAATCATATGACAAGACGATTTATTATTACAAAAAATGCCTCAACAACTCACGCCTGCCCACCGTCTATAGGAGTGTCAGTGAGATGAGAGGGTATGTCTGTCGTATGATGGCCGACGCCTTCAGGGAGGATAATAATTCTGAACAGGCGCTGGATTACTATCGTCAGTCACTCAGTGTCTATATGTGGGATGAGTCGGAGAAAATACGAATTAAAGATATAATCAAGGAACTGGGATAAGGAGAACAGGAAGTTACCTCTTAGGAAAGCAGGAAAGCAGGAAAGCAGGAAAACGGAATAAGGAGAACGGAGGCCGGATAACGGAATAAGGAAAATGGATTGCTGAGAACGGAGGCCGGATAATGGAATAAGGAAAACCTGGATTTTTCTCCATGAGATTATCCCCCGGATTCATCCGGGGGAAGAAATGCCGCCCAATCTGAGTATCCCAGCCACTTCAGTGGCTTCCCGATATTGGAAAAACAATATGAATCATCTGCGTCTTCTGTGGTACCCCCTTTGTGGTCTTTGCTGTGAATAGTTGCTGTCAACCAAATTAGTCTTGAATAAAATTTGAAATATAATATTTAGGAGTTGATCTAATGTTAACGAACAAGCTTTATGAAGAGGATCCGGAAATTTATGAAGCTATTTATCTTGAAACAAAAAGGCAAGCTGAAAATCTTGAATTGATTGCATCGGAGAATTTTGTTTCTGAGGCCGTTTTGGAAGCCCAGGGAAGCGTGCTTACCAATAAGTATGCCGAGGGATACCCCAAGAAGAGGTACTATGGCGGCTGTGAATATGTGGATATAGCAGAGAGGCTGGCCAGAAAACGAGCAAAAGAGCTTTTTAAGGCGGAATATGCCAACGTTCAGCCACATTCGGGGACACAGGCCAATATGGCAGTATATTTTTCCGTCCTGGAGTATGGCGACACATTTCTCGGAATGAGCCTGGATCAGGGAGGACATCTCTCTCATGGCCATCCTGTCAATTTCTCGGGCAAATTATACAACGTTATACAATACACCGTGAAAAAAGATACAGAAACAATTGACTACGACAAGATGTATGAACTTGCGAAGGAGCATAAGCCCAAGTTAATCCTTGCCGGGGCAAGCGCATATCCCAGGATAATCGATTTCTCCCGGATAAAGGAAATATGCGATGAAGTGGGAGCATATTTCGTTGTTGATATGGCGCATATTGCCGGACTTATCGCGGCGGAGCTCCATCCTTCTCCCGTGCCGTATGCCGATTTTATCACAACTACAACCCACAAAACACTCAGGGGACCCAGGGCGGGAATGATTCTATGCAAGAAAAAATACCGGAAGCTTATCAATAAAATCGTATTTCCCGGTATGCAGGGTGGCCCTTTGATGCATGTTATCGCAGCCAAGGCGGTTGCTTTTAAGGAAGCGATGACGGAGGAATTTCGCGAATATCAAAAGCAAATTCTGAAAAACGCCAAAGCACTTGCTCAAGATCTTGAATCCGAAGGATTCCGTATTGTTTCCGGAGGCACCGATACTCACCTGGTGTTGGTTGACCTCAGAAAAGTCGAAGGTATGACAGGCAAAATCGCAGAGAAAGCTCTTGACGAAGCGGGGATTACCGTCAATAAGAACGCCATACCATACGATCCTCAACCACCGATGATCACAAGCGGCGTAAGACTGGGCACGCCGGCACTGACAACGCGGGGCTTCAAAGAGGATGAGATGAAGACGGTAGCAAGCCTGATATCAAGGGTTCTCAATAATATTGATAATGAAAAGGTGATAGGGGAAGTGAGGGGAAATGTAAGGGAGTTAACTTCACGATTCCCGCTATACGCCCATAGGCTGGAAGAATTCGAAAAACACCTGGCCGTTCCAAGTTCGTAATTTGTATTTATTCAGACATTCCACTGCAGGAGAGGCTTCCAACCCCGATTTTCGTGCCAAGATGCCACTCCTGCAAGGATGTACTGAGCGTTCACTATAATTTAAATTATGCAAACTACAAGGAAGCAAAATCAGAAGCCCCCGGATATACCCGTAGTGGAACCCATGAACCTGGGGGAGATTATTGATTTTGGACTTGAGTTATACAAGAAGAATTTCAAGGGCTATATAATCGCCACATTGATTATCTTCAGTCCTTCATTTGTGCTTTTTGGACTTTTTTTTGCTTCAAGTTTCATAGTTACAGGAAGAACCTCTGATGTAACGATGGGCATTATCATGATTCTATTCGCCCTTGCAAATTATGTTATTTCAATCTTCTTTCTGGAAGCGATGATCAAGATTACAAGCGAAGCTTACCATGGGAGAAGTATCACATATCTCGAATCAATCAGGTTTGCATTTAAGAAGTTTTTACCTGTTAGTGGGACAATGATTTTGATGATATTTGTGCTTTCTCTTTTTGTTTTGCTTGCTGTTCTTTGTTTCATAGGGGGAAGCGCTCTCGGGAGTCCCATAATCGGCCTTTTACTGGCATTGCCGCCGATGGGACTGCTCTTATATTATCTACTGGCATATTCCCTGACCCCATATGTTGTAATTATTGATGGCAAGCTCGGGTTTCAGGCTTTAAAGAGAAGTCGTGAACTTTTCAGGTCGAGTAAAAATGCAACACTCAATGTGATTGTAATTCCCTACCTGATGTATATCCTGGGAATTGTCGGCTCTTTAGTCCCATTATTAAGCTCGGTTTTGATGTTGCTGTATTATCCATTACCCATCATAGCAATGACTTTGGTATATTTCGACATAAAGATAAGGTACGAGGGATATGATTTGTTTATCCAGGCCGAGAGACTTGATATAAAATTGAAAGAAGAATGGAAAATCGATGATCAAAAAGAGAGAGGATAATGCATTTCCATTGAGAAAGTATCATGTAGTTTTACCAAGAAAGCAAGAGAGTTGACAGATTAAAAATGAGTATTCGGGAAAATAATGAAAAACTGCTGATTCTCTTCGTATATGAGGAGAAAGAACGGGCGCGCCAGATATCCACCTTGCTTGAAGAAAAATTAAAAGAATATGAGATGCTTGATTCAATAGTAGTCAGCATAAAAGACTATCGGAATAAAGTGCTGGCGGCAATTGGAATAAAGCAGTTGAAGCCGGTAATGGTTATTGTTCAGACCAAGATGTGGAATAAATCCGATGCAGGTTTTGAATTGCTGGAATATTTTATTGTATCTATAGCAAAGCATGAGCCTTTTTATAGCATACTTCATGGCAGCGGATTTGATGATAATAAAAAACGTCGTAGTTTTCAGCTTCATCAAAGGAATTCGTATCACCTTGGCACTTGTTCCGCCGATATAAAAGCGGATGAGTTATTGATCACGAAGATTGTCGGGGTGATGATGCAAATTGAGGATTATGTTCTATTCCACCATCTGGAGACTCCCACCGCCGGAAATGTGAGGGAATTGATTGGCAATATAATCACGCCTCTTTATCCCTTGAAACAAGCGATGCTAAAATTCAGAACAGGTGAAGGTAAATGCTTTGAGGGTATAGAGAGACTTCTTTTGAACCTCGAATATGAAGTCAGAAAAATACGTGAATATTATAATGAGCTTTTCAACATGGAAGTTGAGAAACGGCGTTTTGGTAAAATCGACGAGAGAATGCGAATCAGGAAAACCGATTTTTCAATAGATGAGGTCTTCAGCGAGATAAGCATATTCCTGACGGATGTCAGGAGTCCCCTGGTACAGCTTGTCACATGGATGAAGACTATAGATTCCACGCTCACTCATTATTTTCAGATTTACCATTTTCTCGAAAGCAAGATAGGGGATTACCAGGTACTTGGGTATTGCAAGGTATTTCTAACAAGGTTTGCCGAGTTTGAACGGAATTTGAAAGTTATCGAGGATTACATCGGCGAAAAAGTATAAAGAGGATTTATTTTTTCTTTTTCTTTCCCTGAAGCATCATTTGAATTTCCTGAATTTTCCTGTTGTCAGGTTTCATAGAAACAAATTTTTTATAGCAATAATCAGCTTTTTCATATTCATCGCATTCCCCGTATGCAAAAGCAAGTCGATAATAATATATAGGCTCATCGGGTTTTTGCTTGATGGCAAGCTTATATTTTTCAATAGCCTTCTTTATTTTACCGCACCTCATATAATAGTTACCCGTGGAATAACTCTTGTATGAGCCTATAACCCTCCCCACAGAACCGTATTTTTTGGTGGTCTTGCTGTACATTTTTTGAGCAACAAGAAATATTGCAATAAGAATAATGATATTGAAGATACTAAATATCATTTTTATCAATTCCCTGGAACTTCTTCTGGATCTGAATCTCTTGGGAAGAAGTGCACCCTTGAGGTCATTTCTTCCGATATATCCTTCATTTATATCTACATTTGTAAATTGTGACTTTTTTGCACTTGCTCTTGTGAATATTGATTCTTTTACAACGGAATTGCGGAATATCGCCCGGTCTAATTTTGCATCGGTGAAATTCACCCTGTCAAAATATCCCATCCTCAATTTTGCCCGGGACAGGTTTGCCTTGGTGAAAGTGGAATACGATGCCGTTGCGCCGTCAAAATAAGCAAGTCGCCCGTCAATACTAGAAAAATTGGAACTGGAAATATTGGCACGGGAGAAATTCGCACCTATGAGACTTGCCCCGGAAAAATTGGACTTAACAAGAAGGGCACCTTCAAAATTTATTTCATCCAACTCCATATTGGAAAAATCTCCCCCGGAAAGATCAACACTCACATCCGGATTCATCTCTCTCCATTGGTTGAAAAATTCGATGCCTTGTTTTAATTGTTGTAGATGTTTTTGATTCATGGTACCATCCAAATTGACTTGTTAATAGCAACTCTGAAGCAGAAATGGGGAAACCACTGAAGTGACTTACCTTTTAAGAACGGTTTTCAGAGTCTTTCTAATCCCTTGACTTAAACCTAATCTTTGATGACATTTTTTTCACCGCAAAGACCACAGAGATCACAGAGGGTTCAAGGGACTGATAGACCAACGGTCGTATTTCCTACTGCAAACAATGTACCCGTTTACACCTCATGTTTATTATACTCCTCATAACAAAATAATATTATCCGGGTAGTCGGCAATCGATCTCAGCAGTTTTGAAGTTTCAGATGACGGCAAAACAAATTCGGTTAAGAATAGTTTGTAAAATTTCTTTGCGGGAATCTTTGCGCCCTTTGCTTCTTTGTGGTTAATCAAGAAAATCACCAATAATTAGAGATGTATATAAAGATGAGGACTCAAATCGGGGTTAAACTAATGAATAATTAAACTTATCATTGTCGAGTTATGCTCTTTTTTGGAATTCCTTTCTATTTCTTCTTCTTTTCCTCTTCCTTTTCTTCATTACCCACATACCTATACTTGTGGATAAACTTTTCCGCCGCGTCAACGGTGGGAGCGTCAGGATCCAACAAAACGAACATCCTGTAGTGTTTGACAGCGTTTTTGTAATCGCCAAGTTTCTTGTATGCAGTGGCGGTGTAATTATGTACCAGGGCATCCCTGTCATTATACTTCAGGCTCTTTTTAAAGAGGATGATTGCCCGACTGTTTTTTTTCATTGCCATCATTATATAACCCATCCTGCCATAGAAGCTTGCCCTTAATTTGGTACTTGTGGCCCCCGGTGCATTAGTCGAGAAAATCCAGTTGCATAAGAAAAATCCTAAGATAAAGGTCGCGGCAAGGAAAATAAAAGCAAGATATACAATTTTGGTTATTTTTTTCGTGCCTTTTGACTTTTTTTGCATCAAATCGGAAACCTCAAGAGCTATCTTGGCATCCTCAAAATCCTCCGCATACATCTTGGCATCCTGTAAGTTACTCCCCTCGAAAATTGCGCCCTTGGTCTCGGCATTGTAGAAACTGGCATTTTTGAAATTTGAGTTATAAAACTTTGCACCCATACAATTTGAATCGGATAGGTCGGCTTCCATCAGATTACAGTTCTTAATCTCCGCTCCCATTAGATTTGCCCCGCGAAAATCTACTCCTGTAAGGTTTGTATTAAAAAAACTTGCGCCCTGAAGTTGTGTGTTGGAGCAGCGGAATAAGCTTCAATGGAAATCAATTCTGCCCCGCTCAAATCAACATCGGTGAGATTAGCATTGGATAGATTGGCCTTGAATAAATTCATTCCATGCATATTTGCGCCGGAAAAATCAGGCTTTATATTCCAGTTGTCCGCTCGCCACTTGTTATATTCTTCGACGGATTGCTTGATGGTTTCAAAATGACGGGGATTCATAAAAATACCTTCTTCCATTTCCTTTAGAAGTACTTCTTATTTTTCCACTAAAAATCCTGATTTCCTTTGTCTATTGTTTGTTAGTATGCTTAAATTTCAATTTGTTTATAATTTTCTTGAGCCTCAGGGCTTCTCCTATGCTCCAGGCCTGCGAGATACATCCCCGGGGAGCGAAAGGCTCGTCACCGTTAATAATCTCCGAGAGAGTGTTCTGTCCTCCGTTTGACAGATCGCCCATCCAGAGAGCCATAAGAATATCAGCTCTCATTACTGCGGAAGGTGAGAATTTATTCACCTTGAGATAGGCTTCAAGGAACGGACCCAGGAGAAAGCCCCAAGCTATTCCCTGGTGATATGAAGCGTCTCTGTTCCTAATATCCCCCGTATATATTCCCTTGTAGTTGGGATTATCCGGAGAGAGCGAACGGATTCCGAAAGGTATGTAGAGTTTTTCGTACACGATATTGATAACTTTTTTTGCCTTTTCATTATCAAGTACTTGGTGGGGAAGACTTATGGCAAAAATCTGGTTGGGTCTGAAACTGTCGTCATTAATAGTTTTACCCACAACATCATAAAGATACCCACCTCTTTCATACCAGAATTTTTCGTTGAATGAGATTTTAACCCTTTTTGCCAATTTTCTATAGTTCTTCTCCAGTTTTTTGCTTCCGAATTTACCTGCAAGCTTCGCCATTATACAAAGCGCATTATACCATAACGCGTTTATCTCCACGGGTTTTCCTATCCTGGGAGTGACAACCCATTCTCTGACTTTTGCGTCCATCCAGGTTAGCTGGTATCCTTCCTCACCTGCATCTATAAGTCCATCTTCATCCATTCCTATTCCATATAAAGTTCCCTCTTCATAGTTTTTCATTATGGACTTGCATGTCTCAAATATATGCTCTCTGATGAAGTCGTAATCTCCTGTGTAATCTATATATGACTGAACGGCGTTTATATACCACAAGGAAGCATCGACAGTGTTATATGAAGCTCCCTGTCCCAGGTCGGCGAATCTGTTGGGAATCAGCCCGTCCTTGCACTGTAGAGCGAAAGAATGGAGAATCTCCCTGGCTTCCTCATATCTTCCCGTGCAAAGCGCAATGCCGGGAAGAGAGATGAATGTGTCCCTGCCCCAGTCGCCGAACCAGTGATAACCTGCCACTATTGTCGCCCTCTTCTCACCTTCCGGCGTGGGAGGGTTGATTATATGGAGATCCGCTGCAAGCACAAGTGATTTCTCGTCGGGATCATCGGAATTTGCTTCTGCAAGGTCAAAAAGGAAATCAACTCTCTTCCTTGCTTTATCGTAAAGCTTGTCGGTATCTTCGGGGATTTTATCCTCGCTTGTGGCTATTATATCAATCTTGAAATCTTTTATCTCAGGAGTATAAAAATACCCCGGGTTGAATAGATCGCCGACATAATCAAGTCCTCTTTCTCTTTCTCTGTCAAGGGAGAAATTTTTATACCAGTTTCTCAAATCCTTGAATCTCATGCCGGGAAGGTGGAGCTTTAGTGTGGGAAAATTCTCATAAGGCTTCATGAGCAATGTTGAATCCTCATAGATGGTACTGGTGTCAAAGTTTCTGTTTTCTCTGGCCATTTGATGAAAATTGACAAAAGCGACCAGGGGGTGAACTATGAATGTAAAGTCCCTGTTCCCACCAAAAATATTGTACCTGATAATAGTAGTATTTTGCCCAAGTGGCATAAATATTTCTTTTGTTACAGTAATTTCGTCAATTGTGAAGATAAACCGTGGAAACGGAATCTGCTCGAACTTTCGTAAATGTGTATATCCCCGGGGATGAATATAATTCTCAGTGTATTTATTCGTTCCCAGATAATAGTAACGATGTCCGATTTTTATTGATTCTTCCATCTTCGAAAGCAGTACTGTTCTCTCGTCTTTTTCCCTGGGAGACACCAGGAGACCGTGATACCTTCTGGTATTGCACCCCAACACCGTGGAAGATGCATACCCGCCGAGACCGTTTGTTGTTATCCATTCCTTCTGGAGACCCTTGGAAATATCGTTTAATATATCTGTTCCAATTGCAATTTTTGGCATATCTGCAGGGAAATAATCCCTCTCACTCCTTTCGATTCTGTCATCCTGAGCGGAATACGATCATCTTACTTTATTGCGATCAACCTTGGCAAGAACGGGTTTTAACGGACACAAGATAATCCTGTCTTTGAGAAAGCAATCGGAGTAAAGTAATCCTTTCTTATATCACTCAGAATGACAATTGAGTAAGTCCTGTTACTATATTGCTTATTATTTTGATGTATATCATAAATTCCTCTATTTAACAAAGAAATTAATGTAAATATTCATGGAAGAAAAAACAGCTTATAGTTCAATGCTCTTAAGCGACTTTATATCAGATACGATAAAATCGGGTGGGGACAGTGTCCCCATTTGAACCTTTTCAAGGAATTGAGCTTCTCTTTCTTTTTCCTTCATTACCCATATTGTCTTCATCCCTATTTTGATAGCAGGTGCAATGTCATGATAATAGCTGTCTCCCACTATCGCAGAAATACCGGGATTAATGAACCCGTCCTTTTTATTCCAACATCCTATTCTTCCGAGAGCCTCCCGGAATATATCTGTTGAAGGCTTTTTATGCCCGACTTCGTATGAGAGTATTTTCTCGTCGAAGATATCAAATATATCGGAGAAAAGGTTTTTGAAACACATATAATAAGGATGCCATATGTTCGAAATAATTCCGGTTTTATATCCTTTATCCGACACATGTTTTATCGCTTCAATCGCTCCGTCAATAATAAATCCATCTTTTGATTGAGCGTGCCATATTTTTCTGATTATATCATCGGATGATTCGGAGATTTTGGGAAGATGCTTTTTGAATCGGCTGACAAGAAGATCGGGGTGCATAATTTCTTCGGTAAAGAGAAAATCGTTAATCGTTTCCTTTTGAGCGTCGGAAAGATTCAGTTCTTTTGCAAACCTGGACGCGGGTGAAATGTCCGGCCCGTCCATGAGGGTGCTTCCTATGTCGAAAAATATATATCCTTTTGGCATTTAATCTCCGCTTTGTACCGTTATCCAGTTGAGAAAACTTGGTATAACCGGTTTTTCCTGATCCACTTTCCCGTCTATGTCTTTCATATTTGCAATATTTCTAACTTTATTCGTTTCGGGATCCACTGATTTTATATATCCCACAAAATCAAGCCCATAGTCGCAGAATACAATCTCCTTACCGTCGGGAGACCATCCCAGGCTGTTGATTTTCCTCTCCTTTTCAAATACAAGGGTTTTCTTGTTTTTTCCGTCCCTGTCCATCTTGTATATGGAGGAATCGACATATCCCGGGAAGCATGTGCATTTTGTCAGGAGGATATATGCAAACCTCTTGCTGTCGTTTTTCCAGGTGAGTCCCTGTATGAAGCCCGGAGCATCCTCATATTTCTTGAAGCTTCCATTCTTTATATCAAAAGCCCATATTTTATATGATGATTTTCCCCTGTCGCAGTAATTCTTAAATGCCACGATCATCGACTCATCGGGAGACATAAAGAATTTTGCAGATATGTTATCCTTTTTCCTGAAGAAAAGTTCCCATTTGGTCTTGCTCCAGTCAAATGAAGGAAATGCACTCTTGAATTCAGTAATTTTTCCCGTTTCAAGGGTTAATTTAACAAATTTAAAAGAGTTGCCTTCCCTTATTATTGTATAAAGAGCGTCCCCTTTTCCTGAAAAATGTAGAAAGCTTTTTAATAACTGTCTGTTATACTTGCCTTTTAATATCTCTTTTTCATTTCCGGTTTTCATATTCCTTATTACCATATAAGTATCGGTGATGAACGGATTGAATCTGTCGAGAGCAATTAAGCCACCTTTTTTCTCTTTCTTTTTCGTCATAAGGTATGCAAGGTATTTATTCCCCGGGGAAACGGCAAGATCCGAAGGAAACCTCTTTTTACCCGCTCCCTTGATTTTTGTTGATTTCTTATTTTTAACACCAGCATACCATACATCCTGATTCGGGTAGTCGAAATTAAAGAAATAGTACCCATATTGCTGACTTATAGGAGAACCCGACGCACTAATGTAAAAATATCTGTCATATTTCATTGAATCCGGGCGTCCCATAAGATAGCCTTTGAATTTCAAATTGTTATTATTTTTTCCGTTTAGCGTAATAATTCCACCGCCGGGGAAATCATAAATGGAAAAGCTCTTTCTCCCGCCTGCGCTTTTTATGACATTGCTGTATTTGAGGTATAGGATCCGGTATTCCTTTTTCGAGGCTTTCCCGGTTTTTTTGGCAATTTTTCCTATAGCTTTATCATCTTTCTCCACCTTGTCCTGCAATTGGGAATTTTTTACTTTATTTCTCCCCATTGCGTTAACAGCTTTACCCCCGCCATATCCGAATGTGAAAGAGATAAGGAGAATGAACAGAATAAGAAGCATTTTTCCTTGTTTCATTATTAACCACCATCCAATTTAAACTATTTCCGGTTGTTGATGAGACTTTTTCACCGCAGAGATCGCGGAGTTCGCAGAGAATTTTTACAGGACTTACGCATTTTCAATAAAGAAGTGTGTGTCATCCTGAGCGAAACATGATCTTTTAATTTACTGGACAAGCTTTGGCAGGGACTAATTAACCTTTCCTCCGATGCCTTGCACAGCGAAGGATCTCTTCCCCGGGGATCTTCTTTAAAACAGTCCTCATTCTTTTCGAGAGTTGCTTCTTCCAACATTGCCAAGACTTGCTCCTCATAACATTGGAATCGAGATTCTTCGCTATGTTAACCCTCGGACACAAGAAAATCCCGTATTTGAGAAAGTCATCGGAGTAAAGAAATTCTTTCTTGTATCGCTCAGAATGACATTGTGTAAGTCCCGATTATTTTCAACTCTTCGTAAGAATCCGCTTAATAAATAATCTTATAATTAATTGTTACTCCCGGGCTGTCAACATCTTGCATGAAAGCTCCGAAATCCCATCTTGATTTATATGGCCTAATTTTTATTCCATAACTTGAAATATTGCCGTCATATTCGCCCACTGCGCTGAAAATTTTTCTCTTATCAATAAAAAACTCGCCGCCGTAAAAGACCCTTTTTCTGAACCTTCCGCCGCCAATGCCAACAGTCAGATCAAGGTCTTTATTCTCGAAAAATGTCTTGGAGGCAACTATAAAAGGAGCCACCTTACTGTTTGCATCCCGCACTTCTTTGCTTTTTACATTGCTGTCCTCTTCAACACCGGTCATATTATTCGCTCCAATTGCAAGGGCCGGCCAATTTTTTTTCTCATTTATTGCAACCCATTTCACTCCTACAGACGGAGTAATGGTGTAGCTATGCATATTCATCAAGCTTAATTCGAAATTTTTAAACGGGCTTATAAGAAAGACCCTGTCACCGTTGTTGTCTATCCACCAGTCGGAGTCAAGGGGGGTTCCTGTGAAAGATCCCGGATTCGGAGATTGATCTTTCTTTTTGAGCGGCGGATTTTTCCCCATGCGCGCCATGCGAATGGAGAGTTTGATTGTTCTTGCCTCAATTGTCCGTGCTGTGGGAATGTTAATAAGCCCGGTTGTTTCGTTGAAGTTCCAGTTTCCCGTGCGGTTTTCACGGGCGAATGCAAATAAAGGCGATAGAATCAACATCGCCGATATTATCAGAAATACTATTATGAGTTTTATGTTTTTCATGTTTTTGCCTTTCACTTAATAAGAGAGCGATAGATAAAGAAAAATGGATATAAGGATAATCTCGTGTCATTCAATATTTACTTCTTAGATTTCGCACACCTGACATCTTTTAATTAAATCACTCAATTTGTTAAAAATACGATTGAGAATAATTCATTATATGCCTTATAGCCATTTTTTATAATGCTTATAAACTTTTCGAGTTTTTAAGACAACACCCGATTTCAATCGGGTGGCTAGAAGCCTATAAAACCTACCTCACACCTCCAACTTAACCGTTTTAACGGTTTTTTGATGATATAAACCACTGAAGTGGTTAGGACGCTGCAGTGGTGGGGTATTCGCTCAATTCACCACAATAAATTGTGGTGTTGTCTTAAACACCTTAATACATCTGTTATTACCTTAAGGCACTTGAAATAATTTCTATTACTTCTCAACAAATTCACATGTGCGAAATGTAGGTACTTAATAATGATAATTATATTCTGTTGAATTCCTTCATATTTTATTTCGACTATAACCTATCCTCATTTCCTATTTCCGACTTCTTTTATCCGCTTTTTGACTTTAATGTTTCCCGGATTGGCTTATTCAGCTTTTATACTTTGGTATTTGCTCTCAGATAACACATCAACGAAGTCAAAAAGTCTGGAGGGATATTATCTGTTGAACAGGGGAGATTCGCTTGCGGCGGTCTCCACTTCGTGGATCATCGTGACATCAATATGTGCCGGAGTGAAGACAAAAATATTGTCAGCGATTTTCTGAACATTTCCGTCCACTGCATAATTGATCCCGCTGAGGAAATCGATAATCCGCTTCCCAAGCTCTTTTTCCGTGCGTTTCATATTTATAATTACTGTTTTTCTTGCCTTTATATGCTCGGCGACTTGTTGGGCATCGCCGAATGTGCCCGGTTGGAAGACTACAATCTCCTGTTTTACTCCGGGCATGCCTCTCATTCTTGTTGATTCTCTCATTGGATCTTCCTTATATGACTTAACTCCATCGGCTATGTTACGATATTCAACCGATTCCACAGAACTAAGCTCCATTTCATCGCTCTCCATTGCAAGAAATTTTCTTATTCTCTCAATTATTCCTGAGGCCATTATATTATCTCCTTCTGGGCCCAAATATGGCCCTGCCGATGCGAACCATGTTGGAGCCTTCTTCAATCGCAATCTCGAAATCGTCTGTCATGCCCATCGATAGATATTTATTCTTCCAGTTCGAATAATCCTTTTTATCAATTTCGTCAGCCATTTGCTTCAATTTTCTGAAATTTATCCTGTTTTTTTCGGGGTCGTCATAGAAAGGAGGAAGAAGCATTAATCCACATACTTTTACATTCTCATAAGATTGTGCGTCATCGAGTATGGGATAAACTTCGGACGGATCCACTCCGAATTTACTTTCCTCGCCCACAAGATTAACTTCTATGAGTACATCTGGTTTTTTTCCTTCTTCTCCAGCTATCTGGTTGATTCTCTTCAGGAGTTTCCGGGAGTCTATAGATTGTATGACAGGGAAATACTTTACAGCAGTGCGAACTTTGTTTGCCTGTAGATGACCCATGAAATGCCAGCGTGCAGAAATATCCAGATGATCGATTTTTTCTATGGATTCCTGGATGTAATTTTCGCCGAATTCCCTGACTCCTGACCTGTAAACTTCTTCTATATATTCGACGGGGAATGTCTTACTTACCGCAACAAGTATTATGTCTTGTGCATTTCTTCCTGATTTCTCCGCTGAAGCTTTGATCCTCTCTTTTATATTACCTAAATTTTCATTGATCTTTGATAGCATATCTTTCATTTAAAAAGTAACATCTCCTTATCTGAGAAAATAATCCTTTATACGCAGGTAATTTTCACTGTTTGACAGGGGCTTCAGCCAATAGATTATTCCCAGTCCCAGGTTTGTTCCAGACAGGTTTTTGTTCACATAAACTTCAGGCTTTAAAATTATTTTACCTCTGCCTTTTGGGACCGCTATGGTTGCAGAGTCCCAACATCTTCCCGTTCCCAGACTCGCAACATCGGTGAATAATATATCAATAAATGCAAATGGCTTTGCCTTAAGTGAATAGTTTAAAGAAATCTCAAATTTTGCCGTATTTCCCGTCTTGATATCTGTGCCGATTGGCGGCGATACTCCGATTTTTCTTATGTAATTACCGTCGGGTTGTTTGTTCTCGGGAAATATACGATAAGATCCCCCCACCATATTTTTGCTGGTGGAAAATGCCAATTCCTTACCCCTCATATCAACAAGACTGGTGGCGGTATATAACTCGATAACCTTCTCATCAAGTCCGATTTTTACCGGTTTCGAGATGTAAACCATGCTCCCCTTGCCCTTGTCGATTGTAATAACCTTCCGGAGATTTGTCATTTCAACAGGAAACATTCCCGGGGAAATTCCCTTTTGAATAAACTTGTAAAAGTATATAACAATCTTTGCTTTTTTCTTAGACTTCAGGTTATATTCTATCTTCATATGTACCGGCATATTAACAGGCTTCAATAAGTAGGAGCGACTCCGGGGAGTGATCCTTTTAATCTCGATTTTATCAATTCCATTTCTTGACTTGGAGTGCGTCCGGGCAAGTATTTGTGGGGAAAGTAGAAAAATTAACGATAAAATCAGCATGCATATGTATATAAATTTTTTCTTCATTCAATATACTCCTGTCTGGAAATTAGGAATCAACAAATAAGAGGTGAGAAACGGGATCTGACCTCCGATTTCCGATCTTCCTCTATATTCTTAGCATATTCTCTCAATTCCTTCCAGATATGTTTTTTAGACAATTATGAAATAGAGGATTGCTGATATTTGAATCTAAATAATCATTAGTAATGCATGAAAGGAACATGAAATTGAGAAAGATAAGTCCACTTATAATAATATCGCTGTTATTATTTTTCCTCCTCACATCTATAGCTTACGCATCAGTTGTTACCGGCGATAAACAGAATTTTGACCTTCAATATAAAGTGGAATATAAAAATAATGGGACTAAACCAATCGGGCTTGAAATTAGATTTCCCATTGTGGAAAATAAAACTCCTCACCAGATAGTAACTAAAATGGATATCTATCCAAAACCCTCAGCTATGAATCTGAATGAGAATTGTAAATTTGTGGTATTCAAATGGAAGGAGATAGCACCGGACAAATCCGTGAAATTTGGATATAATGCAAGAATCGCTTGCAAGAGAGTGTTATATAATGTTGATGCTAACAAGGTGACAGATTACGTGCCTGATAAATATAAAAAATATCTGAATTCCAATAATAGAATGCCTGCAAAAAACCCGGTGGTAAAGAAACTTGCTCGCTCCATAATATCAGGTGAATCCCGGAGTTATTACCGTGTCTTGAAATTTTATGATTTTGTCAGAAAATTGAAATTCAAGATTAAAGAAAAGCCGGGAAAGGTATTGGAGGTTATCAGGACAAGGATATGCCAGTGTTCCGACGCCACTGATCTTTTTATCACATTATGCAGAAGCATCGGCATTCCCGCAAGATACGTGGGAGGCTTCTATTTGAAAACAACAGATCAAAGCACGCCGGATACTCATGCATGGGCAGAGGTCTATTTCCACCCATACGGCTGGGTCCCCGTGGATCCTACAATGGGGAGGTTCGATGATTACACCGGGTTTACAAGATTCAGCGAAATTGAAGCTCCCTATATAATTCTGTGGAAAAATTCATCTAACCCGTTTAAAGCCAAGTTGATTGATTCAAAACAGAAAATATCCAGGTCCGATTTTAAGGTCAGTATAAAATATAAAGCTCATGTCTCAAAAAGCTCACTTCCCCTGAAAAAATCTTATCCCGCACTTTCATTGAATCTAAAGAGAAAAAAAACTCCCCGCCTGCTTTCCCACAATAGCAAGGCGAGAAATGCCTACCTCAGAGCAAACAGGCAATACGAAAACGGGGACTTCACAGGTGCAGAAGAAAGCGCACGCAAAGCCGTCAGGATAGACCCCCCGTTTGCCATTGCTTACCGTAAGCTAATTCAGATATATGAAAAGAAGAATCAATTAAAGGCATTAAGGAAAGAACTTTCCTCGAAAAAGAATCTCAAATCCAGCAAGGGAGCGGTTTATTATGCTCTCGGAGTTATCGATACATTAATCGGCAATTATTCTTTTGCGGAGAAGGAATTCACTCTTGCGAAAAAAAAGGGCATGCCCTCCTTCCTGATTGCTCATAACAAGGGTATCCTATATACGAATTGTAAGCAGGTTCCAAAGTCCGCCAAGTATTTTGATAAGTCCCTCATGGACAACCCCAATGGACTTCCCACATATAGAAGCTTTTTTAAGCTGCTCGATTTTCTGAATGATTATTCTACAAAAGCAACTGTATGTAAAAAAGCACTGAAAATAAAAATCCACCCTTCCTCATTCTTCCGGAATGAACTAAATAAAGCGTACAAGAAAATGAAAAAGTCCCCATAACGTAGCGCGGGTTTTCAAACCCGCTGGAATTGATTAAAAAAAACACGTAGCGCGGGTTTTTAAACCCGCTGGAATTGCCCAAAAAATCCCCTTCCATCCGCCGTCCTCCATAATCCATAATCCATTTTCCTAATTTCCTCAGAGGTAAAACTCATCATTTCCTCATTAATAAAGGAAAATCGTAGAACATAATTAAACTTCCAATACAATTTCCGGAATTCCTAATCGGAGGGTTAATATGAAGTTAAAAAAGAAAGTAGCAATAGTATTTGGAACAAGACCGGAAGCTGTAAAGCTTGCCCCGGTCATAATAGAGCTGAAAAAGCATGAAGATAAAATAGATACATTGGTTGTTGTCACCGCCCAGCACAGGGAGATGTTGGATCAGGTGTTAAACCTTTTTGAGATTGTGCCGGATCGGGATTTAGATATAATGGAAAAGAACCAGACTCTTACAAGAATCACGGTGAAAGCCCTTGAGGGACTTGAGAAGATTTTTATCGAGGAAAAAGTTGATCTTGTTATAACACAGGGCGATACAACAACATCATTTGTGGCGGCACTTGCAGCATTTTATCAAAAAATTGCCGTGGGACATGTCGAGGCCGGGCTTCGTACAGATAATAAGTATGATCCTTACCCAGAGGAGATGAACCGCAGATTGATAACGGTACTGGGTGATCTGAATTTCGCCCCGACTTCCCTTGCGGTTGAGAACCTGAGGAAAAGCGGCGTGAGTGATGATACTATTTTCCTGACAGGCAACACGGTTATTGACGCGCTTTTGCATATAGCAAACCGTGAAGACAGCGTAATTCCCCCGGAAATAAGAAGCAAAATTATTCCCGGAAAAAGGATTCTTCTCGTGGAAGCTCATAGGAGGGAGAACCTGGGAAAACCTATGGAAAATATATGCAGGGCGTTGTTAAGCCTTGTGAATGATTTCCCTGACACACAGTTGATATTCAGTGTTCACCGGAATCCAAAAGTCCGCGATACAGTATTTCCAATGCTCAGGGATAAAGAGCGCATAACTCTTCTTGAGCCTGTGGATTATCCTGTTTTGTTGAGTTTAATGAAGAAGTCGTATCTTGTTCTTACCGATTCCGGTGGGATACAGGAGGAGGGTCCTTCCCTGGGGAAGCCTGTCCTGGTGATGAGGAAGACGACGGAGAGGCCGGAGGGTGTAGATGCGGGGACGGCAAAGCTTGTTGGCGTGGAAACGGAGAATATATACAAGTCAGCTTCAGAACTTCTGACGGACAGCGCTGCCTACGAAAAAATGGCGCACACCGCTAACCCGTATGGTGACGGTCAGGCGTCGAGGAGGACCGCCGAGGCGATATTGTATAACTTTGGTTTTCGTGATGAGAGACCTGATGAGTTCGGGACAAAATTATTCCATTCTACTGTAGGAGGGGTTTCCTAACCCCGATAAACTCAAATCCAGAGATTTTCTTAGGACACTGCTGACTTTAACTATAAAATGCCATCAATAGTTGCATTTCTTGTTTTTTGGCTTTTTATCCGACACTTTTAAAGAATACTGGAAAACTTCGTTTGCCAGATCTTTCATCTCCGGGGAGCATTGAGCCGGTCCATAGGACCTTCCCTTTGCGACTTCCTGCCAGGCAGGAGGAAGATTCTTGAAAAGGTGAACCATGCCGCGCTCAGGGTCAGGCGCCAGGTAATAGACTTTTTTCACGCCTGAATTAATGATCCGGGCCAGACACATGGGGCAGGGTTCGAGCGAAGTGTATAAAACCAGTCCTTCCATTTTTGGAGATTGTGCTTTGACTCGCTGTTCATAGCCGGTAAGCGTATCCATCTCCGCGTGCAAGTCACTTCTGTAATACGGTTTATAAACGCGGTTGTGTCCTCGCTGAACAACTTCTCCTGTTTTTTCACGGACAAGGCACGCGCCGATGCCGTGGTTGCCTTCCTTTACTGCGGCCAGGGCTTCCTGCAGCGTAACCAATCCGGCTTTATCATCCTTGTACTTGGGATTCGGTTTGAATGACGAGATTTTCTCTTCCAGCATACCGAGAGAAATGGGCGATTCTATCTCCTCGGCACAGATTACACCCCTGCAAAACATGAAGAAAACGGAAAGGGCGAGAACGCACAGTGCAAACAAATATTTCTTGACCATTTGTGACCTCCTTTTAAACAGCTAACTTCTCCTTCGGAGTGTCCGAAATATCGGGGGAAGATCAGATTAATGACGGATTAATGAAGGAGGGGTAGGGGATACCGGTCATGTGAGGCGGGTTATGTGATTGGATATCTGGGAATGATTTGTTGACTGTCATCCACCTTGAGATCGCAGGCATTTGAAATGAAGCCTACAACAGAATTTGCAACCTGCTCAAGATCTTCAGCTTTTATATTTTCAAGTGTAGTATGAATGTCGCTCGCTCCCGTTCCAACGGCCAGGCTCCGTATCATTCCCGAATTGAAAGCTTCTGTGTTTGCGTCTGATTGAGCCCCTGCAATAGGAGGCGCATGAATCGGGCGGGGCTTGATTCCCGCATCAGCCATGGATTTCATAGCAACCTGGATTAGCGGATCCTCCTGGGAGAAGTTATATCTTGCCGACTTTGAATGTAAAACAGGCCCGTCTATTTTGAGAAACAGGTCCCTTTTGTCCATTGCGTCCATAACAAATCCAAGTGTGGGACGATTTGAAATTTCTTCGGGTTTCAATCTGGATGACCCCTTCAAGCCTTGCTCTTCACCTACCGTGAAGACAATCTTGATTTCCGGACGATCCAGTCCCTTCTCGATGACAGTTGCGACGCCTTCCATTATTTCTGCGATACCTGCCCGGTCATCACTGCCCAATATGTGTTTCTCGTCGGAGCGAAATTCTCTGCCGTCAAAGATAATCGCATCAGGTGAAGTGGAAGAGACGGTATCCTGATGAGAGCAAAGGAGAACAGACGGGGCGTCTTTCACGGTACCCGGGATTGTGGCGATAATTGTGCCGTCTTTTTTGGATTTGTGAGATATTCCCATCAGATCCAACTGCCGGCGCAGCTCTTTGCCGACTGCCTTCTCATTTCCGCTTGTGCCGTCTATTCCGGCGAGTTTTCTGAAATTATTTAAAAGCCTGTCTTGATTGACCTTCGGGTCGGGACGTTTGTCAAAATCAATGGTCTGAACCGGTTTTTCCTGAAAGAGGCGACTTCCTGCGACAGCAGTATCCATAAGAACGCCCATTATCGGTTCCGAGATAATGTTATTCAAATCCATCAGTGGGTCTCTGGATTTCTTTTTTGGGGCATTGTCAGAAGATGCAGGGACGGCTTCCTTGATTTCGTCGTGTTTACTTTTACCTTTGCCGACCAGTCTGGAAACTCCGGACTTGACCATGCCGACGGCTCTTCCGGCGACTTCACCCACAACCCGCCCAACTCCAAGGAAATTCTCCTCGATGTTTGCTCCCACCAGACCGAGGATCCCACCAAGCGCGGATCCCAGGACAATTCCCACAGGTCCCCCTGCCACGACAGCGGCGGCTATCGGAACGGCCAGAAAACTGCTGGCACTAACAGCAATTGTCCCAATACTCTCCCCTGTCCTTCCGCTTTGGCTGATTTTTGGCTCTTTGCCCGTGATCTTCTTTTCAGCCCCGTGCAGGAGGGATTGAAGGATTGGTTCTTTTGCCTTTGCCCCCGTAGGCTTTCTTTTTGGCAATATAACCTTTGCCTGTTTGGAAGCTTCCTTTCCGGAAATGCGGCGCGCCATGCCTTTTGCAAGTCCTCCGACAACGCCTGCTTTATCTCCGATGAAACCCCCGATACGTTTTCCAAGTCCGATATTTTTCTCTTCCAGACCTGCCACTACAAGACCAAGGATAACCCCGGCGGGAACGGCGGCTATAGCGAGTGCGGGAAACAGGGTAGCCAATACAGCAGGCGCGGCGTAAGTCGCGGCACTGGCGGCGGCAACCATACCCAGCTTTTTGCCTTTGCGCTTCCAGTCCTGTTTGGTTTCCTGTATAGCTTTGCGGATATCGCTTTTGTCAGCACTGTCCTTCCGGAAGGTATCCCGGACATGAGATATAGAAACTCCATCACCCTGTTTCTTCCCGGCGTCCCGACTCTTTCCGGGGGCAAGGGGATTGGAAGCGGGCTGATAAAGGATTCCCATATCTTTTGCTATGTGGTGTGAGTTCAAGAGTGATTACTCCGCATTAACATTTATTTCCAGGCACCTAAATTTATCATGAAGAAAGAAATTATTCAAATAGAATCACCATTCTCCAGTTACCATAAACAAAATTAACACATACCCGGTTCACAACCAGAGAACCGGGAAATACTTGCCTGTACATTATAACATTGTATTGCCAATAGCGGGATACATGACATATTAAATTTTTGTTAACTTTCGATAGAATTTGTCAATTGATGGAGGAGGCGAAAGAAAACACCACCCGCGTCCCAAGGTGGAATGCTAAAAACACATCATCATACGGTTAAAATTAACCACGAAGCCACGGAGAACACGGAGGGTATAGAAAGAGGGAAGAGCAGAGCTTGCGCAATCTTAAGAGGGAATGGTCAAAACATGTCATCCTATTTAGAATCGGGAATCGGGAATCGGGAATAAGGATGTGACTTTGGGAAACTGTTCTCGTTTCTCGCATCCCGTTTCTCATCATGCAATCCCTTATTCATCAGGGATGGGTTTCTGCCATTGGTTTATTCAATACATATTGGCAGTGAAAGAGTCTCAATCCCTTATTCATCAGGGATGGGTTTCTACATTACAAAGGGAAATTGAGCAGTTAGAATCAAAGTCTCAATCCCTTATTCATCAGGGATGGGTTTCTACTTGTTGCTTGCTCGTCTTGTGTTAAAGTTTGTGTCTCAATCCCTTATTCATCAGGGATGGGTTTCTACTATGGCAGTATTATTCTCACTATTGCATATTATAAGTCTCAATCCCTTATTCATCAGGGATGGGTTTCTACGGGTAACATAATGAATAAGGAGAGAATAAGAAAATTGTCTCAATCCCTTATTCATCAGGGATGGGTTTCTACGGCATAAAGAGAGTTTCATGTTAATTTAAAAAACTGTCTCAATCCCTTATTCATCAGGGATGGGTTTCTACTTGTAACAGCAATGGTGGGAATTCTGCAAGCTCCATGTCTCAATCCCTTATTCATCAGGGATGGGTTTCTACAGGTTGAGTGGGCTTTGAACAGAGCAAAAGCAAGAAGTCTCAATCCCTTATTCATCAGGGATGGGTTTCTACGTGATTAACATGCCAATAGTAGAGAGCAAGGATGTCTCAATCCCTTATTCATCAGGGATGGGTTTCTACCCCTAAGACATTTTTAACTTCATAGGTCTTGTGTTCATGCGGGTTTCCGGAGGCGATTTTTTTGATAAATATTCATTCATTAATTGAATATCCTAACTGCACGATGTTCCAGTAACCATGCCTGTTTGCCGATTCTTCCAATTCTTGAATAATCTTTTTGAGGAATTCAGGAAAATAATCGATCTTTACTCGACAAAACCTGAACTTCCGCCCGCAGAAGCCGGGGTTGAAATAATTTAAACTTTTCCCGGCAATCAACCTATCGTTTCCGTAAAGCGCCATGAATAGTCAACTTGAAGGCTCATTGTTTATTATTCAATTTCAGTACTCATGATTTCGTGCATGAACCCCGTCATATCAACCAGGAGTGCCATGTTTAACCGATCGGTTAAAACGCTGAAATAGTCACTACCTTTTAACGATAACCAAGCTTTCCCTAAATACGATCTATTCCTGAGCACTATTGAATAAAGAACAAATCGCGTTCGCCAAAACCTTCGATTTTACGCAGTAAGAGACATGGCTTGAATAATATTCTTCAATAACGGCTCCCCGGTAGATAATTCAACCCTTGAAAGCACAGGTTTTTCCGAATCCAGGGACTTTCCAAAACAGAGAAATCGATGTTCTTCAGAATTTCCCCATTTCCCCGTTTATTACTATTTTTAATAATTCGACACAATTATAATTTTCCTTTTAAAAAACGGGGTGCGTTTTCGTTTTTTTTTGCACTTAAGCTGTTTATATTTAATAGCATCTCTTTTGGCTCAGGTTTTTTATTTATGATGAATCTTTTAAAGATATAACATAGCAGGACAGGACAGACGAGCTTTACAGAGAAGACAGGAATAACTGCCGTTCGACGGAAACCTCGGGAAAATATTTTCGGTAAATAAAAGAACGGAGGTAGATCGAAATATGAAATATAAAATAGTGGTACTTATTCTGGTGATGGCGATTATCATGGTTTTTCCCGTTAAAATATATGCCTGCGAGATGCATGAATTCGCCAAAACCGGTGGTATTCAAAAAATGAAAAGACTCATTGAGAAGGATTCACGTCTTGTAATGATACATCACGGCGACGGCAAAACTCCCCTGCATTGCGCGTCGGAATGCGGTAAACCTGAGATTGTTGAGTTTCTTTTATCAAAAGGTGCAAATGTTAACGCAAAGACGGAGCATCAGTTGACGCCGCTCCATTTTGCGGCAATAAGCGGTCACCCGGATGTAATGCAAATTCTCCTGTCTCATGGAGCGGATGTAAACGCCCTGAGACCCAACAAGTGGACTGCATTGCATGTCGCTGTCTCAAGGGGGGATGCCCCGATGATTGAGATTCTTTTGGCAAACGGGGCAAAAATAGATGTGAGTGAAAAGGACAAGGGAGGAAGGACGATTCTTCACCTTGCGGCCAACGGTGGAAACCTGAAAATGACAAAGCTTCTGGTTTCCAGGGGAGCAGATGTGAAAGCTTCCTCAAAGTATGGGCTTACCCCGCTTCATTGTGCCGCATGGAAGGGACATATAGATGCCGCCAAATATTTAATAAAAGTCGGTGCAGATGTAAACGCCAAAAGCTCTGGCAAATCCACGCCGCTTCAGATTGCCGCCAGGGGAGGGCACGCTGAAATGGTAAAACTTCTCATCTCAAAGGGAGCGCCGGTAAATACCAGGGACTCAAACGGCGTAACGCCACTTCACGAGGCCGCCTGGAGAGGACACGAAAAAGTTGCTTTAATTCTCATTTCCAACAAGGCGGATGTAAACGCAAGGAGTAAAGAGGGAAAGACTCCCCTGAAATTCGCATTGGATGCCAGGAAAAAGAAAGTAACGGAAGTTTTAAAGAAAAACGGGGGGAAGTTGTAGGGAAGTGCTATTCGAATCCCTTTGCAGTTCGAAAAGCCAAAAGACAAATAAAATAAACGATATGCGCTCAAAGTTCTGGAAGGTCTTGAGAAAGGAAATATTGAAACGATTATAGCAATCAAAGAGTTAAATAAATTAAAAGAGAGTGAGTGATAGAGAAATGGAGAGTCCGGTTGAAAAAGTATTGAAAATGATAAAAGACGGCACTGTCAACCCGGAGGAAGGACAACATCTCCTGGATGCGCTGGAGGAGCATTTTGATATGCTGCCGGTAGATGATGAAATGGCGGTTCTTGAAGATTGTGAAGATGCATGGGAAAAAGAAGATGTGGGAACGACTGAAGAAATAGAAGAAGAAAATACTGGGGATGTTTCACTTGCCGGCGTCGAATCAGTCAGAATAAACCTGTCGGGAGAGCTGGATTTATACCTGAAAGGGAAGGAATCCCCGGAAGCTGTAATCAATGTTGACAGGGAGCATGTGGGATGTTTGAAATTCAGGCGGGAGAACGGCATCCTTAACATTTCCAATCATAAGGCCTGTAAAACCCGTTGTGAAAAAATTGATATGGAAATCAGGTCGCCCCGCGCAGTGCCAATTTCTATCAAAGCTCGTGACGGTGAGTTAAATTTGCGGCAAATACCGGGAAATATTGATATAAAAGGACGCTCCTGCGATGTTTTTCTTCAGAAATTCGGTGGAGAGAAAGCTTCCATTTCCACAAACGACTCGGACATAGAAGTTGATATCGCCGATGGAGATCTAAAAATCAAGAGTGTAAGCGGAGATGTTCGAATCAGCGAGGTCATAGGCTCAATTTCAGTTTCAACTGTCAGCGGCGACATAGAGCTTTTCAAATTGTCCGGTGATATTGACCTTCAGAGCAGATCCGGCGACATAGAAGGAGCAACGCTGGAAGGTAAAATAAACTGCAAGTCCGCATCAGGGGATATCGAGATGACCGACCTGTCCGGTGAAGCTGCACTGTCCGGAAATTCCGGCGATATCGAGATTGAAAGATCCATGGGAGCATTTCAACTTAAAACTTCAAGCGGCGATATCGAGGCAAGGAAGATTACCGTTGAGACCCTGACAGCGAGAACATCATCGGGAAGTATCGAGGCTGATGTGGAGGTTCTCGAAGAGGGATCGAAACTCGAAGCAAAGACAAACTCGGGATACATTGTCCTCAGACTGCCCGGAGAATGCGACGGGAAAATAACGGCAAAGACAAGATCAGGGTATATCGATAACGGGGCGAAGCTTTGCAAACAGGATTCAGCGGAAGAGAAATTCCTGGAAGGATACCTTTCGGATTCCGATATGATAGATCATCCTGAGATAAGCTTGAAATCAAACAGCGGGAGAATTAAAATAAGAAGATAATTAGTCCCAATGTTAACATATTCTTAACACAACAGGCTTTGATTTTAACATGAACCCATGATATCATTTAATGGAGGGAAAGCCTGTTGTTTTTTATATTTGGCAGGTTTAATGAATGAGGTGATCCGGATGTCGATACCTAAAAATATGTCAGTTGATCCTGCCCGCAATGCCGTACATGTCGGCGCTCCGGGCAAGGTTCAGGGGAAAAAAGCAAAAAAAGAGATTGAAGATAGATCGGTTGTTGACGAAAGCGACGTCTATAACGCCGCGGAAGAGCTTGCTCAGGAGGGGCTTGAAGAGATCAAAAAAGGTGCTGAGTTGAAGCTCAAGGGCAAGATGCATGAGGTTGTAGGTCGTCATAAGTCCAAAAAAGCTGCAGTCGAGCAGGAAAAAGCTCAAGCCAAAGTTGATGATGGCGAAGGACAGATTATAGAGGCAGGGGAACAGAAAACTGATGGAGCTCAGCTTATAGAATCAGGTATCGCGGACAAGAAAACTGCGGCCGGTGATGAATCCGAGGGCGTCTCCCTTATAGAACAGGGGCTTCGCTGGGATGAAGCCGCCTGTAAAGTCAAAACAAAGGGCGCAAGGCAGTTTGCCCGCGGGGTCATTGATGAGAAGCAAGCCGCTGATATTGAGATGAGTGGTCTGGGCACAATTGCCCAGGGAATAAAGGAAGAAAAGCCTGCGGCAAAAGATAAGTACAAGGGCGGAGTCAAAATTGGAAAGGGAATCCGCCGCGAGGGATCGGGTCAGAGAATTGAGAAAAAAGGTCTGAAGCAGGTCGAGGGTGGAACCTCACAGGTCGAGAAAGGGCTTGGTCTCAAGGATCAGGGACGTGACAAGCTTATATCGGGTATGGAAAAAGTTTCACAAGGCGAGCAGAAGGTTGATCAGGCATTCGCTCAGAGGGTCGAGGCAGAGGAGCTTGATGACAATGCCGATTTCAAGACAGGCAAGGCGGATCAACTTAACGAATCGGCAAAGAATAATATAGATATTGCAAAATCCGAGGAAGCGAAATCGGAAAAGCTTCACAAGAAAGCAGCAGAACTCGAGGCAAAGGCCGCAAAGATGCTTCGGCATGCAAAAGCCGAGAAGAAAAGAAGTAAGCGGTTCATGCGCGCAGGGCAGGCATGGTATAAATACGGATATAACAACTATCTTAACAGCAATTTCCAAATGTCTTGTCCCTTCAGTTGGCATGTTGGCTGGTGTATGAGGAACCAGGGAATGAGCGAGATGGGACGCGGAACCCGGTATATGGAAACTTCGAAAGCTCTGCTTGTGCAAGCGAAGCGTGAGGAGCAGGAAGCATTGATGCTCAAGAAGCAGGCTGAGCTTATGAGGAGAGAATCCGCGGGCATCAAGAAAGACGCCTGGGAGCACAGACAGATTGCCAAAAAGAAGAATAAAATTGCAAAGGGTCTTCGAAAGGAAGCCGGTCTGGAGAAGGAACAAGCAGGGGAATTGTTTGAAGAAGCAGACAACCTTGAACAGATAGGTAAATCCGTAAAAAAAGAAGGCAAGAAGCTCCATCGCGATGGAATGAAGGATATCGGTAGGGGTATTAAGCATGCGGATCATGGGAAAGTGCGTCAACAATCGGGACTTGAAAAGTTTCAAGCTGGTATGGAAAAGGAAAAAGAAGGCCTCGGAATTGTTAAGGAAGGCGTCGAGCAGGCAATGACCGGCGTTGAGAAAAGTGAGCAGGCTCTTGGGACTCAATCCGGGGGATTCATGGAATTCATCGAGGGTCGAATGATCGAAGGCTCCGCGAAAATACAAAAGAAAAAAGGTCTCAAGAAGATCGAAAAAGGTATGACAGCATCCGCCGGGTCGCTAAAGGTGCAGGAGAAGGGTCTGAATCTGATATATAGCGGTATTGCACAGGAACAAGTGGGTCAGGCAAAAGAAAAAGAAGGACTTGCGCTCCTCCAGAAAGCCCGGGAATTAATGAAAAATGGCGAAAGCCTGAAAAATGACGGTATAGATGATAAATTCCGCGCCGATGAGATGATGAATCAGGCGCAGGAATTGATCGCACAGGGAATGGAAGAGCAGTCTGCCGGTGAAGTGCTCAGAGATAAGGGAATCGAATACATCCAGGCGGCGGCGGAGGTAGGGCAGTAGGCGGTGTAGATACCTGCTGTCGGGACGGGGACGTCCATCTTATAAGATCTACCATCCGTTTATCTGGGTTAGGAAACCCCTCCTATAGAACCTGCGTTTGTCGTTTTTTGTTTATCGGGACGGGGACGTCCCTCCTACAGATTCGCCATCCGTTTATCGGGACGGGGACGTCCATCTTACAGATTCGCCATCCGTTTATCGGGACGGGGACGTCCCTCCTACAGATTCGCCATCCGTTTATCGGGATGGGGACGTCCATCTTACAGATTCAGCATTCATTTATCCGGTTTCCTAATTTCCTAAGAGATAACCCCCCTAATTTCCTAATCAAAGGATCTTCTTTATTATCTGAGTCCATTTATTGACAAAATCACCTGTAGCCCACTGAATCATAATAGCGCATTCGTTTTTTCGCAGATCTATTTCGAGGGTAGGTTTTCGAAAATTTACATTATTGCCTTTATGAAGGTAGAGGTATAGAATTTTATCGGTCATGACGCCGAGAATATCGCCCTCGGGTGATGAAAAAGCATCAAGTGCACCGGGCATATTCCTTTTAATCACACTCCAGGAAGGCGCGAGTTTGTCGTATGAGACAAGTTTCGCCGGTGGCTTCAGGGTTATATCATAGTGGGCGAAATGTCCCCTGACTACCTCCGATTTATAATTAAGGAACCCCCGTGTTACCCAGTGTCCGCTTTGCCGGATGAGTCCCCATGCATCGAGAATCCCTTTTTCGAAGAGTCTTTCCCTTGTATCCGGATGTTTTTTGAAATAATCATCGGCACATTTCATCAACACTTTGTTTGCGTTCTTTGAATATATCTGAGTTATTTTCACACTCTTTTTCAAGTTGTCCAGGGGATGCATCCTGAGAAAACTGCCTGCAAAGGTATGCGCCGCCCCCTGACTGTAACCCGCTGTACATCCGTCAACACAAAGGTAATTATTCCCCACAAATAAAAGGGATAGGTCAACAAGACCGTTTGTATGCTCCGTGTAATTCTTGAATTTCGGATGGGGTCTCTTTCCCAGTGGCACGGCATACGGAATATCCTCGATCCATGTCTTATTTACAGTCTTCTTTCCCACTTTAAGGGTGGTCTTTTTTTTCATCCGCCTGACACCCACTTCCCAGAAGCCTGTGTCACGGGGGACAATGATCCTGTTCCCCATATTAATTCCCAAAGTATTTCCCCGGGGGTAAATCCATATAGTCCTGTATCTGTGAACCTGTGGAGGGACATAACCACGATGTCCTTCAACCTTCGGGTTCGGAGTATCACTCCTTAAACCCAGCAGGAGCCCTGATTTTTTTGCGTAAGCTGGGTGAGAAAATAAAAAAAAAGATACAGCGATTAATAGAACAAGGAAAATGAGATTGTTTTTCTTCATCTAAAGTAAATTTCTCCCTTCGATTAATTGTATCAATTCAACGCAGAGAGCACAAAGAAATAAGACTGTCGAATAAGTGTTTTTTAACGCAGAGATCGCAGAGATCGCAGAGGAGAAATAGAGAATAAACTTTAATTTCTCCAAAATAGATGTTTGAAATTATAAGTTGGAAATTGGAATTCAAACCTTATATTTCCAGCATCCAACTTCCCACCTCCAGCTTCCGACCTCCGTATTCAGAATTCCTTTTTCCTTATTCCATCTTCCTTTTTAATATTTCACTACTGAGAAAACATCATATTCTTTCAGTTTTTCCTTGCCTTTCAGGAATTCCAGTTCGATGAGGAATACAATAGCTTCGACTTTGCCACCGAGTTTTTCCACGAGCATTGCGGTTGCTTTGGCTGATCCGCCGGTTGCAATGAGGTCGTCCAGAATTACAACTTTTTCTCCGGGTTTAATCGAGTCATTGTGCATCTCGAGGGTGTCCTTGCCATATTCAAGCTCATAACTGTGGGCGATAGTCTCACAGGGCAATTTTCCGGGTTTCCTGACAATTACGAATCCCTTACCCATTTTGTGTGCCAGCGCTCCGCCGAATATAAATCCTCTTGATTCCACAGCAACGATTTTAGAGAAATCCAGATCCTTCATCAATTCAGAAAGTGAGTCAATAGCGGTTTTGAATGCCTCCGGATCCTCCAGGACCGGTGTTATATCCCTGAATAATACTCCCTCCACGGGCCAATCGGGTAGATCTCTGATTTTTTCCTTTAAGTATGCTTCTACTGTTTGCTGAGCCATGTCTATTCCTCCTTGCAATTTGTTGCAGAGTGTATGATTTTGTGAACTTGCTCCTCGAAATCATCAAGGAATGATTTCAGAAGAAGTTTCTTTAGTGTCTGGAAATTCCCCCTGGTTTTCTGATGGGAGAGAAATGTGTTCGACTGATTAAGGTCGTTTTTGCCGCTCTCTTTGAATGTAACAATGACTTCATTTCCCTGTTTTTGATACTCCAGAAGATTAAGATCGCTGAAAATTTTAATAGCTACAATTACCGTTATGGGTTTGATTGCAGGATCTTTAAAAAGTTTTGAGATTCTGTCGGGTTGTGTCCTTATGGAATCTTTGTTTTCTTTTTTGGATATTTTTTTCAGGCAATCGTAAATTCTTAAAAGCGTTTCCCTGCCGGGGGCAAGGATTTCCTGATTAGCTTCCTCCCTTGAGACATCCTCATCTCCGAATAACATATGTACTCGTTTTATACTATCTTCAAGAAAGATATCATTATTGAAATGACTGAAATGAAATGGCGGGTGATAAAATATGATCTCCTCGAAACCAAGGTTCTTGTCGATTTTATCCACGGGGGAAATAAATATATACTTGTCAGGCTTCCAGGATTCCTTGTTGAAAAAATCACCGCATTCCACGCCCTCACGATTGAGGTTGCTGGAAAGTACATCCATTTGCCTTCTGTTTCTCGTAAGAATAAGACTTTTTTTCCTTGATTTATGCAAGTTTCGGATATATTTCCTTCTGTCAATGACTCTCCTGGCATCGACAATTCTCCATTCGCTATCGGTTTGTTCCGATTCACGATTAATCGCTATCTCTTCCAGTCCGGCAATTATCCTGTAACAATCATCCCCGGGTTTTATAAATCTCGATATTTTAAAAGAAATTTCCTCCTGTTTATTCCATGTGTCAATGTCAAGGTTGTATAGAACATCATAATATAAATCATTGCCCAGAATCTCCGTTGCCATTCCTCCCTTTCCAAAGGCAATCCCCTTGACATTGGTCGCCAGATTTCTATCAAGTGAAATCCATAATTTTAGGTGTCTATCGTTCGTGCCCACGGTGGTCACTGATTGAAACCTCACCATGCGGCTGAGGAACAGGGGTTTTGGATTTCCCTCGCCAAAAGGAGCAAGTAAATCAATCTCCCTGGCAAGATTAAGAGAAACCTCATCGGGATATAACTCGGCATCAACACGGACAGGCTTTTTCATGCGTGAAAAAAGCTCCTTGCTGCTTACCCGTTCTTTCAGCTTCTCAATATTTTTCTTCTCAAGAGTGAAACCGCCGGCAAAACGATGACCACCATAATGTATTAGCAAATCTCTGGAAGCTTCAAGGGCTTCATATACACTGTAGTCTTCATTGCAACGGGCGGATCCTCTGCCCATCCCGTCTTCTCCGAAACTTATAAGGAAAACAGGCCTTTTATGTGACTCGGAATATCGTGAGGCAACTATCCCTATTACTCCCTGATGCCATCCCTCGGAGCCGAATACCCATGCCGGCTCGGATAAAAGGTCGGGGTTCTCGTTTAGCATCTTGTCAATCTCTTTTTTTATGACTCCCTCAACCTTCTGTCTCTCTTCATTCATCTTTATTAATTGCTGAGTCAACTCACTTGCCTTGACCGGATCCTCCTCGAGCAGAAATTTGAGAGCCACCGTGGCGTCTGCAAGTCTGCCTGCCGCATTTATTCTCGGAGCTATGACAAAACTGATATCCCAGGGAGCCAGTTTAACCTTACGGGAGCCTACCGTCGATAGAAGCGAAGCTATTCCGGGAATTTTTCTCTTGTTAAGGAGTTTGAGACCTTCTCTTACTATCAGACGATTCTCTGAAATGAGAGGGACTACGTCCGCAACGGTTCCTATAGCCGCCAAATCCAGGAAATCAACCCAGTCTTCACGACCTATCTCGGAATAAAGCGCCGAAACAAGCTTGATCGCAACTCCAGCCCCGGAAAGATGTTTGAACGGATAGTTGTCCCCGGGTTTTTTTACATTTACGAATGCATCGGCATCGGGTTGATTCTCGGGCACTTCATGGTGATCTGTGATAATAACCTGGATCCCACTTTCTCTTGCCTTCTTCACTTCCTCATAGTTTGAAGATCCGCAATCGACCGTGACTATGAGGCTGTATCCCTCATCCTGCGCCATCTTTATTGCATCGGGAGAGAATCCGTAACCTTCGTCAAACCTGTCGGGTATGTAATAACCGACTTTGCCGTCTATTCTTTCCAGCGCCTTAATGAGAATGGCTGTGGAAGTTACTCCGTCGGCGTCGTAATCACCATGGATGAGAATTTTATTGTCTTGCTCAACATTCTCAAGAATAATTCCGACTGCCTTTTCAAGATCATCAATTAAATACGGTGGGTAAAGGTCATTGATTGTGCCGTTTATAAACTTTTCTGCATCTTCAATATTCTCGATATCGCGATTCAGGAGAGTCTTTGCCACGGTCGGTGAAACCTTCAATTTCTCAACAAAAAAATCAATTTTTTCTTGTGACGGTTCCATTATTTCAAAACAAAAATTCATTATTAATTCAAACCTTCCAGTGTTTTTATTGGAAAACTTCCAGGTTATGATTGTTTCTGCATTAATATGTTTAAGAATCTGCCTTCCAGGATTCGACAAATTTCGCCGCTTTATGAAGTCTGTCCACAAGCAATTCTTTTCCCGCCAATTTCATTACATCAAAAATCGGGGGACTGGCGGTGGTGCCGGTTATCGCCAACCTGACGGGTTGAATCAGCTTTCCTGCAGAGACTCCCAATTCTTCCGAGTAATCCCTGATGATTTTTTCGAGGCTCTCGACAGAAAATTCCTCGTCCTCACTTGTTCGCTTTTCAAGCTCATAAAGCGCACTAATGATATAATCGTGCTTGAAATGCTTTTTAACTCCCTTCGGATCATACTCATCTATATCCCTGAAAAAGCATAGCAGGCTGTCTGCAAGCTCAACCAGTGTCTTTACTCTGTTACCATAGACGGAAATCGCTTCAACATACCAGGTGAAATCTTTTTCCCCGGGATCCGCACCGGCCTCTTCGATGAATGGCTTTAATCTTTCCACTATTGTTTTTGTGGGAAGAGATGTGATATATTGTCCGTTTATCCATTCCAATTTCTTATAATCAAAAACAGCGGGGTGTTTTGTTATCCCGTCAAGTGAAAAGGATTCTATTAACTCATTTTTTGATAAGATTTCCCGGTCATCCTTGGGAGCCCATCCCAGCAGGGACATGAAATTAAGCATAGCTTCCTTTAGAAAGCCTTTCTGTTCGAACTCGAGCAGGTGCACCGCGCCCTTTCTCTTGCTCAGCTTTGTGCGATCCTCGTTAAGGATGATGGGAATATGGACGAATCGGGGCGGTTCAAATTCCATTGCCTGATAGAGAAGAACCTGCCTCGGTGTGTTGGAAAGATGCTCATCCCCTCTTATTACATGCGTAATTTCCATGAGATGATCATCGACAACCGCTGCGAAATTATATGTGGGTACGCCGTTCGATTTCATGATGACGAAATCATCCAGCAGATTATTCTCAAAAGAAACCTCGCCCTTTATTTGATCACAAAAAACCGTCTCTCCCCGGGGTGGGGAAATGAAGCGGATACAGGGCTTTCTTCCCTCATCCTTGAGCTTCTCAACCTGTTGTGGGGTCAGGTTTCTGCATTTACCGGAATACCCGGCGGATTTAGTTTCTTCTCGCGCTTGTTTTAATTCATCTGGGGTGCAGTAACAAAGATAAACTTTATCCATGGACATTAGCTTGTCGGCATATTTTTTGTATGTTTCAAGTCTTTGCATCTGAAAATACGGGCTGTGGCATCCCACCGTTTCAGGCCCTTCATCCCAGTCCAGTCCCATCCATTTCATATCTTCAAGTTGACTTTCAAGAAATTCTTTTGTGGATCTTTTCTGGTCTGTATCTTCAATGCGAAGTATGAATTTTCCGTTATTCTTTCTTGCAAAAAGCCAGTTAAAAAGCGCCGTCCGAAATGATCCCACGTGCAAAAGCCCAGTAGGGCTTGGGGCGAAGCGAACCCTTACCTCATGTTCCAATCTTCATGATCCTTTCTCAATATAAATCCTTTCCCTGATTATTATTGTTTGGAAGGTTTTTTCCTTCATGTCATTCGATATAATTGCCTGCAGGAGATCATTTGTCGTGGATAGAGATCCTTCGTTCTGCTCGAGGGCAAGTTCTGTGAAGGAATGACAGTCCCATGTATTTCTTTCTTGGAAATGCGTAAATCCTGGTTTAAATCTGGAGGAAAATCGGAGCTGATGTTTAATTTCTTTAATTGTGAAATTCAGTATAGTTATACCGACATACAACCGAGCGGAAAAGCTGGAGTTTGTGCTGCCCACTATTGCCAATCAGGATTTCCCGAAAGAAGAATTCGAGATAATTTTATCCGATTCGGGATCAACCGACAACACGAAAGAAATTGTGGATAGGCTTTCCATTCCCAATCTTCGCATGATAACCGGCGAGAACAGGGGACGCTCTGGAGCGCGAAACCGTGGAGCTTTATCAGCTAAAGGAGAATATATCCTGTTTACCGATGCTGATATATTAGCGACCGGTGACCTGTTGTCCGAGCATTTGAAATTCCATGATAAATATGAAAACTGCGCAGTTGTTGGACGCGAGGTGAGAGTCGATACACTTGAAGAATATGAAAAGGCAAGAGTAAATCCTGATTCTTATCCCACTCTTCATCCTCCTCACAGAAAGAGGCTTTCCTGGCTTTATTTCCTTACAGGAAATGCATCCGCCCTTAGAAAGACCCTTGTTGATGTCGGAATTTTCGACGAGGATTTCACCGGTTACGGGCACGAGGACCTCGAATTGGGATACCGGCTTGAAAAAGCAGGTGTTGAAATATATTACAATAAGGATGCTGTGAATTATCACTGGCACCCGGTGGAGTTTGAGCAGGAATGTGAAAGACGGTTACTCGCAGGGATTTCCACCGTGAGATTCTATAAAAAACATAAAGATCCCGCAATAAAGTTAAAACTGGGATGGAACCCTTTTAATTTCGCTTGGCAGGGCCTTACATCCAATAACGGCCCTTTCATAAGGTGGATGAAGAAGAAAAGCGGCACATGCAATTTCTGCAGAGAAGTTGTACTCCAGCATTACTGGATAAGCGGGATAAAGCAAGGATTGAATGAGTTGTGAAAAAAGAAGAGATTATTTACCAGACGGTAAGAAAAATTCTGCACATAAGACTTGACAGACTGGGTGATGTTATTCTGTCAACCCCGCTTTTAAGAGCGTTATATGACAACTGGAAAGACAAGGAAGTTCACGCGCTTGTCACTCCATATACAAGGGAAGTTCTGGAAGAATGTCCTTACGTCTCCGAGATAAAGGTATTCAGCAATAAATGGAGTATCGGGGAGCGTCTTAGTTTTCTCAACCATCTGAAAAAAGAAGAATATGACCTTGTAATAGCCCATTCACCGACTTCATTCTCCTATTTTACCGCATTTTTCACTAAAGCCCAGCACAGAATAGGCTATGTATATGAGGAAAGGCCTATTGTGGCAAAACTTGTGAAAATGGCTCTTACGGATCCCATAATGCTCGATATACGGTCGCGACTTGCCGCCGGGGAGAAAATTCCCCACGAGGTGGAGCAGGGATTGATGATAGCGGAAAAGCTGGGGTTGAAGATAAAATCCAGGGATCTCTATTTGAAGCCGACTGATAAGGATTTTAAGCATGTGGATAAGATGATGGAGAAATGGTTCTGGACAAATAAGAAGATATTCGGCATTCATCTCTCAAACAAATGGCTCGCTCTTGGCTGGGAGGTAAAGCATTTCCACAGGCTTGTCAATGAGATACAAAGGAAATGGAAAGGCTCGTATGTGCTTTTCACTTATGGCTCATACGAGATAGACATAGGAAGGGAAATTCACGATTACTATAAAAACAAAACCACTGTTCATGCGGTATGGGATCTTTCGATCAAGCAGTGGGCGGCGATGTTGAAGAAGTGTACATTTCTCATCACAACCGACACCGGCGCCGTGCATGTCGCCGCTTCGCAAAAAGTACCTGTGATTGTAATATATCATCCTGATAACTACGAGTTGAATTCCAGGCAATGGGCTCCCTGGAGGGTAAAGAATAAGAAGCTTGTCCAGAAATCTCCTGTCCAGTTAATCAATGAAATAGTAAATACTATCTCCGAATTGGAACATATGTATTAATTTTTTACTATTCACCGCAGAGGTCGCAGAGACCGCGGAGATTGGAAAAAGTGAGGAACTTTCAAACAATCTTTCCAATCCTCTGCGTGCTATGCGGTAAAATGCTATAGATGTTGAATAGTTACTGCATTATCAATAGAAGGAATTTATTTAATTAAATCTAAGATTAACTTTTACAGTTCTTTTTAGTAACTGAAAAAGGGAGTATGAAGGATTATGGATTGCAGAGCGTTTGAAATGAATCCATTTCCTATCTCCAATCTCTAAAAAGAGGCGATATTATGCCCCTGATTGACAAATACCTTCAGGAATTATTAGAACAGCACGGCTCCGATTTGCACCTTATTGCGAGTCACAAGCCTACAATGAGGATATATGGGGACCTTGTGCAAATGGAGGACATGCCCGAGCTAACGGGGGAAGAAATAGAAAAAATGGGTTTTGAGATTTTCTCCGTAGAGATCAAGGAGAAGCTTCCTGCAGAAAAAAATATGGACTTCGCATATGAAATGGTGGTTCCAGGAGGTGAGAATCGCCGATTTCGAGGGAATACATACTACCAGAAACAGGGATTAAACATCATCTTGCGGGCAATTCCCAACGGGATGCCTACCCTGGAATCTCTCGGTCTCCCGGCATCACTGAAAAAATTGACGCATTTTCATCAGGGATTAATTCTTGCCACAGGTCCCTCGGGATGTGGAAAAACATCAACACTGGCCGCCCTGGTGGAGCTTATTAATGTAACCAAGTCTGTTCATATAATAACGGTTGAAGATCCTATAGAATATATTTTTCAGAGCAAGAAAGCGTTGATAAACCAGCGACAGGTCGGTTTACACGTGGAATCATTTCAGATGGCTTTAAAAGGGGCGTTGCGTGAGGACCCTGATGTGATATTTATCGGAGAGCTTCGCGATCTGGAGACAATCCAACTTGCAATAACCGCTGCCGAGACCGGACACCTGGTAATGGGAACAATGCATACGAACAACGCACCGAGAACAATCGACAGGATCATTGACTCATTCCCTGTCGATCAACAGGCGCAGATTCGAACAATGTTGAGTGAATCCCTGAAGGGTATTATTTCCCAGAAGCTTATAAAGAAAAAAGAGGGCAAGGGAAGGTTGCCTGCAGTTGAAATCCTGATAGGCACAATCTCCGTTGCAAATATTATAAGGGACGGGAAAACATTCCAGCTTATGTCCGTAATACAAACGGGCAAGAAAGAGGGAATGACTCTCATGGACACCTCTATTATGAAATTATTTAGAAATGGATTGATTTCCGCAGAGGAAGCCGCTGTTCATGCACAGGATCCTTCTTTATTCAAGAAAAAAACTCAAAGTGAGATAACAACAGGATAACCGGAGGTATAAAAGAGTGTCTTTCTTTTCATCATGGGCAAAAAAAATAACCGGACAACCGGAAGAGGCCACTTCTCTTTCACTGAGAGCGAATGCCTTTGAACCGGAAGTTGCACCACTTAAAAGTGAGAAAAAACATGTGGGTCCTCTGGATGAAGTTCAGGTAATTCCAGAAATTTCTTCTATGGCGGTTCCCGATACATTGTTAGAGCCTAAGGTTGAGGAACATGAAGAGGAAGAACTTGATATTATTGTCCCGGAGAATTATTCGCTGGATGACCTGCTCATGCTTCTCGTGGAATCAGGAGGTTCTGACCTTCACCTTGCCGTAAACTCACCACCTATCGTGAGGGTGCATGGTGATCTCAAGAGATTGAAAGTTGATAAGATTACAAGTGAAAAGATAGAATCAATTCTTCACCCGGTAATGGGTTTTGAGCAGAAAGAGAAATATTTTAAATCCGGAAATCTGGACTTTGCATACGAAATAAAAGACGTGGCGCGTTTTAGAGCAAACTATTTTAACCAATATTATGGAATGGCCGCTGTTTTCAGGATAATCCCCAGCAAAATTCCAACGATCGATCAATTGAAATTGCCCGCTGTATTAAAAAAAATAGCGTTATTCAGGAGCGGTATGGTAATTGTAACAGGACCCACGGGATCCGGAAAATCAACAACACTTGCGGCAATGATAAATCATTTAAACGAAACCAGGGCGGCACATATAATAACAATTGAGGATCCCCTTGAATTTTCACATCAGAATAAGAAATGTATCATTGATCACAGGGAAGTTGGAATTCATGCCACCTCGTTCGCAGACGCCCTCAGGGCCACTCTCAGGGAAGATCCCGATATTATACTGGTGGGAGAAATGAGAGACCTTGAGACCATTTACCAGGCGATTAAGGCGGCGGAAACCGGTGTGCTTGTATTTGCAACACTACACACAAACAGCGCTCCCAAAACCGTTGACAGGATGATCGACGTGTTTCCGGCAAAGCAACAGGAACAGATTCGATCCATGCTGAGTATATCCCTGAAAGCTGTTGTAGCTCAACAATTATTGAAAACATACGACGGCAAGGGAAGGTGCGCGGCAAACGAGATATTAATATCAATGTCAGGACTGGGAAACCTTATAAGAGAAGGAAAAACAAGCATGATACCATCATTCATCCAGACAGGCAGGGAGCATGGGATGCAATCGATGGATCAGAGTCTGCTTGAATTCCTGAAGCAAAAGAAGATAACGCCCAAGGCGGCCAAAGAAAAAGCAAATGATTTCAATATATATAAAATGTATGGGTATGATCTGGAGAATGTGTAATGAATTTTACTTTTTCTTCATCACAAGCACAAAAATACTCCGGAAGTCGTCCGGTGATTTGTAAAATGTAAACCCGAATTCTTTTAAAAGCTTTTTTATATCCTCCTCGAAAAATACGCCGGTCCTGTCACCCGGTTCAAGCTTCCTTGCTTCAATTATGACTATCTTGCCCCCTGTTTTCAGTGCCTTGTGAATATTCATCATAAATTCCATGTTTTCTTTTTTTATCAATTTATGAAGTAGATTTTTGTCTTTTAATTGTTTCTCAGTGAGTATATTGTTGTATCTGTGAGGAATAACGGCAAGATTATGAACGCCGCAGAGAAATGCAATGTCGAGGCTATTCGGCGGAATCATTATATCATTACCGCCGCTCTTCGAATTATCTATCAGCTTGATATTAGTAAATTCTATACCCCTATCTTTTTTTAGCTTCTTCGCCTGGAGAACAATATATTTCAACGCCATAGGCTCAATATCAACGGCATATACTTTTCCCGATTTCCCTACCTTGTTGGCGAATTGGAATGTGAGATACCCGGGGCCACATCCGATATCGGCAATCACATCACCTTTCTTCAATTCAATTACATCCATTATCCTGCGGGGATTGAAATTGATTACACGGCTTTTATTTATAAGTGCTTTCATGAATTTTACATACTCAATTTCATCAAGAGTCAAATCGGGATATTCATCAGGCTCCAGGGGAGCAAGGATTGGGAATTCCTGCTCGGCAAGGGCATCCTCCACATTGCGGGGGAATTTATCAGCAAGAGGAGGACTATCGACCTTCCCGGGAGCAATTGAGCCTGTTATTTCTTGAGTCACGGGTTTTATGGGTTTTAAGGGCGCAGCGACCGGCTCCGCCGATTTAACCGAAGTTTCTCTTTCCTTCACACTGTCAATATTGGAATCAGCAGGTTGATTAGTTGTTCTTGAGCAGGATGGCATACAAATTATGAAAATTAAGAGAAATAAAATCCCAAGACAGTTGGAATATATTTTCTGAAAACAGCTTGTAGAAGTGGCTGATTTCATGATTCAGGTATCCTCCTTTATAAAGTTCGTATTTGTTCAGACCCATCACTGCAGGAGAGGCTGTCCAATAAGTCATTCTGAACTTGTTTCAGGATCTATCCGGTAAACTGTGTTATTATTAGATTCCGAAACAAGTTCGGAATGACGTTTGTATAAGTCCTGTATAAAGATCACTATTTCCTCAATCCCCCCACAATTTTGCTCCTGACAGAGATGAGTCCTATCACATCCTCACGGTTTACAATTCCCAGGAATTTACCCCGGTCCATAATCATCAGGCAGGATACATTTTCCTGTTCCATAATTCCCAGGGCTTCCTTCAGGTTTGTTTCGGGATTGACTGACAGGCATTTTTTCTGTCGTTTTTGAAGCAGTTCTTCCACTGTCATTCTGCTCCAGAGGGATCTGTCAATTGAATTGAGATCATTTATTCCCACATAGCCCAGGATATCATCCGGCACATTCTCTTCCTCAAGGGTAAACTCATCGGAGTGCAAAGGCTGAACAGCCTCCGTACTTTCATTTTTATGTAGGACTTGAGCTTCCTCTTCAGGAGTAGTTTCATGTTCGATACTTTCGGTATGAATCTCCGGGAATGCGGGGGAATCGTCAATTTCGATACTTTCGGTATGAATCTCCGGGAATGCCGGTGAATCATCAACATAATCCGTCTCATCATTTGTATTGGAATTATACGAAACTGAAAAGGATGATTCATGAACGGGAAATCCGTCGTGTAAAATATGTCGGGATCTTTTTACCGGGTATCCCCCGAAAGGATGCCTGAGAAAATAGTCACTTGCGAGATTTTCCAGGGTAATATCTGAAGGAACCGTGACGGGATTTGGAGCCATTGCGTCTCTGACGGATACGCCTTCGAGGATGTCGGCAATAAAAACGTTTTCATACGACATGCGGGCAGCCCGGGTTAAAAAGAGACCGATTATGGAGAGCCAAACTCCCCCAACCAGATTGCCAGAAAATACCTGGATAGCACCAAAAAGAACGAGCAGGTATCCAAATCCCTTGCCCAGTATTGAGGTTATCTTGGTTGCCTTGGCCAGGTTGTCAAGCAGTTTCCACAGGATCGCCCTGAGAATTCTCCCTCCGTCGAGGGGCATTCCGGGAACCATATTAAATACAATAAGCACAATGTTAATAATTCCGAGATAACTGAACATTGCTGTTAATGGCGCAAAGCCGATGCTACGTCTCAGTAGAAAGTAAAGAGAGAAAAAGAGAACTGCAAGCGCAAAAGACATAATAGGTCCCGCTATTGCAATCATGAACTCCTGCTCCGGACTCTTGGGTTCCTCGGTCATCTGGGCGACGCCGCCGAATATAAAAAGCGTGATCCCTTTTATGGGAAGACCCGTTGCCTGTGCCACCAGTGAATGACTTATTTCATGAAGAAGGATGCTGGTAAAAAGAAGCAGCGCGGAAAGTGCGCCGATTGACCAGTTTAACCATCGGGGATCGGTTTTAAAAGTTTGAAAATAATAATTCTCAGCCAATGTCCACGTCACAAGGAAAAAGACAATAAGCCATGACCAGTCGATTCTAATGGGAATACCGTTGATTGTCATTATCTTCAGGCCTTTTCCGCTGGGAAACATAAAATATCTCCTTCTCTACATGTGTGAGTGTTCGTTTTAAATCTCTCTTTTATGTTTAAATATTTTCCTCTACAGTTCTAACGCTTGTACAATTTCTCCCTCTTCTTTTAGATTTATATAATTCCTCATCAACTGCATTTAAAAAGTTTTCTTTATCCTTATCTCTTTCACGGTATTCCACAACCCCACAACTAATGGTCAGGTTGATCTTAAACCTATCGAATGAAAAAGTTGAGGTTTCCATTTCCTTCCTGATTCTCTCAGCAACAATTTCAGCTTGCTCACAATTTGTATTTGGTAGAAGCATGATAAATTCTTCACCGCCATAACGAGTTATAATATCGTTCTGTCGAGAGTTCTTCTTTAAAACCTTGGCGAACTTTCGCAGGATAAAGTCCCCTGCAAGATGTCCGAATGTATCATTAACATCCTTGAAATGATCCAGATCGAACATGACCACCGAAAGGGGAATTGAATATCGCTGTGACCTGGACAACTCACTGTTCATGAATTCATAAAAAGTTCTCCTGTTATAGAGATTCGTGAGCCCGTCATGCCTTGAGAGCTGGAGAAGTTGTTGATTCTTCTCTTCAAGTTCCGTCTGTAACTTTCTATTTTCATCAAGAGAATATTGCAGTTTCTGATTTAAATCAAGAAGATCCTGGTTGCGACTTGATAATTCATCATGGAGCTCCTTTATGCGAAAAAGTGAGCGTACCCTTGCTTCCAGTTCCGTGTGTGAATAGGGCTTTGAAAGATAATCGTCGGCACCGATATTTAGTCCTGCCAGCTTACTGTCCAGGTCGGTTTTCGCTGTGAGCAGTATTATGGGTATGAAATAATCCTTTAATTCCGTTTTAATCTTGTTGCATAATTCATACCCGCTCATGTAAGGCATCATAATATCGGATAATATGAGATCAGGCTTAAAAATCCCCACTTTCTCATATGCATCTTTGCCGTCAACCGCGGTAATAACCCTGTATCCCCACTGTTGGAGAAGAAATTGAAGGATATCCAACGCAGGTTCGTCGTCATCCGCTATAAGAACAAGACCTTTTGCCATTTGACATCTCCTGTAAAAAAAATACCGTTCGCCGCAAAGGGCGTGGAGACAGAAAAAGAAAAAATTGTAAACAATTTTAGTTCCAAAAAAAATCGACGGGAATTTATGGTAATCTTAATAAATTATTTTCCTCAAATACAGGGGCTGTTCAATAATGTAGCGAAGGTCTTCAGTCCTCCGCATATGTTGTGGCTTGCAAAAAGCATGATACAATATATGGTGTTACTCCCGGATTCATTTAGACTTAATGGACAGCCCTCACTGCCCAATTTGGATATTATTTTAGGAAGTGCTGTTTGATAATATTTTGGATTTATAGAGGATAATCCTTTTTTTTATGTAATAGAAATTGCTGAATCAGTGAAGGAGCAGATATTATGGCGATGTTCGAAAGTCTCCAGGAGAGATTGCAAGGAATATTCCAGAAATTAAAACGTCGGGGAAAGCTTTCCGAAGAAGATGTTAACCTGGCTCTTCGTGAGATAAGGATTGCTCTCATTGCCGCCGATGTTAATATTAAGGTTGTTAAGCAATTTACGAAAAAAGTTAAGGAAGCGGCAATAGGGGAAGAGATATGGCATAGTCTGACCCCTGCCCAGCAGGTTATCAAAATAGTCAAAGATGAGCTTGTCGATCTAATGGGCTCGGTGAATCAAAAAGTCAACATGGCTGAGACCCCGCCGACAATTGTCATGATGGTGGGGCTTCATGGAAGCGGAAAAACCACATCGACGGGTAAACTGGCAATGCACTTCAGAACACAGGGACATCATCCTCTTATGGTTGCGACCGATATATATCGTCCCGCCGCCATTAAACAGTTGGAGGTGCTGGGAAAACAGATTGACATTCCCGTATTCCAATTGGGCGACAAGACAGCACCTGTAAATATTTGTCGCGGGGCGTTGAAATATGCACAGGATAATCTCAACGATATTATCCTGATTGACACGGCCGGTCGTCTTCACATTGACGAGGAGTTGATGGACGAGCTAAAAGAGATGAAGGCGGAGATTCGCCCCAGCGAAGTCCTGCTTGTGGTTGACTCGATGATTGGACAGGATGCCGTAACCATGGCAAAGAGCTTTAACGAAAGTATCGGAATTGACGGTATCGTCCTTACCAAGCTTGATGGTGATGCAAGGGGAGGAGCGGCTCTCTCGGTACGCGCCGTTACAGGAAAGCCCATCAAATTTGTCGGTGTGGGAGAAAAGCTGTCCGCTCTTGAGCTTTTTCATCCTGACAGAATGGCCTCTCGTATCCTGGGCATGGGAGATATGTTAAGCTTAATTGAAAAAGCCGAGATGACCATTGATAAAGAAAAGGCGATGGAGCTTGAGAAAAAGATCCGCACCCAGGAATTCACTCTCGAAGATTTTCTGGAACAGATGGAGCAGGTTCAAAAAATGGGTCCGTTGGAAGACCTGATGGGCATGATGCCCGGTGTGGCGCAGAGTCCGGCGCTTAAAAATATGAAGGTTGACGAGAAACAGATCGGCAGGATAAAAGCGGTAATTCAGTCGATGACTCCCGAGGAAAGGAATAATCCAAAACTCCTCAATGCAAAAAGGAGAAAGAGAATAGCAAGAGGTTCAGGCTCTGATGTATCAGATGTCAACCGTCTTATTAAGCAATTTCATATGGTAAAAAAAATGATGAAACAATTTACCGGCATGGAAAAGGGTAAGCACAGGGGGAAATTAAAGATTCCCTTTATGGGATAGTATCTAATTATCTTTTTATGAAGGATTTGTTAGTTGGTTGCAATAATAATAGAGATACTCCAGAAATGGAAGTCTCTTTCAAATACTAACAGCGCAAAAGCACAAGCAGAACCAAGGAGGTGAACAAATGGTAACTCTAAGACTTCGTAGAATGGGAAAAAAGAAACAACCCACCTATCGTCTGGTAGCAGCAGAAAAAACAGCTCCAAGGGATGGAAGGTTTATAGAGACTCTGGGTAATTATAACCCGAGAACGGAACCTCCGGTAATTAATTTTGACGAAGAGAAAGTACTGGATTGGTTAAGAAAGGGTGCGAAACCCACCAATGTGGTAATAAGGCTATTAAAAAAAATTGATATCTGGAAGAATTTCGAAAAGCCCGTTGAAGAGATTCCCACTAAGGAAGATAAGTCGGAAGAATAAATAAACTCGACTAAAACAGTTAATACTTACACTATCAGTCAAAAATTCCATCGGAGGTGCCCTTAAAATGAAAGAACTGTTAGAGTATCTGGCAAAAGCACTTGTAGATAAGCCCGAGGAAGTTGAAGTTAGTCAGGTGGAAGGTGAAAGATCCGTGATACTTGAGCTTCGAGTATCATCTGATGACATGGGCAAGGTAATTGGAAAACAGGGAAGGATTGCCCAGGCTCTCAGAACCATTATCAAAGCGGCCGCTGTTAAAGATGGAAAGAGAGTCATGATTGAGATAATTTAGAGCAATTATTAAAGCAGGGAGTAAATCTCGGTAAAAAGTGCGCACACCGGGGTTTAAATCCCTGCTATGTTTTATTTACTATATTTTTAAGGAGGGATAGATTTGGATTCTATAGATCTTAAAAGACCGGTTATGCTAAAAGTTGTGATGACGTCTGAATTCAGACAGCAATTAACCGACGAAGCCGAAGAGACTATCAGCAGGTTGGATATGAACCTCAAGGCGCTGGAGGAAGAAGGAAACGTGCAGATCTCCGCTCTTGAAGTTAATAATCCCGATAGGGCCTCACAGATGAAAAAACAAATGGAAATTGACAGAGAGCAGCTCTATCGTATGAAAGGCGAATTGGACTGGAAAATCAAGGAAGTTCGGAACGTTGATGACGGCGCTGAAGTTCCATTCAGAATTGTTGAAGGATCAGTCCAGATAAAACCTGGAGATGATATCCTGGAAAAAATGTCGAGAACTGAAGTGGTGATAGAGAATTGGAAGGTAATAGAAATAAGGAATGCCTGATAACAATTGGCAAAATAATTAAACCTTTCGGTATCCGGGGCGAAGTTCAGGTGGAAATACTCACCGACTTCCCCCATCGTTTTTTTGAGATGGAAAGTTTATTTCTGGTGCGGGAAAAACAGAATTCCCCGATTCTCATTGTTAATATAGAGTCAGCAAGACTCCATAAAAAGCGTGCGCTTCTAAAGCTGGACGTGATCAATTCCATTGAAGATGCGGAGTTATACAGAAATTCATATCTCAAGATCAGCAAGGATGACCTGATGGAACTTGAGGATGATGAATTTTATATTTTTGATGTTATTGGACTTGAAGTGCTGACTGTTGAAGGAACTAATGTGGGAAAGGTTGTTAAGGTTATTCCCGCGGGGTATCACGACGTTTACGAAGTAATGCACCCGGTAACGGGAAAAGTAAACCTTATACCGGCATGCAAGCAATTCGTTAAAGAAGTGAACTTGGAATCCAGAAAAATTATTATTGAGCCGATTGAAGAATTAATCGATTTATAATATTCAGGTGAGCAATTAAAATGATAATATCAATTATCACACTTTTTCCCGAAGTTTTTACATATCTGGATTTCTCTATAATTCAAAGAGCCAGAAATAAGGGCATTGCAGAGATAAATCTTGTGAATCCCAGAGATTTTACGGGAGATAAACACCGTACTGTTGATGACATGCCTTATGGTGGGGGCCGGGGAATGGTTCTGAAACCGGAGCCTATCTATAAGGCAATAAATCATGTGAAACAAGACGAACGGGGAGAAAGCTTTGTTATATTGACTAGCCCTCAGGGAATTCTTTTTGATCAATCAATTGCAAGAGAATTATCATTGAAAAAACACCTTGTATTTCTTTGCGGACATTACGAGGGATTTGACGAGCGCATAAGCAATGCGGCCGATATGGAAATTTCCATCGGCGACTATGTTCTCACCGGCGGCGAGCTTCCTACACAGGTGATAATTGATGCGGTAGTCCGCCTTATACCTGGAGTGATCGAACAGGAATCGGCGGAAAAGGATTCGTTCTCTAATTCTCTCCTTGATTACCCACATTATACCCGTCCACAGGAATTTGAGGGGACGAAGGTTCCCGATGTGCTATTGTCGGGACATCATGCAAAAATTGAAGAATGGCGAAAAAAAGAGGCCATAAAACGGACCCTTGTAAGAAGACCCGATCTCCTTGAAAAAGCTCATCTTACTGAAGAAGAGAAGAAGATCCTGGAAGAGGTCCTGATTGAGGAAATGAGGATTATGGAGGATGGATAACGGATTACGGATATGTAGGAGGGACGTCCCCGTCCCGATATATGGAGAACGGATGACAGATAAGGTAATAAGGATTTTTTCCGCTTAGGAAATTAGGAAATGAGGAAAATGGAGTGCAGAGGCCGGAAGCCAGAGGACGGATAACAGAATTTAGAATTATTCTTTTATGCGTTTTTTTATCTGTTTTTTTTGTCCACATTATCCAACTCCCGGCATATGCAAGTAAATACGAGGAAATGTTGCGGGGAAGGATACCCATCGATCAGAAAACTCCCCCCATAAAAAAGCAAACGATTGAAACTCCCGGAAAAGAAATTATTCTCCGGGTGCTTCTTGCAAAGATAAAAGGGAATCTTAAAGCATCGGCGCAGGGGGGCATTGAAATAAACGATGCCGGTAATGACAACAGCATTGCCCTCAAATCATCCGGTTTACATGTATTTACCCGCAATAACGAAAAAATCGAGCTTAAAAATTATAAAACACCGGAGGGTGAGGTCGGATTCAGTGATATAACCATATCTCCTCTTAATAAAGACGCTCTGTTGAAAATAAACGGCAGGAGATACAGGGGCAAAATCAGGGCTTTTATAAGAAACGGAGGAATGTGCCTTATCAACCTGGTTCCCCTCGAAGAATACCTGTACGGCGTGCTTCCAAAGGAGTTGAAGACGAGATATATTGAAGCCGGCAAGGCGCAGGCGGTTGTGGCAAGGACGTATGCTCTGGGACATATAGGGAAATATGAGAAATATGGATACGATTTCCCATCGGGAACAAGCTCCCAGGTTTATGGCGGGTTTGAGGCGGAGGATGTCTTATGCAACAGGGCGGTGGATGCCACAAAGGGGCAGGTGCTTGTCTATAACAAAAAGCTGGCCAAATATCCTCTGTATCACTCCACATGCGGAGGGATGACTGCCGGCAACGAGTCGGTTTTCCTGACGAAGCCTATACCATATCTGAGAAGCGCGAAATGTGACAGGAAAAAGCGCTCCCTCATTACGAATAATCCCAAAAAGAATAATGGCAAGGGGAATAATAACGACAAGAATAATGAAAATGAAATAAAAGATATCAAACTTAATGTCAATCCTCCTCACAACTGCCATATATCACGATATTACCGCTGGAATGTTGAATGGGATAATAAGGATTTATCGAAAATTATAAACAAGTCTTTTACGGAAGATGATACGGGAACGATAAAAGACCTTCGAATAGAGAAGAGGGGTGACTCCGGCAGAGTGGTAAAGCTTGTTATTGTTACCGACAAAGGAGAATTTCCGGTCTATGGGGATGAGATAAGGAGAACTTTCCGATTTAAGGATTCAAAGGGAAGACGAAGAAATTTATACAGCACCCGTTTCAATATAATAAAAAAGAAGAAGGGTGATAAGATAACCTGGATTTTTAAAGGATCCGGATGGGGGCATGGCATAGGCATGTGCCAATTTGGAGCCCTTTCCCTTGCGAAAAAAGATTTTAATTACGAGCAAATTCTAAAGAAGTATTATACCGGGGTATCAATCGCGGATTATGGCGATATATAATCGAATAAAATAATTGTCTGAAGTGTTAACTTCGTTTAATACTCCGCGCCCTCCGCGAGCTCTGCGGTGAATTGTTACGAAATAATTAACAGGAGGATTTTGATACGGAATTGGAGAAGTTGACTACCTTGTTTAATGCATGGGCGGATTAATTTGTTATCGGATTAATACGTTCATGTTTTAATTTTAAAAAATCGGAGGGATTGAATTGCTGACATTCGACAAAAAACTTGACGATGATAAAGACTATCAAAAAGATAAACAATGGAAAGATGAAACCCGCAAAAACTGCAAGGAAAGAAGAAATTCATTTAGTAACTTGTCAGGGATGGAGATTAACCCCCTGTATTCACCTTTTGACCTGGAAAATACGGACTTCGAACGGGATATTGGATACCCCGGCGAATTTCCTTATACGAGGGGAGTACATCGCAATCTGTATCGCGGGCGATTATGGACGATGAGGCAATTCTCAGGCTTTGCCAGCCCCGAAGAAACGAACCGCAGGTATCATTACCTCCTGAAAAACGGACAGAATGGACTTTCCGTGGCTTTCGACATGCCTACTCTCATGGGTTACGACTCAGACGATCCTATATCCCTGGGCGAAGTGGGAAGATGTGGCGTGGCAGTTGATACGCTGGCGGATATGGAAGTGATTTTCAAGGGAATTCCACTGGATAAAATAAGCACTTCGATGACTATAAACGGTCCCGCTCCTATATTTCTGGCAATGTATATCGCCGTTGCCCAGAAGCAGGGCGTGCCAATAGAAAAAATAAGAGGTACCTTACAAAATGATATCCTGAAGGAATACATAGCGCAAAAAGAATGGATATTCCCTCCGGAACCATCAATGAAACTAATTGTTGACACCATAGAGTATGGAATGAAGCATACGCCGAAATGGAACACAGTTTCAATAAGCGGCTATCATATAAGGGAAGCTGGAGCTAACGCCGTTCAGGAGCTTGCATTCACACTGGCGGACGGGTTTGCATACGTGGAAGCTGCAATAGAACGAGGGATGGATGTGGATTCATTCGCACCCAGGCTTTCATTCTTCTTCAATTCCCATAACAATTTCTTTGAGGAGATAGCAAAATTCAGGGCGGCTCGAAGGATATGGGCAAAAAGAATGAAAGAGAAATATGGAGCAAAAGATCCCAAGTCATTGATGCTGAGATTTCACACCCAGACAGCAGGATGCACACTCACGGCGCAACAACCCGAGAACAATATAATTCGCGTCGCATACCAGGCTATGGCGGCATCGCTTGGAGGCACACAATCGCTTCATACCAACTCGATGGACGAGACTCTTTCTCTTCCTACCGAGAAAGCGGTCAAGATATCATTGCGTACACAACAGGTTCTCGCCCACGAGACAGGAGTAACCGACACAGTGGATCCACTGGCAGGATCATACTATGTTGAAAACCTCACCGGAAGGATGGAGGAAGAATGTGAGAAATATTTCACAAGAATTGAGCATTACGGAGGCGTGATAGAGGCAATCAAGAAAGGATTCTTCCAGAGAGAGATTGCACACTCGGCATATATGCAACAAAAGAAAATCGACAAAAAGGAAGATATCATCGTTGGTGTAAATGAATTTGTTGATAAAGACGAGGATATCGAGATCCAGATTTTGAAAATTGATCCTCACATAGAGGAGAAAAAAGTAAAAGAGTTAAAAGAATTGAAATCTTCAAGGGATCAGGATGTCTTGAAAGAAAAGCTTGACAGAATAAAACAGGCCGCTCAAAATGACGAAAACCTGATGTATTCAATACTGGATGCCGTTAATGTCTATGCAAGCATGGGAGAAATAGTGCAAGCGTTAAAAGAAGTCTATGGCACATACAGGGAACCTGTAATATTCTGACAATGGAGATACTTTATGAAATCTGACAATAAAATAGAAGAACTGATGGAGGGACTGTTTAATAAGGATAAACGCGCTCTTTCCCGCATAATAACCATGGTTGAAAGCGATAAACCGGAATATTATTCCATTTTAAAGGAAATATATGGCCATACCGGTAAAGCCTACCGTATCGGAATAACAGGACCGCCGGGCGCGGGAAAAAGCACACTTGTCAATATACTTGCAAAGCAAATCAAGGATAGAGGCAATGAAGTAGGGATCGTCGCCGTAGATCCCACGAGTCCCTTTACCGGAGGCGCGCTTCTGGGAGACAGGATTAGAATGACGGGCTTGCTTAAGGATCCTCATATCTTCATGAGAAGTATGGCCAGCAGAGGAAGCACAGGAGGGATTGCCAGAACCACTACACACGTGGCAGATGTAATGGATGCGTATGGATTCGATGTTATCATAATAGAAACCGTCGGAGTCGGGCAACTGGAGCTTGACGTGGCGGGAGCTGTCGATACAACGGTTGTAGTGCTTGTACCGGAAGCGGGAAGCAGTATCCAGGCGATGAAAGCAGGGCTTATTGAGATTGCCGATATTTTCGCCATAAACAAGGCGGATCGCGAGGGAGCGGAGACCCTCAAATTCGAGTTGCAGGATGCTCTGTCACTCATGCCAGCAATTAAAAATAAAGGATGGGATCTTCCAGTCAAGTTGACAGTCGCTCTTGACGGAACAGGAATAAAAGAGCTTGTTGATACGATTTACACGCATAAAACTCATCTTGAGGATACGGATCATCTCAACACAAGCCGGATGAATCAGAAGAAAGTCAATATTATTGAGATAATGAAACATAGGATTGAAAATCAACTCTGGTTAAACCCTGAGCTGGAACCTACTTTAAAAAGACTTTCCAACCTTTCAATGGAAGGTAAAATAGACCCCTTCACGGCGGCAAATACATTTCTTAAAAGTGCGAAAGTGTTAAATGTTAATATCGACGCTTCATTTTTACACAAGTGATTATCAATATGAATATAAACATTCCACCAACAGGAGGCTCACGATATGGAAAAGATAAAAGTACTGGTTGCAAAACCCGGGCTGGACGGACACGACAGGGGCGCAAAAGTTGTAGCTCGAGCTTTGAGGGATGCAGGAATTGAAGTAATATACACGGGACTTCATCAGACCCCGGAAATGATAGCTGAGGCTGCCTTACAGGAAGATGTCAATTTTGTAGCGTTATCAATTCTCTCGGGGGCGCACATGACCATATTCCCGCGGGTTCTTGATAAACTAAGAGAAAAAGGCATTGACGATATTGTTCTCACCGGCGGCGGAATTATACCGGCGGATGACATGAAGACATTACATGAAATGGGAGTCGGCAAATTATTCGGACCCGGAACTTCACTTGAAGAAATAGTAAACTATTTTCAAGAGACAAGCAAGAAGAAGGAAGTTGTAGTTTCCTGATCAGTAATGTCCAGAGAACTTATTTAACATGGTTTATTTGGGGAAGAAACTTTTTATTAAAGTCTCTTCCCGCGCCCAAAGGGCACCCGCCATATTCAAAAAACTTTAAAATGCAGATTTCATAGAACTTTAAAAGTTTCATGAAATCTGCATTTATTTTTTGACCTGCAGCGAAACGCCGCAGCTACCGATATTGTTGTAATGCCGATATTGCTATAATGGTAACAGATACTGTAATTATGGTGACAGATACTGTAATTACGGTGGGGGTGGCGTCCCGCCGCCCATAATACAAGATATAATTTTCGAGAAATAGCTTATACCTCTATCTTAAATGTTTTCTAAAAAAATCCACTGATTTCTTGAAGACAATCTCGTTATATTCATGTGAGAATCCATGTCCCTGTCCCGGAACTATGTAGATTTCCGCAGGTCTCCCACCTTTCTTCAGATCCTCATACATCTTTCTTGTTGCGTCGGGACTGACGGCGTTGTCATTTTCACCGCTGATAAAAAGAACGGCGGCGTACATGTCTTTAGAAAGGTCTATATTGTTCATCGGATGGAGAAGCCCCGCCGCTTCGACTACGGCGTGAACATTGTGATTTTTTGCCGCAATAACCATCGAGAGTGCGCCTCCGAATGAAAAGCCTGTGACGCCGGCCTTTCCCGTACATCTGTTGTGAAGGCGTATTTGTTTTATCGCTTCCTTGCAGTCCTTCTCATCTCTGAAATCAATTCGAACGGCGAAAAAGCCTTTCCTTGCGAAGTTATCGATTGTCCCCATTCCGACGGGATTTAAAACAAGAATACCCGGGAATCTTTTCATCTGATCCGGAAAGGCCGCAACGCCCCTGATAGTTTTCCCGTTGAATTGGAAGTTGAAATCCTGATGTGTAATCCTGCTATAATCAGTCTGCCCATTTACGCTATTGGTGAGAAAGAATATCGATACGACTGCAACTACAAGGCAGATGGCAAGAACGAGTAATACTTTTGTTTTGTTGCTTTTCAATTTGTTCACCTCCGGGAATTTGAGAATTTTTAATGATTCAAGATATTAATAATATATCTAATAAAGCTAAATAAGCCATGCCTATGATGGCATGGCTTTTAGATTTATATAATTATCAAATTAATTTCCTTGGAGTGAAATCACAAGTATCTAACCGAACAGCCCTGGCGGTATCGGTAGTCCTCCTGTGATTTTGCTCATCATATCCGTTTGCTGTGTCTGGATTTTTGCCATAGCATCCCTGAACGCTACAGTTACCAGGTCTTCGAGCATGTCCACTTCTTCCGGGTCCACGACTGACGGATCAATTTTAATCGAGAGTAGTTCCTGCTGTCCGTTCATCTGAACTTTAACCATTCCACCGCCTGCATCTCCCTCGACGACTTGTGCCGTAAGGTCTTCCTGCATTTTTGCCATTGATTTTTGCAATTGCTTTTGCATTTTTTTTAACATCTGCCTCTGCATCGGCTAACCCTCCATTTATTGTTATAAATCTAATTTTTCTTGAATAGCATTAAGTTACTTTCAGTAGGTATTGTCCATTATTTTACTTTTCATTTATTTCTAATAATAACTTATTCCTCATCTGAATTGAGAATAAGTTCCACGTTTTCCACAAGTTCGTTGAGGTTAAACGGTTTCGTCATATATGATGAAGCTCCCATTTTATAACCTTTGAGCACATCACCACCCTGTCCCTTGGCAGTGAGCATGATGACCGGGATCCCCGACATCTCTTCATCATTCTTCATTCTCTCCATTACCTCGAATCCGTCCATCTCCGGCATCATTATATCAAGAACAAGAATCTCGGGTTTATTGTCTCTCAACTTTACCAGAGCTTCTTTGCCGTTACTTGCCGTTTCCACCTGGTAGTTTTCCAATTCGAGATATACTCTTAAAGAGCGCAGAATTTGTTGGTCATCATCCACCAGTAGAACCTTGTGTTTGGTTTCATTCTCCGCCATAAAATGCCTCCTGAATTATGCTGTGCCTTGATATTGTCAGTCTCCACCTATGTGAGTGGCGCTAAATAAATCCGCCACTTCCTGAACAAAAACCTCATGTGGTTTCTGCTTAACTTCAAATAAATCGCTTCCGCGATCTGTTGTTTCCAGAATGAGTTGAACCTTTTTTCCTGTAATACTGTTTAACAGGCCTATAATGTAACTTCGATTTTTCTCCAGTAAATCCCTGTTAAAGACATGTTTTCCATGGATTTTCAGGATATAATCGCCATTAACGAGCTTTCCTGCGCCCTCACCCTTGAGAATGTAAAAGATATCCACTTTCTCTTTCTTGATCATACGTAGCAGTTGATGCCACAATACCCCGTCATTCATCGTGGGACCGGGAGCCTTTCTGCTAACTTCATCAACAGGCGATACCTTTTCCTGCACTTCCCCCGGCGGTTTTATAACTTCCGGTTTATCGGGACTAGTGGAAAGTTCAGGGTCCGGAGCTTTCGGGAGAGTAACTTCCCTCTTCCTGGGCGCGACGTAAGGAAGGGATCCATCCTTAATTCCTTCTATTTCTTCTTGATTTCCCCCCATGATCCTCTTTTCTAACTCTGCAATTTTTTTATTCAGGCCGTCAAGAGTTGGAGATATTTCCCACCTTGTGAGTTTTACAACAGCAGTTTCCCATAATATTCTTTCCATTCCCACTTCCCGAAGCTTCCGGTGAAGCTCCATCAATTCCTTGATGATATGAAGAATATGGGGGGCTTTAAATTGATATGCCTGTCCCTGCAACTTGCTATAAAGGTCATCAGAAACCTGTAAAATTGATTCCGCATCGCGAACCATTCTTATAAGAAGTAATCTCCTGAAATGCTCCATCAGGTCAATTGCAAGACGGTGAAGATCTTTTCCTTCCCGGTAAATCTCATCAATGTACTGAAGTCCTGCGCGGGTGTCTTTGTTCAGAATGATATCGCCGAATGAAAATAAAACATCGGAATGAGTCATGCCCAACAGGGAGATAACCTCGCCCGAGCTTACACACCCGGTGGAAAACGAAACAGACTGTTCCAGTATGACAAGGGCGTCTCTCAATGCTCCGTCGGATGCCTGGGCGATGATATTCAGCGCACCGTCTTCGATGCTAAATTCCTCCTGTTCCGAGACATAACTTAGCCTGTCAATAATGTCTTTTATTGGAATCCGTTTGAAGTCAAACCGTTGACAGCGCGAGATGATTGTCGCGGGAAGCTTTTCAGGCTCCGTTGTAGCAAGGATAAAAACAACAAATGAAGGCGGCTCCTCGATTGTCTTCAGGAGCGCATCGAACGAGTATGACGAGAGTTTGTGAACTTCATCAATAATATATACCTTTCGCTTTGCCTCCATTGGGCGAAAATTAACTTTCTCCACAATAAACTCACGGATCTTGTCCACCTGCGTATGGGATGCGGCGTCCATCTCTATAACGTCAAGGAAAGAGCCGTCGGCAATCTCCCTGCATGTCCTGCAGGTATTGCAAGGCTCGCCATTCTTCAAGTGTGGGCAATTCATCGCTTTTGCAAGAATTCTGGCCATGCTTGTTTTGCCCGTTCCCCTGGGACCCGAGAACAGATATGCCTGTGCGATGCGTCCCTGTGAGAGTGCATTTTTTAAAGTGCGAACCACATGCTGTTGTCCCACTATCTCGTTGAAGTCCCGGGATCGCCATTTGCGGTGAAGAACAAGCCTGCCTTTTTTGACAGGCTTATTGGTTTTTTCAGTTTTTTCAATTTCTTTATTCATATTACTAACTGCTAACTGGCTCTATTTTGATTTCCAATTTTCTTAATTTGGTCGGTTTCCAACCATCAAAACCTTTGTAGCGGGTATATTTTTTCTCGTTAAGAGTTGCGTCTGTTATCTGAATGGCATTTACAGGACAGAAATTATAACAGCGAAGACACAGGCAACAGTTTTTCCCAAAATCGGGGTATCCTTTCTCCATGCTTATATTGCCCATGGGGCAGCTTTCGGCGCAAAGTCCGCACCTTATACATTTTGCATGTGCAAAAAAGTGACTCACGAAGAACGGATCCGAGAAAAGTTGTTCGCCCAAACGCTGGCTTATTCCGAGTATATAATCGCCTATGCCCTTGCCCTCAAAACGGGTATCTCCCTCTATTAGCACATCCACGATATCTTCAACGGCCTTGCCCGCGGAATCATAAAAAGAGTTCAATTCATCGCCGTTTTTAATCTCAAAGAAATCAAATTTTGGTACTTTGACATTGTTGGGCATTTTTATATACGTGGCAAGAACTGATTTATACCCTCGTTTTTCAAGCATTTTTTCCGGCAGGTTACAGGCATCTCCGCCCGCCTTGTGAAGTGTCGCAATAGTTGCAAGCTTTCTTCCTTCTCCGTCGGGCAAAAGAGGGAGAAGCTCCTTGAGGGGATCCGGGACATTTGAGCCATAGACGGGGAATCCCAGAATTAAAACGACTTCCGGAGGCACAAAATCTTTCAGTCTTCCGGCGAGCAACTCCTTGTCGGGTCCCTTTCCTACATCTCTGCCACATTCTGATTGAAGCACATCTGCAGCAAGCATCTCACAGGAGTATCCGCCCTCTTCCAATCCATCTTTTATCTTTTTCATAACCCAGTTTGTATTTCCGGTTCCAGAAAAATAAAGTATCCGAAAAACGGACTTAACTTCAGACTGATTTTCCATGTCAATCCTCCTTGTTTTTACCTGTTTTTATCTCTCGTTAAGTTCAATTCAATCGGCCATTATCCTTTTCATTCACAATAACTGATGAAACAAAAAAGGCGAATATTGTGCATTAGGCTATTTTCAGTTAACTGCCCGGTTACTGTTCAGATCCTACCGGCGTGTCATCCTGAGCGAAAAATGATCGATTTACTTTACTGGATCAACCCAGGCAAGAACGAGTTTTACTTACCTCCGATGAAATAATCAGCGAAGGATCTCGTCAAACCAATCCAAAGCATAAGGAGATTCTGGTTTATTCTTGTCAAGTGTTTTTTAAAAAAACAACAACATTTTATCGGTATCGTATCCGACCACCAATCCCGGGTGTATGGCTTTGCCCAACTCTGGTGATTTGAGATTCCTCGCCACGTGAATCTCCGCAAATCAAGCAAATCCGGTCTTTGAGCAAGACATTGGATTAAAGCAATTCTTTCGTGATTCGCTCAGAATTACAAAAAACCCCGGGGAATAACCGCCCTCCCAAATGATCCCAAAATCGGAGAATGCCTGAAAATTGATGCGATTAATTAACAGGACCCCCCGATATAATAAGTTCTCTGCGACCTCCGCGATCTCTGCGTTGAATTAAAAAAGGATCATCCTGGATAATTGCAATTTTCAACAGGAATTTCTTGATTTCAGACAAAATGCTTCATCCTTGCTACTTTTTGTTGCTTTATAATAAATTAACACTTTCCAATAACATTCAAGGAGATATTAAATGACAAGGGATAAATTTTGGAATGTCGTCGATGAGGCTGTCAAACAGCTTCCCGATGAATTCGGCACTATACTTGATAATGTGGAAATAATCGTGAGAAACTACCCCGACAAGGAAACCAGGGAGACTCTTGCACCGGGTGGACTTCTATTGGGGCTATATACAGGAATTCCCCGCACAGTAAGGGGAGCGGGTTATTCCTCAGGCTTTTACGGATTCACCTCACCGGACAGGATTCAGCTTTTTCAAAAGAATATAGAGAAATACTGTCAGGCAACGGGTAAATCATTGGTGGGGCAGATTAAAGAGACTCTTTTGCATGAAATAGGTCATTATATGGGATTAGATGAGGAAGAGCTTGCAGGTCTAAAATATCGCACCATGAAACAAGGAAATTAGGAATTATGCCTCTTATGCCTCTTAGGAAATGAGGGAATAAGGATAACTAAGGCTGTTTCTCACCTCTTTTTCTCGTTTCTCGCTTCTCGTTTCCCGCTTCTATTATTCACTACTCATCCTCTGTGCCCTCCGCGATCTCTGCGTTGAGTTTAAAAACATCGTTGAGTTCAAAAATATCATAGAAGGAAACCACACAAATATCATAAATACTTCTTTTAAGAATTATCAAGTTGGGTGATTATAAATGAAAAGACAAATCCAGTATTTAATTGTAGTAATGGTAATATTTTGTTTCCTGTTTGTATTTTTCACCATTTCCACGGGTAAGTGCAAGACATTGACAAACAGGGACGTGGAAAGACTCAAGGGAAAATATAACAGGAATGTTCCCTCGCTGGATCCTCCGCCTACTATTCCTCCACCTGTAAAAGGATCGACAAGAGGGGCTATTGTTATAAAAAAATACCTTCCATATAAGAAGTGGGAGCAGGAATACAGGGAATATTTCCGGAGACATTACAACGATCCCGGGCTAGGATTAAAACCCAAGCTTATTGTTATGCATTATTCCGGAACATCGGATTTTGCATCATTATGGTGGACTTTTATGAGGGGCGGCGAATATGACGCCGGCGGAGGAAAGAAGAAAATGGGGCATCTGTCCACACATTTTGTTGTTGACAGGGACGGCACATTATACCAGTTGATGCCTTTAAACCGCAGGGCAAGGGGAACTTACGGCGTAAATCATGCCGCTATTTCAATCGAAATAATAGGGAGAAACGAGAAAGATATCCTCGCAGACAAAAAGCAAATGAAAGTTGTGTTTTCGCTGGTAAGGTGGCTTATGAATAAATACAAAATCTCTGCCTCAGGTGTAAGAGCCCATACGGAGATTGCAAAGGGAAAAGAGCTTGTCTCTCAATATAAAGATGCATTTTATCCAAACGGCTATCCTCCCGGTTCAAGACCCAGGGGACCCGGCAAGACATATATGTTCAAGCTGAGGTATAATTTACATGAGCCCAAATAAAATCATAAAAAAATTACTATTCACCACGGGGTTATAAAACATGGAAAATCTCAAAGGTGATGCAAGGGACTAAAGGAGGAAGCAGTGCAAGAGAATATCAAAGCAAGTGAAAAAATCAAGTCAATATCGGAAGAATACCTGAAATCAATGCTTGAAGATTTTCCAGCTATGGCGACAATGATGGGAATATACGATCGAGACGGTGAACTGGGTATCCTGGATAGTGATAAAGTTGAAAAAATAATAAAAGAAAATAAAAAATTCCAGTCCGACCTGGATCGGATTGATCCCTCCGAATTAAGTGTCCCCGACAGGGTTGATTATAAGCTTCTTAAAAGTGAATTCCGTAAAGGGATCAGGGAAATGGAGCATGAGAAAAGGTATTCCATTGAGCCTTCTCTTTACCCGGAGATGTGCTTTAATTCCGTATATGGAATCCTGTTTCGCCACCGTGACAGGCTGAAGGAAAAAGCAGGGGATATTATCTCCCGCATGAAGCAGATTCCCCGATACTTGAAAGAAGGAAGAAAGCTTCTTAAGAATCCTCCGAGAATATATGTGGAGAGCGCAATTGAATCCGCATCATCAGGAAAAGTGCTTTTCAAGGAAAGCCTGGGTGAGCTTTTCAATACCGAGCTTTCAGAACATCTAGATGAATATGAAAAAGCTCGTGATGAAGTACTGGAATCCCTTGAAGAATATAAGAAGTTTTTGAAAGATGAATTGATTCATCGCGCTGTTCCGGACTTTGCAATAGGAAAGGAAGCCTTCAACGATCGTTTGAAATATGACCATTTCCTGGATGAGGACGTCGATGAGATTGAAGCCCTCGGTAAGGAAATATACGAAAAAGTTGACCTGGAATTAAAAGACCTCGCAAAAAAAATAGACCCGGATCTTCCCTGGGTGGATATTGTAAGAAAGTATAAGAAGATTCACCCGGACACCGATGAGCTTATTGCCGCATATACTCAGGAAACTCAAAAAGCAAGAAGATTTATCGAGGAAAATGATCTTGTAAGCTTTCCACCGGGTGAGAAGGTGGAAGTCATATTCACCCCGCCGTTCCAACAGCATTTGATTCCCTGGGCGGCATTTTTCCCATGTGCATATTTCGATAAAGAGAGCATGGGACATTTCGTTGTAACTCCTCCCAATCCTGATTTCCCGCCGGAAAAACAACTGGCGCAACTCCAGGAGCACAACAGGTATAAAATGGTGTTGAACTCAGTTCATGAAGCTTACCCGGGACATCACCTGCAATTCTCATTTGCAAGAGAGAACCCCAGGCTTGCCCGCGCTATATCCATGTCAACCCTTTTTGCCGAGGGGTGGGCTTTATACACGGAAGAATTGATGAAAGAAACGGGGTATCTCAAAGAGCCGGTTCAAATACTGTTCCAGTTGAAGGACAAGGTATGGAGAGCGGCAAGAATATTAATTGATGTGGGACTTCATGCAAAAGGAATGACGGTTGACGAGGCGGTTGAAATCCTGCGGGATACTATAGGATACAGTGAATTCGCCGCTCTTACAGAGGTGAAACGATATACAAGGACTCCCACACAGCCCATGTCATATCTCGTGGGATTGTCAAAGATAATAAAAATAAGAGATAAATTCAGGGCAAAACACCCCGATTTACCTCTCAAAGAATTCCATGACAGGATACTGAAGATCGGCACTATCCCTCCCCGGTTGGTGGAAGAAGAATTGGGATTGATATAAAATTAACGTTTCACAACCTCTTCATATAACTCTTTCACTTCTTTTTTACTCAGAGCGCGGTTGTATATTCTGACTTCATCCATCACGCCGCTGAAGTATTCCTTGCCGCCGGGATAGCTTGAAGCGAGGTTGAGCTTGCCGGGGCTGTCTCCGAGCATTTCCCTGAATCGAGAGCCTCCTATGAATTTACCGTCTTTATATAGCCACATTGCGCCAGTGTTATAATCATACGAGGCGACAACATGGCTGAATTTGCCGTCGTGAACCTTCAGCTTCGAATAAAGAATACCCTCAGCGAATTTGCCGTTTAATACAAGCCTGGTTCCGTTGTATCCAACAAAGAGACACCAAGGTTCCTTGCTTCCACAGGCTTTACTTATGACAGCGGCATCAGGAAGACTTATATCTTTTGGCTTCACCCATAACGACAGGGTTAATCTCCTTTTTAACGCCGGGAAATCGGGGATCGTCACATTTTCATCAATATCACCCTTGAATTGTAATCCCAGTCCTTTAACTCCCCTGACAAACGAGGGTGTTCCCATAATTATTCCATGATGTCCTTTTCCGCTGTCATCATAGGCATCTTTATCATCAAAGCTATAATATGCAATCAGCCCTTTTTTAACCTTGCCGAGATTTTTTTTCTTCTTTCCCGGTTTTTTAACCGGTGTCGTCTCCATTGAAGCTGACTGTGTCATCCCCGGTGAGCCTGCCGGAGATGTTTTTGTCACCGTACTTTCAGGCTCGGGTTTCATTGTGATTACCACCGGTGGAGCATCCGGTCGTTCTTCCTTTGTGCATCCAACCGCCATAAAGAAAAAGCAAATAAATATAATTGATACAAGTGAAATCAAAGCCCCCACTTTAAATGTTTTATATCTATTGTTTTTTGCCATAATGTAACCTCCTTTGCTTGATTTCCTGATGCCTTGATGCTGTCAGGCTTTTCTATACTCTCGTGAATATATTAATGATCCTTTCCATACTTCTTTCTCCCGACAGGAAATAATCCTCGTTCTTAAATGGAATGCTATGCTTTAAAAAATCCACATCAAATCCAAAATTGCCGATTTGTTAACTTTAATGCAACATGTTTTACAAAACGTTAACATAGTTAATAAATATTTAATGATTAACCTATTTATTAACTTTGTGATTTATGTAATAATAAGGCAAGGAAAAAAATTGTGAAGGAGATGTCAAAATGGGAGCGATAGGAGCAATAGCTGGCGGCGGAATCGCCAAAGAGGCAATCGGAGGACTTTTAGGTGGCGGCGAAACAGGTCAAGCTGGAGGAGCTGGCGGATGTGGCGGACAGGGAGGAGAAAAGGGTCTTCTGAAGATGCTTGCAAAACTTTTACAAGCCGCTCAGGGATCTGGTGGAGCTGGTGGAGCTTGTGGAGCCCAATAATCCAAACAAAGTTTTGAATCAATAATTAATTCAAATAAGTTATAATGACTACAGAGGTTATTTTTCACCGGTATTGAAGTAATACCGGTGAAAATATTTTCGGGAGGAAATAATGATGAATGAACAATGCCCCCCTGAATTGACAGCACTTCAGGGCTTGATGAATGCAATAGGCAAGAAATGTCCCGAATGCTCGGAAGTAAATCCAAGTGGTGTTCTTGAGTGTGAGTTTTGTGGAGCTGCCCTCGAGGAGGAACGCGAGGAAGAGCCTTCAATTTCACTTCTACAAGAAGTGGGAGTAGGCAGTGGAGCCGAGGAAGTTGAAAGTGGTTTTGAAAAAGTGCCGTTGGAAGAATCAGAAAACCTTCTTCTTTTACAAGATACGGTTGACGCTTTGAAAACCGGTGAGGTAACATACCAGGATTACAAGAAATACGTTTCGATGGTACTTAATACAGCGAAAAACGGAGTTGAGATTTTCCAGACCGACATGGTAAAAAAACAACTTTCAACTATGTCGGACGAGATCAGGGTAATTGCGGAAGATACAGCTTTATATTATCGTGAGTTCTATGACGGGTGTCTCAGGATGATGGAATATAATGGAGATAATGATATTTCTCCTGCCACTGAAGGTTTGGGTATGGTAGAGACCGCCCTTCGAAATATGGACGGACTTCACGATAGAATTATAACGAAGGCAAGAAAAATCGACGAGGAAGAGAAGGAAAAGTAGTTATTCACCGCATAGGATACTGAAACCCTGAAACAATCCTGAAACAAGTTCAGGATGACGTCTTCAGTGCAGGCAGTGCAGATGCAGAGTTTTAGATGAATTTAACACTTTAGACATTATGCAGGAGCGGTTTCCTAATAGTGATAAGTCCACTCTTCACAGCTCCGGCGGGGACGCCGGAGCCGTTGGTTTTAGGGATAAGTTAAACTTCAAAGTATAATAATGATGTAGATTGTTTATTTTGATCCGGATCGGGGCAGAATATGCTCCATGACATCATCCACCGTTACGATCCCTTTAATCCTGAATTTTTCGTCAACAGCAGGAACCGCAAGAAGATCGTATTTTTCGATCGATTCCGTAACCTGTGCAATATTGGCATTCAGCGGGACCGAGATGAGCGTTGTATGCATAATGTCCTTCAGTATTGTTGACGGGCTTGCAACAATTAGATCCCGCAGAGATAATACACCGATGAATTTTTCATCATCTTCAACTACATATATATAATAAACCAGCTCAGCCTCCGGAGAAAGTTCCCTGATCAGGTTGATTGTATCGGCACATGTTTTGTTGGGAGTGGACGATACAAATTCATTGTTCATAAGCCCTCCGGCAGTATCTTCTTCGTAAATCAGCAACTCCTTAACATCTTCCGCTTCTTCCTTATCCATCAACCCCAGGAGCGCATTTGCTCTTTCTTCCGGGAGATCCTGCAGTAGATCCGCCGCCTCGTCATGACTCATTTCTTCCAGTAAATCCGCCGCCTTTTCATCACTAAGCCCCTTGAATAACGCAATCTGAATGTCTTCCTCCATTTGCTCAAGTGCCTCCGCCGCTGTTTCCGTATCGAGCGCGTCGAAAAGCTGCCGCCTGTCGGAGCCTGATAAATCTTCAAGAATATCGGCAAGGTCGGCCGGGTGGAGCTTTGTCATTTCCTGTTGGTTCGTGGAGAGCTTTAGAGAGGAAGTCTGCCCCCTGCCGAGTGTATTAACCATATCCCATGGAATGATATTCATTGGGGTTTTGAGCTTCAAAACTTGTGAGATTATTTCCCCGATTTGCAAAAGTCCCATGCGTCTTAACAGACCCGGCGTTCCTACATCAACACCTGCTACCCGTATATCGTTACCGACCCTGTTAAGTTGAATATCATTCACCCGCACGACACGGTGGTCATCCATATCAACTATTTGCTTGTCAAGCACATCTCGCCTGAGATATATCCATTCCCCGGAAATTTTGAAATCCTTAATCTGCTCTTCGGTACTAAGAAGAATGATTCCCTCGCTATCAATATGTTTGACCTTACTCCAGGAAATCATGCTCGTTTTTCCGCTGGAGGTCATCAGGATATAGATGACAGGTGGGAAATCCTTCTCGGGCTCTATCATCATATCACTGACCTTGCCAATACGTGTGCCGATTTCGTTTTTTATGGGACTGTCCAGGATTGAACTCAGATACAACATAGTATTTCAGTTTTTCACCGGCTTTTATTTTTTCCCTCCACCGGACAATCTAATCTTTGATGACATTTTTTTCACCGCAAAGACCACAGAGTGTTCAAGGGATTGATAGAGCAACGGTCGTATTTCCGATTGTAAAATGCACCTCGTTTACACCTCATGCTTTTTATACTCCCAATAATAAAACAATGGTGACTATTCAACCCCTTTTTGCGGGCATCTTTGCGCTCTTTGCTTCTTTGCGGTTTATCAAGAAAATCACCAATAATTAAAGATAAGACCGGATAATGAAGGAATTAGGGAACCGGTTAAGAATATGCAAAAACCAATTATTAATTGGAGACTATTCAGGCGATTGCCCGATCATCCGGAATTTATTCTGAAACGAGTCGGGAATGACTGTAAAAGTTTAATCTCAATTTTTATATTTCAGGAGCGATTTAATATGACGATTGCAGATAAAGATGCGAAAGTTGGAAATCTTCTTAAAAATATTATTAATTCAGGAGGATATCAAATGACTGATGTAAACGACGTAACCATAGAGATGGTCGCAAATAAGCTGAAAAATGCATTCAAAAGGATTAAGGGAATCTGGGATGAGAACAACAAGGGAGTTCGAAAAATCGAAAAAAAAATGGAGAAGTTTAACGAACAGCTTTTTGAGTTAAAAGAGGAACGTGAGAACCTGGAGAACGAACTTGAGGGACTTCGCTCCACTTATGAAACCTTTTGTGAGCAGACAGGGCAACATTTTGATCTCAACTAGTTATAATTAAGTTTTTCACCCCGGTGGTCTATTTTTTACCGGATTGTTTGTGTGATATTATTAATAAACCAAGGTCATCATGGATTTATTAAATGGTGTCAACGCTTAAACCGACTGTCTGTCCATAAATAGTTTTCTTTTGTTTTATTGACTTTTGGGAGATATAATTTGATAATAAATTTATCAATGTTTATCTTTCTTTTATTAACCTCTTTCCTTGCCCTGATTAATAGCGGTTGAAATTGGCAATGAAAAAATGCATGTTGTTTGTCTTGTTCGGGGAAGGATTTAGTATGAAATTTGGAGAAATAATGTTTCAGGTGATGTGAATGGGAAAGAAGTATTCCCTCCAGGAGGCAGCTAAATTTCTGGGTATCGATCAATCGTACCTGGAAGATATTGTTGCCGAGGGAAAAATATCTTTTGATATTGTAAAAGATGAATATCTTATTGACGAGGACTCATTAATCAGGATTAAGGTTGAACTAATTCGTCCTGTGCCTGGGAAATCAGAGCCTCCATATACCTTGCTTGATGACAAGGAATATATTAATTATATTTCTGATTATCTTAGGATTAAGTTTGGGGATCTCGCCAAAAGAATAGATGATCAACACAAGGCTGACATAACAAATCAGGAAAAGACTTCGCGTTTTGTTATGGAAAGGATTGACGAACTTCGTGATTCGGTTCTTGCTGTTGCTGAAATTGATTTAAGTAGGGCCGCTTTTGACAGGCTTAGCAAAATTCTGGATTCAGCTCTGAAAAAAGCGATCTCAGAGCTCGAAATTCCTGCCGGAGGAAATGGGGAAGTGGGTCCAAGGTCTCTTGGCCTGAATGATATAAAGGCAATCACATTATCCTTGTCTGATGTCCTGGATGATAAACTCCGCAGACAAGATGATATCATTGAAATGATTGACTCCCTGGAGAAAAAGTTAACTGACAGGGAGGATGAAATACTGGAATCTCTTGAGGAGTTGAAAATTCTCAATCCCACTGACGAGATAAAATCCCGGCTGGAAGCTTTCATTTCATATCTTGGAGACACCATAGACAGTAAATTAGATACATTGTCAAAAGACAGGGCTGATGTTAATGAAATTCTGGATAGAATTGATACAATCAAGGGTGATCTCAAGAGTGGGGACGGAAATGGGAAAGCTGTTCTAAATGCTCTGGGTGAGTTGATTGAGGGTCAGAAAAAAGCGAAAAAAATTATGATTGACCTGAATGTCAATCTCCAGAAATCACTGATGGATAATTACAATGATCTCAAAGAAACAAGTGTTAGAACAAGTGATTATGTAAGGGATTTAAAAGAATCTATTCCCGACCTCAGGGAAATAATTGAGGAAAAACTTACCGATATATCCAAAATTAACTCCGCCATAGATAATCTCAAGGCAAGCTTCACAACCGAGGGGCAAGAGAACCTGGTAGAGCAGATTGGCAAGCTTCGGGATTTCCTGGATAAGTCAGACAACGCGGAAATGCTCTCCAGTATTGATGAAAAGTTCAAGGAGACAAGACGGGCTCTCGAGCAGATTTTTGTCAAACTTTCCGGGAGACAGCAGAAAGCGATTGTGGAAAAACTTGAAAGGGTAAAGGTTCCCGATGAGACTTTCAGGGATATAACGGATAGATTACAGACTATTGAAAATACATTTCCGGAATTTGCTGACATTATCGAAGAACGATTCTCTGCAGTTGATAAAGCGATAACTATAGTTCATGATATCACCTTCAAGAGTGTTGAAAAAATTGGAGAGCAAGCTCCATCGAAAACAGGGGAAGTCGATGAGAGGCTTGGCAAAATACAGGAAGTTCTTGACAATTTCCAGGATAAATTTGATTTTCGCATGTTCCTTGGCGCATTTCAAGAGACGCTGGATGAGAGTCTGGGGAATTTAAAAGAGAGTCAGGATTCTTTCCAGAAAATAATGGTAAACCTGAATATAAACAATCAGAAAGCTATTGTCGAAAAGCTCGAGCAATTGGACAGACTTAATGAATTGGTTCAGATGGGGGATAACATTGATGAGATTGCCGAGCAGATGCAGACTTTCGAGGCGATAATGGCGGATATCAACCAATTGGTTGATGAGAGACTTCAAACACTTCAGGAAATACAAACCACCCTGGGAAGTGGCGAGAGCAAACCACTGGACGGGGTGGCACAGACACAACTTCTGACGAAAGTTGATGAAATCAGATCCCTGATGGATTTCGTGCAGGAGCGATTCTCGCTGGAGAGTATGTTGGCTCATATAAGAAATATCGTCAGCCAGGAGGGTGATAGCTTAAAACAGAACCAGGAAGCCGCTCAGAAAATCATGGTTAATATGAGTGCTAACTCTCAGAAGTGGATCATAGAAAAACTTGACGATATGAATGTTAATTTTGATTTGCTCAGGGATGTGAAGAGTCAATTCAGCATGATTGAAAATGTTGTTCCATCGGTTTCAGATCTCCTGGATGTTAAACTTCGATCCCTGGATGAATTGAAAACACAGATAAAACGTATTGAATCTGGAAAATCTACGAAAGACAAGCTCGGTCGCATTCAAAAACTTATTGAAACCGAGGCCGGCTCTATTCGGCATTCACTGGAATCAGCGCAGAAAGTTATCACCAGTCTCAACATGAACAATCAAAAATTGATGATGGAGAGATTGAATAACGTTGACCTATCCAGCCAGGCTGTTAATGAAATCACCGGAAAATATCAGGATGTCATGACAGCACTTGTGGGACAGGTGGAACCCGGGAAAAGTATAGTCCAATCAATCGATAACCTGATTGTAATTCTGAGGGATATGAAGAAGAATCTACAGACTGATATTGTTGTCGAAAAAATTGAGGAATCTCTGAGTGAATTTAAAAAAGACCGGGATTCTTCCATCAAGATTTTGGCGGAGATTAATGAATCGACAAGAAACGCTGTTGAAGATAAAGTCGATCAATTACAGGCCGCACTCTCGAGCATCAGGAGCGTTATTGACCCGGAATCTATGATTTCATCAATCGGAGAGGTTATTGTTGAGGGTAATGAGATTCTCAAGGAGAACCAACTGGCCCTTCTCAAGCTGGAAATGAAAAATCACAAGGAATTGCTTGAGGAGTTGAAACAGATTCAGACTCTCAGAGGCAATATTTCCTCGGCAGGTAGCGCGGGTGAGCTTCTTCCGGTTCTTGAATCCATGATCGAGAGCAAGATGTCCAATTTTAAACAGGATCTCGATGGGGCACATAAAATACTGGTAAACCTTAATGTAAACCTGCAAAAACAGCTTTTATCCAAGATAAAAGAACTGGTTTCTCAGCATCTTTCAGTGATGGAAGTGAAAATTGATTCAGATTCACTTGTGGGCACAGTTGATTATATTATGGGAGAAAAATTGAGTGAGATCAAGGACAATCAGGAGTCACTTCTTTCACTCAACCTCAAAACACAAAAAAGCCTTATTGAAAAACTGGATTCAATTTCAAAAGCAAAGGGGCAGGAACCCATTGCGGATGAGCTCAATTCCATGCTTCCACTTATAGAAAAAATTGTGGCGGATAAGCTTGGTGAGATCGTTGAGAGTCATCATAATGCACAGAAATCTCTCGAAAACATGAACCGGGATATGTCACAGAATATCATGGAAAAGCTTGATGATATCTCCGGGAAAGTTCAGAAAGCGGCCTCGCTTCAAGATATGGAAAACTTCCTGCCCGCCATAAGGGAAGCACTTGAAGATACATTTGAGTACTTGAATGAATTGAAGACGGATCTTGAAACTGTAAAGGATAACATAAAGCTTCAGGACCCCAAGTTTATGGGCAAAAAATTTGAAGAGATGAAGAAATTTTTAAGCAATCCGGGACAGACAATTGATGCAATTTCAAGAGTTGAGGCAACAGTTAAGAAGAATGTGGATGAGCAGAGAAAAGTTCTTGAAACACTCGACGGAAAAATTGATACTCTTTATAAAGCTCTCAAGACAATCTATCAGGAGCACGGACGGACTGAAGAATCGGACAAAATACAAAAATTATTTGCCAGAAAAATAGAAGAAACAAGGGGATTGGAACAACAACTTGTTCAAAGCTTCCAGGAAATGCACGAGATATTCAGCCAGGGATATTCGACATCCGGAGAGGATAGCCAGATTCAGGATATCGTCCGGTTTATGGAAGACGCAAGGACGGATCAGGACAGGCTTTCCGAGAGAATAGAGCAACTGGCAATAATGATTCAAACAATTCACTCTAAAGGAGAAGGTCCTGCTCCCGAAATGGATGCCATGGTGCAGGAAAAAGCAAACATCGAGAATGCCCGGTTGAAGAAAGTCAATGATAAATTAAGACGAGAAAATATTGACATGGTAAACCAACTGAGGACGGTTCCGGTCAGGGGTGGGGTTGATACCAAGAAATATGACCAGATGCAAGCTGCTATGATGGAAAAAGATCGCCTTCTGGAAGAATGTTACAGGGAAAAAGTGGAACTCCGGGATTCCCTGGATAAAGAAAAACGGGATAAATACGAAATTATTCAAAAATATGAAACGGAAAAGAAAGAGCTTATCGACTCCCTCGCCCTGGAAAGAATCCAGAGAGAAAAAGACCGCGCCGAACTTGAACTTTTAAGGGCGGAAAGCAGAAAGAAAAAATGGTGGTAAAAAACGGAGGTCGGAGGACGGATGACGGAGGTCAGAGGACGGAAATGTAGGAGGGACGTCCCCGTCCCGATAAATAGAGAACTGAAGTCGGATGTCAGAGTATCGAAGAACCTTAAAATCCCGCTTATTTCCCGTTTCCCATTTCCCGTTTCCCACTTCCCCCTCAATACATTCCTTTTAAATCGCAGTCAAAACTTACCGGTACTCGACAAACACAGGGGTTTCATCAAGAATAATCGATTTAGGTGAAACGGTTTTTGTTTTTACATCTCTTATAGTCTTGCCTCTCTGTGTGATTATACGGGTTATTTTCACTTTCGATCCTGAAACAAGGGATGAAATATCAAGTTTTTTTCTCCCGTTATCACTCCATAAAATATATTTTGGCGATCCCTTTGCCATATCGAACCTGAATATTTTGGCACCGGTTTTATTTTTTATCTCTTTCACTCTCCTGAAATTCTCAAGCTTCAGAATCAGGAGCTTGTATGTCCAAAAATGCGGTTTCTTTCTCCCGTCGGTATCCTGGAGGCACATCGAGCCGAAGAACCAGTCAATCGGTTTTTCCTGATCTCTCATCCATACCCAGTAAATCTGGCTTACTCCCTGGGAGAGCGAAATACAATACCTTTTCACAAGATTCTCCGCCTGGTATTTCTCAAGAATAGGCCCTGACCGGGGGTTTTTCTTCAGGAATATGGCAAATTCTACAAGTTCGTCCGGTGTAATCTTGTTTTTCTTCAATTGCTTTATTTTATTTCTTACATCCGGTATTGCCAGGAATTTTTGCACTACCGGAATCGGTTTTTCCGGGTGAAGTATATGCTTTGGGAATAACCTGATATCGAGGTCTCCTGCTTCCGTTGATATCACTTCTTTTTTTAATCCCATTTTTTTCATTGTATCTCTTAGTATTTTTACTTCATTATAGACAGTGTCGGGTTCATAATACTGGTGGAAATCAACCGTATCGCAGTAATTTCCTCCCTTATTCATGAGGTATTCAAAAAAACTCTTAATCTTCCCGTTACCTCTGTCTATCTCTCTGAATATCACATTTGCAAATCCTGCCATAACAACATTTGCGCCCGGGTCCGCTTTCTTTATCTCATCATAGGCGTTCTTTAGAAGCTCGATGTATTCTTCCTTCGTGCCGTTCCAGAATTTGGAGTTTCCCAGTGTTGTGTCATATACCTCGTTCTCAATCTGCCAGTACCCGACCTTGCCCTTGTACCTACTTGCCACCTTTCTGATAAATCGTCTATAGGTGGACATATCCCGGGGTGGGGCAGAGCGATCTTTCGCACTTGGTCTTTTAGTTCCCCATTTGGAAATACACCTGATTGTTACAAGGGGCTTTATTCCTAACTTGTGATGCATGTCGATTACCCTGTCAACAAGTGCGAAGTTGAATTTTCCCTTTCTCGGTTCAACCATTTTCCAGTGGAGAATAAGCCTGGTTCGCTGGTTTCCCAGTTCAAGGGCCTCCTGAATGCTAAGCCCTCCCTTTTCCACCACCATATCATTAAATACCCCAAAAGGCCTGGAATTGGTAGATTCGGCGAAGGCTGTGTCAATGCCATCATGCCTTCCTGATAATGCCTCCTGGTGAAAAGAGAAAAAACCTGTCAATATCAGAAAAAAAATAATTCCGGGCAAGATTAACGGATTTTTTTTATACATTTATACTTCCCTCCATTATGTTTAATTTTCGGTTTTTATTATCATTACGAAAGGTTACTTTTCATCTCCCGAAAGCATCTGTAATTATCTTCTTGAGATTATTCGAAAAAACATACATATCATACGGTTTTTCCGGGATTTGTCCATAAACCTTCTTTTCTTTTATATCTGCCATAAGCAGGTTGCCGGTCCCTTCTTTCAAGCTTATTTCACCGGCATTGAATAGGTTCTGAGATTGGGCGAAATCCCATGCCTCCCCGGAGACCTTTTCCGCCAAAAGGCATAAAACAAAACATTTTCTGATGGGAAGATTTTTGGAATTTTCTTTTATTTCTTCAAATCTTCGCAGCCATTTATCCATATTTTTTCGATTAAGTTCCGGCAACTCTTTTATAAGAATTTCCCATCTATCAACATAAATAATGTGCCTTGATACAATCAGGTCGAAGTCAATATCCATATATCTCCCCGGTGCTGTATCCTGCCACCCGTCTTTTATTAGTTCATCTTTTATAAAATTGATGTTAATGTTAATCATCTCCTGAAGTAATTTTCCTGATAATCCCTGGATAATATTATATCTCCGATCATTTCCTCCTTTTCTTCTTCACAGATAATGGATCACATTATAAGGCATAAATCGCATATACCCGATAGATATTAACAAGGAATTATACTGACTTACGTTTAAAAATAACTTGAGATTTTTAGAAGCTGAAGAAACAAAAGGAGCATAAAATGGAAGAAAAAGAGCACAAGGGATTACCTGTAACAGCATACGAAGAAATTCCGGGAGAAGATTACGAACCATATATTCCTGCTAAGAAAAAAGTCCCGGAGATGACGGTTCTTTCGGTCATACTGGGAATCGTTCTTGCTATCGGGTTTGGAGTCGCCATGGTCTATGTGGGATTGAAAATCGGTATGACCATAAGCGCATCCGTTCCTGCGGCTGTATTGTCAATGGGAATATTGAAGGGAATTTTCAAGCGTGGCACGATTCTTGAGAATAACATAGTTCAGACAATCGCCTCCGCAGGAGAATCACTGGCGGCAGGAATTATTTTCACAATACCCGCAGCTTACTTGTGGCCGGAATTCAATGCCTCATCGTTTTCCATATTTAAGTTGTCGGTCATAGCCCTTATCGGTGGCTCATTGGGAGTTCTTCTCATGATTCCACTGAGAAAATTCCTGATTGTTCAGGAACATGGAAAGCTAAAATACCCCGAGGGCACAGCTTGCGCCGAGGTACTTGTGGCTGGAGACATTGGGGGAAACCCGGCAAAATTGGTTTTCGGGGGAATCGCAGTGGGAGCTGTATTCAAATTTTTTCAGAAGGGATTCTGTCTCTGGGAAGAGATATGCGCGTGGGAGATTCCCTGGATGAAAAACCTCGTGTTCTCAATCGAATCATCCCCTATACTCCTTGCGGTGGGATATATAATCGGCCTGAAAATTTCCGCTCTCATGCTTGCGGGAGGAATGCTCGCATGGTTTGTACTTATTCCGCTAATCACACATTTTATGATAAACTTCGGTCCTGAGGTAATGGTACAGGTAAAAAACCAGACCATTATGGCGTCACAGATGAATGCAGAACAGATATGGGAAGCATATATTCGATATATAGGCGCAGGAGCGGTTGCTTTTGGCGGAATGATATCGCTGGCAAAAGCCCTGCCAACAATTGGACGCTCGTTTAAGATCTCATTTATCGAGTTTATAGAAGGAGTGAAACATGCAAAACAGGGTAAAAAAAGAGAGATAAAGCGAACAGATCGGGATCTACCTTTGATATGGGTGCTTGTCGGGGCGGTAATCCTTATTGTTGGAATCGCCTTAACAAGAACCATATCGGACAATGTTGTTCAGGGAATACTGGGAGCGATGATGGTATTCGTATTCGGGTTCTTCTTCGTAACGGTATCATCAAGAATCGTCGGACTTGTTGGCTCATCATCAAACCCGGTATCAGGAATGACAATCGGAACGCTCATCATGAGTTGCCTTATATTCAGGGCAATCGGGTTCACCGGCATACAGGGAATGGTTACATCCCTCCTGGTAGGCGCATTTGTATGTATCGCAATGTGTATGGCGGGGGATGTGTCCCAGGATTTAAAAACAGGATTTCTCCTCGGCGCCACTCCCTGGAAACAGCAGGTGGGGCAGATTATAGGAATTGTCGCCTCCTCTGTATTTGTGATAATGATTCTTCTGTTTTTAAAAGATAATGTGGGCTTCGCAGGAATGCCGAAACCTCCGGGAGTGCTTCCTGGTGTTGTCCAATTAAAAGCTCCTCAGGCGAACCTCATGGCGATTGTCATAAGAGGAATAATGGAGGGAAACCTTCCCTGGACTCTCGTCATGGCGGGTGGATTCATCGCCGTATGTGTCGAGCTACTTGGCGCACCCGCTCTACCGTTTGCAGTGGGGCTTTACCTTCCCCTTAGCCTCTCGACACCTATTATGGTTGGAGGTGGTCTCTCATATCTTACAGGTAAGTTTTTTAAAAAGGGTATTCAAAAGCAGAAGGTGGAAAAGGGAGTTCTTGTATCATCAGGGCTTATCGCCGGAGACGCACTGATGGGCATCCTGATTATAGGCATGACGGCAAAAGGACTTAACCTCAGTATTCCCGCGTTAAACAGCTTCCTTGCCTTGAAAGGGGTAGCTCTTCAGATCCCCTGGGGCTGGACACACTGGAGACTTACCGCTATGCTGGCATTCCTTGCAGTAACCGGCTATCTCTGGTACCAGATTTCGAAAAATCACGACGGCGAAGACGATGGCGGTGAAAATGATAAGGTAAACAAAGATCAAAATCAAAAAGATATTGTCGATAAATCCGGTGAGAGTTCAGATTATGAATCCGTGGAAGAATGACAAATAGAAATGTGAAACGGGAAATGTGAAACGGGATCCGACCTGAGGTTGACGAAAAAAATGTAATCAATAATTTTAATAAGCTAAAAAGGTGATTACCTTGAAAGCGCCTGAAGAAGTAAAAAAATTAATAAAGGAAATGGTTGATAAACTGGTGGCTGAATATAAACCCGAGAAAATAATTCTTTTCGGGTCTTATGCATATGGCGTTCCCGATTTGGAAAGCGATGTTGACTTGTTAATCCTCAAAGAGACACGAATGAGATTTTTCGATAGATGTTTTAATGTGCGCAAAATACTATCGGATCCAAAAAGGTTCATACCCCTGGAAATAATTGTTTTAACCCCTGTTGAATATGCAGGGAGGTTGGATATAGGAGATCAATTCATGCAGGAGATAGATAGAAAAGGAGAAGTTCTTTATGCGGCGTGAGGATTCACTTTACTCCCTTTTTTCTAACCTTTGTGGTCTTTGCGGTGAATAATTACTATCAAAGAGGGAATAAAAATATAATATATCATATCTTGAAAGGAGATACTTATGTCCGAGAAGCTTAGAAATAGTGCAAAAATTGCATTGAGAGACTGTCTGGCGTTGAAGCCTGGAGAAAAATTCATTGTAATTACCGATGAGCATAAAAGAGAAATAGCACAAGCATTTTTCGAAATAGGCCGGAAAATGGGCGCGGAAGCGGTTCTCATGGAAATGATCCCCCGCCAAATTCACGGGGAAGAGCCTCCGGAATCCGTCTATAGAGCATGGCTGGTTTCCGATGTATTCGTATGTCCCACAACCAAATCCCTCACACATACCAGGGCGAGGGAGAACGCGGTGAAAGCCGGGGCAAGAGGGGCAACGCTTCCCAATGTAACAAAGGAAATGATGAACAGATGCATCTCCGTGGATTACAGGAAGATGGAAGAGAGATGCAACAAGCTTTGTGATATTCTCACGAAAGGCAAGATGGTTCATATCACAACAAAGATCGGGACGGACCTCACATTCTCGCTGGAGGGAAGAAAGGGAGAGCCTGACACGGGAATATACACCGCTCCCGGTTCATTTGGAAACCTTCCCGCGGGCGAAGCTTACATTGCCCCCCTTGAAGAAACCGCTGAGGGTGTCTTTATTGTAGATGGTGCTATGATTGGCGTGATGGATAAGCCTATTAAAATCAAGGTGGAAAAGGGATTCGCAACCGATATATCAGGAGGCAAAGAAGCAAAAGAGCTTGTTGAACTTATCGGAAAAGTTGGCCCTGATGCAAGGAATATTGCAGAATTCGGAATCGGACTGAATGAAAACGCAATATTCACCGGGAATGTATTGGAAGACGAGAAGATTTACAATACAATCCATATCGCCCTTGGTAATAACGCCCATTTCGGCGGAGTGGTGGATGTGCCTTTCCATATGGACGGAATCATCAAACAGCCTACCGTAGAAATTGACGGAAAGCTGATAATTAAGGAGGGCGTCCATTTAATCTGATTTTTAAATCACATCAAAGAGGTCGAGGGCGTAAATAATTGCTTAATAGAATTGGAGTATTCCGATAATGCAGGTCGGGAAACTTGTGTCTTTCGAGGTTTCATATGGATTTATAGCAGTTAGGAAACCGCTCCCGCATAATTTTTTAAAGTGTTAAATACTCACATTTCGCACATGTGAATCTGTCAAGAAGTAATAGAATTTATTT